>JAXJPE010000099.1:0-20338 GCA_036426035.1 Collinsella sp.
CAGGCTTATCTGATTCGCGTCAATAATGCCTGGGTTCGATATAAGACTCTCTATCCCGATCGGTTCGTATAGGACTAAGCCCACCGCCTGCGTATACTGCAGATGTATGAGTTAGGAGTATCCATGGCGGAATTTGAAGTAGAACGCGTTGGTGGTGAACTTAAGCGCTTTGGCGTTGAGGGCGCTGATGTGCCGTTTAAGGTCGTGTCTCCATACGAGCCCGCTGGTTCCCAGCCTAAGGCCATTGAGTCACTTGTGCGGGGCGTGAGGGACGGAGACCGCTATCAGGTTTTGCTGGGTGTGACTGGTTCGGGTAAGACTTTTACGATGGCCAAAACCATTGAGGCCTTGGGTAAGCCGACCCTTGTCATGGCTCCGAATAAAACGCTCGCCGCTCAGCTTGCGAGCGAGCTCAAAGAGTTCTTTCCCAATAACGCCGTGGTCTACTTCGTCTCGTACTACGACTACTATCAGCCCGAGGCGTATGTGCCGCAAAGCGATACATATATCGAGAAAGACTCCTCGATTAACGAAGAGGTCGAGATGCTGCGCCATCAGGCGACCGCGTCACTGCTCTCTCGACGTGATGTGATCGTTGTCGCATCGGTCTCGTGTATCTATGGCATTGGCTCTCCTGAGGACTATGCGGGTCTGGCTCCAAACGTCGACAAGAAGGTGCCGCTCGAGCGCGATGACTTTATCCATGCACTTATCGACATTCAATATGATCGCAATGACTATGACCTGGCACGTGGCACGTTCCGCGTGCGCGGCGATGTTGTCGACGTGTATCCGCCTTATGCCGAGCATCCGTTGCGGTTTGAGTTCTTTGGCGACGAGGTCGAGCTGATTGCCGAGATCGATGAGGTCACCGGTGAGATGCTTCGTGAGTACGAGGCCATCCCCGTATGGCCGGCATCGCACTACGTGACCGAGAAGCCGAAGGTCAAGGCGGCTCTGAAATCGATCAGCGAAGAGTGCGAGAAGCGCGTGGCGGAGCTCAAGGCGACCGACAAGTTGCTCGAGGCACAGCGTCTGCAGCAGCGCACTGATTATGATCTTGAGATGCTCGAGACGATGGGCTTTTGCAACGGCATCGAGAACTACTCGCGTCATCTGGACGGTCGCAAGCCGGGTGAGCCGCCATTTACCCTAATCGATTACTTTCCTAAGGATATGCTCTGCATCATCGATGAGAGCCATGTGACGGTGCCGCAGATTCGTGGCATGCACGAAGGTGACCGCTCGCGTAAGGTGACGCTGGTGGAACACGGTTTTCGCCTGTCCTCGGCGCTCGATAACCGCCCGCTTCGTTTCGATGAGTTTGAGGCAAGGATACCTCAGTTCATCTACGTTTCGGCCACGCCGGGTGACTATGAGCTGCGAGTGAGCCAAAATGACGTGGAGCAGATTATTCGTCCGACCGGCCTGCTCGACCCCAAGATTGACGTGCGTCCAGTTCGCGGCCAGATTGACGATCTTGAGGACGAGATTCGCGAGCGCGTTGCCCGCAAGGAGCGCGTGCTGGTGACCACGCTGACCAAACGCATGGCTGAGGACCTGACCGATCATCTACTCGACGCCGGCATTAAGGTCAACTACATGCACTCTGATACGGCGACAATGGACCGTGTCGAGATCCTGCGAACGCTGCGCGAGGGCAAAATCGATGTTCTCGTTGGCATCAACCTGCTTCGCGAGGGCTTGGATCTTCCCGAGGTCTCACTGGTGGCAATTCTCGATGCCGATAAGGAAGGCTTCTTGCGCAACCGCCGTTCGCTGATTCAGACGATTGGCCGCGCGGCCCGTAACGCCGATGGCGAAGTCATCATGTACGCAGATGTCGTGACCGATTCGATGAAAGAGGCCATCGAGGAGACGCAGCGCCGTCGCGAGATTCAGATGGCATATAACGAAGAGCATGGCATTGTGCCCAAGACAGTGCGTAAGGCCATCAACGACATCTCAAGTTTTATTGCCGAGGCCGAAAAAACTGTGGGTTCCAAGGGGCGCTCGAAGGGCGACTCTCTTGGCCATGGCGCATTCTATACGCCCGATGAGTCGGGCGAGGGTGGCGTGCCGGAAACGGTGGCGTCCGAGCAGACACTTGCGGAGCAGTTGGAGGAACTGCCGCATGACGAGCTTGTGCGGATCGTCGAAACCATGGAAGAGGATATGCGTAACGCTTCTGCCGCCATGGACTTTGAGGAGGCGGCGCGCCTGCGCGATGCCGTCGTTCAGATTCGGTCGATGCTCGAGGGTGCGTCTGAGGACGAGACGATCGAGCGCTTACGTTCGCAGGCCCGCAAGGGTTCGACGTTCGCATCGGGCAGAAAACGCCAGGGTGCACGGTTTAAGAAATAGCGAACAGGCCCCGAGTTCCCTGTAGAGCTAGGGGCCCATGTCTTTTGCGCGCTGGAATTCGTGCGTTAGAGGTCTGCGATCAGGGCTTCAGCACAACGGATGCCGTCGGTGGCCGCGCTCATGATGCCGCCGGCATATCCAGCTCCCTCACCACAAGGGTAGAGGCCCGGGGTCGACACGGCGTGGCACGTTCGGTCTCGGGTGACAGTGACCGGTGAGCTCGAACGAGTCTCCACGCCGGTAAGAACGGCATCGGGGCGGTCGTAGCCTCGTAGCTTTTTTCCGAGTAGGGGAAGTCCCAGGCGGAGCGACTCGACGATATGCTGCGGTAGGGCTTCGTCAATTGCCGTCCAGGTCACACCGAGCGGATAGGTGGGCTTTACCTTTCCGGGCGCCTTACTGGCGCGTCCTGCGAGGAAATCTCCGACGAGTTGTGCCGGTGCGTTCCAGTTGGAACCGCCCAGGCGATAGGCGGCCGCCTCGCAGACACGCTGGAGCTCGATGCCGGCGAGCGGGTCATCGTTGGGAAGGTCCTCAGGCGTGACGTTAACGAGCAGGGCGGCATTTGCGTTGCGTCCGTCGCGGGCATTGAGACTGGCCCCGTTGACGCACAGATGGCACGGTTCTGAAGAGGCGGCAACAACCTGTCCGCCGGGGCACATGCAAAACGAGAACACGCTGCGGCCGTTGGGAAGATGGGCAACAAGTTTGTAGGGGGCCGCCCCGAGCGCTGGATGTTCCGCCGAGGCTCCATATTGGGCTCGGTCGATGTCGCGTTGCGGATGCTCGATGCGAACGCCCATGGCAAAGGTCTTTTGTGCGAGGGCCACGTTGTGGTCCTTAAGGAGCTCAAAAATATCGCGAGCAGAATGCCCGCAGGCGAGGATGAGGTGCTTTGTCTCGATTGGCTCGTAAGCGGCGTCTTGGGACGATTGGACATCAATACCGGTGATGGCGCCAGACGCGTCGATGCGAATGTCGACGAGCTTCGTTCGATAACGGACGACACCTCCGAGCTGCTCGATGCGCTGGGATATAGCGGTGACAACCTTGGGAAGGATGTCGGAGCCAATGTGCGGCTTGGCATCCCACAGAATATCGCGGGGCGCACCCGCCTCGACGAAGGTTTCGAGGATAAGGCGATGGGCGGGATTTTTTGTTCCCGTATTGAGCTTGCCGTCCGAGAAGGTCCCCGCGCCGCCCAGACCAAACTGAATATTGCTCTCGGGGTCGAGGATGCGCTCCTTTAGAAAGAGGTCGATCGCCTGCGAGCGGCGAAATGCCGGGTCGCCGCGCTCGATAAGCAAGGGCTTAAGACCTGCATTGGCGAGCGTGAGCGCAGCGAAAAGGCCGGCGCATCCGGCGCCGACAACGACAGGGCGTTCTTGAGGTGCGTCGGAGACGGGGGAGGGGAATGAAGGCTCATCGTCTTCTATCGCGCGTACGCGCGAGCGGTCACGCTCGGCAACGCTGTCGACCGCTTCTCGCTCGAGGTGGGGACTAGTCAGCTCAACACGAAAGCTCAGGATAAAATGGACGTCTCGTTTTTTGCGAGCGTCGATTGACTTGCGGTGGAGTTCGATGGACTTGATCTCGGAGTCCTTGCAACGTAGGATGCGCTTGGCGACTCGCTTGCCAACAATGAGGCAGGCATTTTCATCGCCGGCTTCATCGAGCGACGCGTTGACTTGGGTGATTTCGATCATCGAGGTCTCCTTAGAGGCAAGAAATAGGCCGTCCGGTATCCCAGACGGCCCGAATGCGTTTTTGATTATAGACTGCGCGGCTACAAGCTGCTTGCAGCGCGAATGCCCGAGAGCCAGGCCCACGCAAGGTTAAAGCCTCCGCAATCGGCGTCGATGTCGAGCGCCTCGCCGCAGACGTAAAGCGGGGCGTCGACAACGCAGCGCGCGCGTAGACTGGGTGTTGAGATGCTCTCGACAGATACGCCACCACGCGTGACCTGCGCCGAGCGCTCCTCGGCTGTACCCTCGACGAGCAACTTAAAGTGCTTGAGGATCGAGACCAGGTGGATGACATCGTTGGAGCCTGGATGGCACTGCTCGAACGCTGTGCAGACGACGCAGGAGAGTTGCGGGGCGAGCATGCCGTCGAGCCAACGGGGATCGCGGGGCGAAAAGCCGCCGAGCAGCTTAACGCGCCGGTTAAGCATATCGAGCAGCTCGTCTTTAGAGAGGTCGGGGAAAACGTCGAGCAGGATCGTATCGCCGCGCTGGATACGACGGGAGAGGTTGAAGACAGCGACGCCCGAGATGCCGAAGGTTCGAAACAGCACTTCACCGTCTTCGTGCCAGAGCTCACTATGGTTACGGGCGAGCGTCAAGCGGGCGCGGACGCGCAGACCATCCAACGTCTTGAGTGCCGCCCGATCGCCAGCAACCGTTGCCGATACGGGGCAGAGGATGGGGTGCAGCGAAGTGAGGGGGAGGCGAAACGTATCGGCGATACCGGTGGGGTTGCCGCCCGTGGCGATAATTACGGCATGTGCCTGCAGGGCCTCGTTCTTGCGAGGGACATCGGCGAGCGCTTTCCGAAGCGAGCGGAGCTCCGATTTTCGGTCGTCGTGCTTTTTTGCCTTGAGCACCCGCGCTGGACGGTCTATTTGCAGTGCCCAGCCTTCGGAAGCTTTGTGCGCCGAGGCAACGTTGGCTCCGCAGATTAAGGTGATACCTAGGCGGTCGCAAACGTTGAGAAGCGCGTCGCGCACCGATTCAGCGCGAAGGGAGCGCGGGTACAGCCGGCCTTCCTCGGAGGTTGTCATGATACCCAGCGAGGAGAAGAAACCCATAAGCTCTTGTTCGGGCTGGGGGCCCATGACGGATTCGACGAATGCGGGGTGGTTATACCGCTGAGGATCAATCGATTCGTTGGAGAGGTTGCAGCGGCCGTTACCGGTCGCAAGGAGCTTAAGGCCACAGGCGACATCGCGCTCAACGATGCAGACGCTTTTGCCAGCGCGTGCGGCCGTAATGGCAGCGGCGAGGCCTGAAGCCCCGCCGCCGATTACCAGGACGTCATAGAAGGCGCTCGCGTTCACTTAGGCCTCGTCGGTCTCGTGCGGGGTAATGGCCTCGACGGCAGAGACTGCCTTGGGCAACATGTCATCGGGCAGCGCGGTCTCGACCTCGCCCTTATCGCAGGCCTCGGCGAGTGCCGGATTAATGGGAAGCTGGCCCAAGATGTCGAGGTTATAGCGATCTGCGACCTCGGGGAGCTTGCTCTTGCCAAAGACCTCAATCTTCTTGCCGCAGTCGGGGCACTCAATATAGCTCATGTTCTCGACAATGCCCAGAATGGGGATGTTCATCTTCTCGGCCATGTTGACCGCCTTGGCGACGATCATCGAGACCAGATCCTGCGGGCTCGTGACGATGACGATGCCGTCGACGGGCAACGACTGGAAGACGGTGAGCGCGACGTCGCCTGTTCCCGGAGGCATGTCGACCAGCAGGTAGTCGATGGGGCCCCACGAGGTCTCGCTCCAGAACTGCCTAATGGCGCCTGCGATGACCGGACCGCGCCAAAGGACGGGGTCGGTCTCGTTTTGGAGCAGCAGGTTGGAGCTCATGACCTTGATGCCGTGCTCGGAGATTTCGGGCAGCATAAGGTTGCCAAGGGCATGGACGTGGCGTCCGCTCATACCGAACATCTTGGGGATGGAGGGACCGGTGATGTCGGCATCGAGGACGCCGACTTTGTTGCCGCGGCGGGCAAGCTCGGTGGCGATGGCACCGGTGACGAACGACTTGCCGACGCCGCCCTTGCCGGAAAGCACGGCGATGACGCGTTTGACCTCGGACAGCGTGTTCTCCTCAAATTGCGACGGCGACGTTTGTCCGCCGGCGGCCTGTGCGTGCTCGCAACCCATGTATGACTCCTTTGTATATGTTGGGGCCGGGGCCCCGTGATGTGACACGAGCGTCATTGTACCCTCGTTTGCGAGCGGGAGTCATTTGCGATGCATTTGGGCCGAGCGTGCTTGCAATACGATGGGTCCAAGCGAATGGGCGGGCTTACTGAACTTTGCTGGCAAACTCGAGGTATTGCATGCGCTGCAGCTTGTCGATCGTCGAGGCGTATGGGCTGTCTTCAGATTCCAAGTCGTAGCGCAGCCCGTCGGCACCAAGGTAGCCGGCGACATTGATGGTGGGCACATCTGACCTTGTTGCAAGCAGGGCCTTTTGATAGTCGGTGAGCGGGGCACCGATCTTATTAAGGGTAATGGCTGCAATCTCGTTTGCCCCGACGGTGTCGTAGACGTTGAGCTCGGTATTGCCGGCGATTTCATAGTTAGCCCAGACGAAATAGGTCGACTGATAGACACGGAAAGCGTGGCTTGCCGTATCTTCCTGAGGGTACAGCTCGTCGTTGAGAGTCGTTGCGGCGCTCGGCTGATGGTCGCCAAAAAAGACAAGGACAACCGGTTTGCCGATATTGCGGAGCTCGTTGATAAAGTACTCGAGGTCCCGGTCGGATGCGTTGATGCAGGTGAGATAGGTGTTGAGCGCGCTATTGGCGCCCTCGCTGGCTCCCTCGACCCAATAGTTTGTCAGCTCTTCGGCGGGAACGGTGCCATAGTCGTAGCCGCCGTGATTTTGCATCGTGACGTCAAAGATGAACTGCGGTGCTTCGTCGGTTCTAAGCAGGTCGAGTATCTTGTCGTAGGTGGCGTAGTCGCATACGCCGGCATGGTAACAGGGCGCACCTTCGAAATCGCCGATTGAAAGAAAGTCTCCAAAGCCCAGCTGCTGATAGATTTTATCTCGATGGTAGTTGACGGGGTTTTGCGGGTGCATAGCGGTAGCGGTATACCCAAGCTCTTTAAGGTCCTTTGCCAGGCTGTTGACGCCATTCATCTGATACAGCTGATAGGGGATCTTGCCTAATCCGACAAAGGCCGTTGTCGCTCCGGTCAAAAATTCGAATTCGGAGTTTGCCGTTCCGCCACCGGTGACCGAAGCGAGCATGGTGCCGCGAACAAGCGTGTCGGGAAGCGAGTTGTAGAATGCGGGGCCGGTGTACCCGGCCGCCTGGAGCTGCTCAAAGCACGAAAGGTCGCTAAAACTCTCGTTCATGACGGCAACAATCGTCGGCTTGATTTCATTGAACTGGGCAACGGCCGCCGCGCGTTGCTCGCTCGAGCCATACGTGCTGTCGTAGGCGGCGGCGAGCTCCTGCTCGATGCTCTGCGCCTCATCGGGCGTATAGTCTTCGGGCTTCTCAATGGGCAACTCGTTGACCATTTCGGTGAACGAAGTGATAAAACCCTGAGACGCATATGTGGTGATGGGCTGCCAACGGTCAAATCCAAAATTCAGCGCCTGCTCCAAGTCGATGCTGGAAAAGCCCGAGAGCCCCACAACGGTCACTAATAGAAAAGCACAGAGGTTAGCGGCGATTGCGGGGAAGACATGGGTGGGCGTACGGAGCTTTCGCGGACGGATAAGCGAAAGAAGCCCCAGGGAAATCTCCAGCAGGGCGAGAGAGGTTACGATTCCGGCGGTAAAGGTAAACTCGTATCCCTCGCTCACCTCCATTGCGGTGCCAAGGGCCAAGATATCGCTTGGCAGGATGGCTTCGCCTTTAAACGTTATGACGAAGTGCTCGGCAATGCCAAGGATGCAGCAGGCGACGGGCACGAGGGCCATGACGCCTCCATGACGCTGTCCCAGCAAATAAAGGGAGAGCAGAACCGTCGCGAGCAGCCCGACGGAAAACCCGAATGAGTTGGCGGGAATGCGATAGAACGTTTCGTTGCAGGCAATTTCGAGTGAAACGAACGAGAGCGCTGAAACAGCGGCGATGACAAGGATGTCACGGCAAATACAGGCAACCGTTCCCGTCGCAAGATCGGTTTGGTCGATAAGTCCCGAAACCAAGGGCTCGACAAGAAGTATGACGGCGGCAGCACCGAGCGCCGAATAAGAAAGGACCCATAGGGAACTGTCCTCATTTACGAGCAATTGATTCGTAATCCATGCAGCTACCATGCCGAGCGGGATGAGGAGCGTCGCGCACCAAAAGACGCGGGCAATGGGCGGCTTTTCATTGTGTTTGATTGAAAAATACACGCGCACGACGACGGTGGCCACGATAAGGATGGCGATGAATATGGGCAGATTGGCCATGTCACTCGAAGTGATTTCAAGGGGGATATCTTCGGTCATGGACGTTCCTCTGTTACGGCAAATTAAGTTCAGTCATTAGATTACTGTAACCTTTCCACGGCATTTCGAGAAACAAAGCGCCCGATACGCAAAGCTAAAGGTCTGCGAATCTTGTATTACGAACATCTGTGCGCGTCGAGTGCGCTAAACTCATCGACAGTATGATTCGATGCAATAGGAGGCAAGGAGCTTCCATGTCTGATTCTTCTATCGTTATTCGCGGCGCTCGTGAGCACAACCTCCGTGATATCGATGTTTCCATTCCGCGTGACCAACTCGTGGTCATTACCGGTCTTTCTGGCTCGGGCAAGAGTTCGCTGGCATTTGACACTATCTATGCCGAGGGCCAGCGTCGATACGTCGAGAGCCTTTCGAGCTATGCGCGCCAGTTCTTGGGCCAGATGGACAAACCCGACTTGGATTCAATCGACGGCCTTTCGCCGGCGGTGTCGATTGACCAAAAGACGACGTCTAAAAACCCTCGCTCGACGGTTGGCACCGTAACCGAGATTTATGACTATCTGCGCCTGCTGTTCGCTCGTGTGGGCACCCCGCACTGTCCCGAATGCGGCCGCGTCATTGAGCGTCAGACGACCGACCAGGTTGCCGACAAGGTCTTGGCGGCGGGGGAGGGCCGCCGCGCGTTTGTGCTGGCACCGGTGGTGCGCGGGCGAAAAGGCGAATACACCAAACTGTTTGAGGACCTTCGCGCCGAGGGCTTTAGTCGTGTGCGTGTCGACGGTGAAGTGCGCTCGCTCGACGATCCGATCGATCTGGACAAGAAGTTCAAGCACGATATCGAGGTCGTGGTCGATCGCATCGTGATCCGTGAGAACTCTCTGGGCCGTATCGCCGAGTCTGTTGAGCAGGCGACCGCGCTGGCTCACGGCAATGTAAACGTGTACATGCTGCCCGATCGTGATGCTCCCGAGGGGACCGAGGGCGAGCTGCTGGAGTATTCGTTGGCCTTGGCGTGCCCGGAGCATGGTCACTCCATTGACGATCTTCAGCCGCGTGATTTTTCGTTCAACGCTCCCTATGGCGCATGCCCTGAGTGCGACGGCCTGGGCTTTAAGAAAACCGTTGATGCCGAGGCGCTGATCGAGGACCCCTCGAAGTCCATTGCCGACGGAGTCTTTGGTAGCCTGTTTGGCAATTCGAACTACTATCCGCAGATTTTTGCTGCGGTCTGCAAACACTTTAAGGTGAGCACCGATACGCCGTGGAAGGACTTGCCCCCTCGCGTGCATCGTGCATTCTTGGATGGCCTGGGCGATACGAAGATCTCGGTCGACTACCAAAAGCTCGACGGACGTCGCAGCCAGTGGGATACCAAGTTTTCGGGCGTTCGCAACATCCTGTACGAACGCTATACCGAGACGACGAACGAGAACACCAAGGCGCGCTTGGAGAAGTACATTCGCGAGGAGCCGTGCTCGAGCTGCCATGGCGCTCGCCTGCGCCCCGAGATGCTCGCCGTCACCGTGGGCGGCAAGTCCATTTATGAGGTTTGCTGCCTGTCGTGCCGTGAGTCGCTCGAGTTTTTTGAGGGCCTGGAGCTCACCGAGCGCCAAGAGTTTATCGGCGGGCGCATCGTCAAGGAAATCCTGGAGCGCTTGCGTTTTCTGGTCGATGTTGGACTCGACTATCTGACGCTCGATCGTGCCTCGGCGACGCTTTCTGGTGGCGAGGCGCAGCGTATTCGCCTGGCAACGCAGATCGGCGCGGGTCTCATGGGCGTGCTCTATATTCTGGATGAGCCCTCGATCGGTCTTCATCAGCGTGACAACGAGCGCCTGATCAAGACGCTCGAGCGCCTGCGCGATATCGGCAATACCGTTATCGTCGTCGAACACGACGAGGATACAATCCGTGCCGCCGATTACGTGATCGACATGGGGCCCGGCGCCGGCGTCAACGGCGGACACGTAGTCGCGGCGGGAACGCCTGCCGATATCATGGCGTGTCCTGAGTCGATGACGGGCGCTTATCTGACCGGCAAACGAATGATCCGGGTGCCTGATGAACGGCGCAAGCCCGGTCGCGGCTGCCTTAAAATTACGGGCGCTCGAGCCAACAACCTCAAAAACGTTACTGCCAAGATCGAGTTTGGTACGCTTACGGTTGTTACCGGCGTGTCGGGATCGGGCAAGAGCTCCCTGGTTACCGACACCATTGCGCCTGCCCTTACGAACGCCATTCACCGTTCGACGCGCCCTGTGGGTCCGTATAAGAAAATCGAGGGCATCGAGTGTATCGATAAGGTTATCGATATCGACCAGTCGCCGATTGGCCGCACGCCGCGTTCCAACCCTGCTACCTATATCGGCCTGTGGGATGATCTTCGCGCGCTGTTTGCGAGTACGCCGGAGTCGAAGGCGCGCGGCTACTCGCCGGGTCGTTTCTCCTTTAATGTGAGTGGCGGGCGCTGTGAGGCGTGCAAGGGCGACGGACAGATCAAGATCGAGATGCACTTCCTTCCCGATATCTACGTTCCTTGCGAAGTTTGCGGCGGTAAACGCTACAACCGCGAGACACTCGAGGTCACCTACCGTGGCAAGACCATCTCGGACGTACTTGACATGAGCGTGGCCGAGGCACTGGCTTTCTTTGGGAATATCCCGCAGATCAAGCGAAAGCTCCAGACGCTGTACGATGTAGGCTTGGGCTACGTGAGCCTGGGCCAGCCCGCCACGACGCTTTCGGGCGGCGAGGCACAGCGTGTGAAACTCGCCAAGGAGCTTCATCGACGCCAGACGGGCAAGACGTTCTATATTTTGGACGAGCCGACGACCGGCCTTCATTTTGAGGACGTCCGCCAGCTGCTCGATGTGCTGCAGCGCTTGGTCGATGCGGGCAACACAGTGCTGGTGATTGAACACAACCTTGATGTCATCAAGGTTGCCGACCGCCTGATCGATATGGGTCCCGAGGGCGGTAACGGCGGCGGAACCGTCGTGGTTTCGGGCACACCGGAGCAGGTTGCGGACTGTCCGCAGAGTTATACGGGCAAGTTTTTGGCGCCGTTGCTCAGGCGTGACCGGGAGCGTCAGGCTCAACTTGATGCTCAATAAATAGGCGATTCAGATTATGGGCGCCATCGACTCCTTGTGATTCGATGGCGCTTGCTGTGTCGAAGTGACGTATGCAGCCGAATTGGACATATACTTAATCTTTACGTCCGAATGCGAGGGAAAGGATATGTCATGGCAAAGGCTGTAAAGACGCCAAAAACCAATGCGATGCGCGAGCTGGAAAGCGCCGGCATTTCCTATGTTCTACATACGTACGAAGACGATGGTGATGAGTCGGTGGGCCTGGGGGTCGCGATTTCGGAGCAGCTTGGCGAGGAGCCCGGTCAAGGATTTAAGACTTTGGTCTGCGTGACACCGTCCAACGACTATGTCGTGTGCTGCATCCCTGTTGCCGACGAGCTCGATCTAAAGTCCGCCGCGCGTGCCGCGGGGGAGAAGTCCTTGGCCATGATGCATGTGAAGGATTTGCTTGCGGCGACTGGCTACGTTCGCGGCGGCTGCAGCCCGGTCGGTATGAAAAAACGCTACCGGACGCTCATTGATGAGACATGCGTCCTTTGGGATACCATTTTTATTTCGGGAGGCAAGCGTGGTTATCAGCTCGAGCTTGCACCCGATGATTTAATTGCATTTTGCGGGGCGACGGTTGCCGCGATTACGAGAGAGGACTGAGCGATGCCGCAGGAAGAATTGAAGCGCGGAGCTCATTTTGCAAAAGAATCTGCGCCTCAGACACCCTCATCCGAAGCTTCTTTGTCGCGAGATGACACTGACGACATGGGCTCGTCGGACTACTCCACGGTTGGTCGTTCCGCCGGGCTTATGACCGTCCTGACCATCGTGTCTCGCGTTACCGGTTTTATCCGAACGTGGGCAATGGCGGCCGCTATCGGCATGTCGCTACTCTCGTCCTCCTATCAGGTCGCCAACAACCTGCCCAATATGCTCTACGAACTCGTGATGGGCGGCATGCTCGTGACGGCGTTTTTGCCCGTGTACATGGGTGTGAGGCGTGAGCAGGGTCGCGAGGCCTCGAACGAGTACGTGGGCAACCTGCTCGGCATTCTGCTTTTGGTGCTGGGTGGCATTTCGTTGCTGGGGACCGTGTTCGCCCCGCGCTTTATCTGGACGCAATCGTTCCTTTCGGGTGACGGCGGCAGCATGGATACCGCTGCGTTCATGTTCCGTTTCTTTGCCATCCAGATTCTGTTTTATGGTTTGGGCTCGGTGTTCTCGGGCGTTCTCAACGCACACCGCGACTACTTCTGGTCGACGTTTGCCCCGGTCCTCAACAATGTGATCGTCATTGCGAGCTTTATGGGTTTTGCGCCCGTGTCCGCACAGTTTGGCGAACGTGCCGGCATCATCTTGATTGCGGCCGGTACGACCCTCGGTGTCTTTGTTCAGATGGCATGTCAGATTCCCGCGCTTGGCAAGCACGGCGTGCATCCCCATATCCATATCGACTTTAAGGACCCCGCGCTTCGCCAGACGATTGCGCTCGGTATCCCGACGCTGCTTGCCACGGTGTGCATGTTTGTCTCGACTTCTATCACCAACGCTGCCGCGCTGGTTGTCCAGCCCGAGACTGGTCCTTCCGTCATCGCCTATGCGCGCCTGTGGTACACGCTGCCCTACGCGCTGATTGCCGCCTCGCTTTCGACGGCGCTCTATACCGAGCTCTCTCACGACGCACAGGAGAAGGATTACGACAGCGTTCGCACGGGCATTTCGCGTGGCGTCGCCCAGATGCTGTTCTTCCTGATTCCGTTCGCGCTGTACCTGATTGTCTTCGCGCGTCCGCTCAACATGATCTACTGTGCTGGCAAGTTCGATGAATCCGGCGTGACGCTGGTGTCCGAGTACCTTGTCTACCTGGCGCTCTCGCTGCCGCTCTACGGTGTGGTCGTGTTGATGCAGAAGAGCTTCTCTGCCTTGCTCGACATGAAGCCCTATAGCCGCTATTGCCTGTATTCCGCCATCGGCCAGGCCGGCTCGGTTCTGCTGTTTGGCGTTGTGCTGGGCTTCGGTATGCCGGCAATCGCGCTTTCGTATGTCGTCGACTACGTGATCTTGGTCGGCTGTTCGCTGTGGTGGCTGCGTCGTCGCCTGCGAGGCCTTCAGGTCAAATCTATCCTACATGGCGGTTTCTTTGGCCTTTTGCTCGGTGGCCTAGGTGCTGCCGCAGGCGCCGGCGTCATGTGGGCGCTTGAACACTTTGTCGGGGCACTTGGCGGCTCGATTCTGATTACTCTTGGCTATGTTTGCGTTGCGGGTGTCGTCTCGCTTGCTGTTACCTTTGGCCTTGCCGTCGTCCTTAAGATGCCCGAGGTCTCGGCGCTGCTTCGTCGCAAGTAGGTGCGCGTGGCCGGTCACGACAACATTCCAACGCTTGCCGAGCAGGTTTCGCGCGTTCCCACACAACCCGGTTGCTACCTTTGGAAGGATGCCAAGGGCGATGTCATCTACGTGGGCAAGGCGAAAAACCTACGCGCCCGCATGCGTCAATACGTGACACTGCAGGATGAGCGTCAAAAGATCCCGCTGATGATGCAGCTGGTGGCGAGCTTTGACTATATCGTGGTGGAGACCGAGCACGAGGCGTTGGTGCTCGAGCGCAATTTGATTGGTCAGTACCATCCGTACTTTAACGTCGACCTCAAGGATGACAAGAGCTACCCCTTTATCGCCATTACAAAGGGCGACCTGTATCCCGCTATCAAATATACGCGTGAGCGTCATAAGCCGGGAACGCGCTATTTTGGACCCTATACCGATAGCCGTGCGGCACGTGAGACGATAGATACGCTGCGCAAGGTTATCCCCATCTGCTCCGCATCCTGTGCGGAGTGGCGTCGTTGTCGTCGTATCGTCGAGTCCCACAAGGGCGAGGAAGACATCGTCAATATGATTTGCGCGCAAAACGGGCGTCCCTGCTTTGACTACCATGTCGGGCGCGGCCCGGGTGCGTGTGTCGGCGCGATTTCCCCGTCAGACTATGCCAAGAACGTCAAGCGTGTCGAGCGCTTTTTGTCGGGCCATCGCAAGGATGTCGTCGATGAGCTGACCTCCGAGATGACGGATGCAGCCGAGGCGCTCGACTTTGAGCGCGCGGCACGCGTCAAACGTCGTTTGGAGGTCATCAGGGGTCTGGACGATCGTCAGCAAGTCGTTTTTCCCTCCAGTGTCGATATCGATGTCATCGGGTTCTATCGCGAGGAGACCATCTCCGCCGCTTGCGTCTTCGTCGTTCGCGAGGGCCGAACGGTTCGAACCTGCGAGTTTATTCTCGATAAGGGTTTGGATGTCGACGAAGAGGAACTTCAATCGGGCTTTCTTAAGCGCTATTACGACGAGACGGCTGATATTCCAGCTGAGATAAACCTCTCTGTCGAGCTTGAGGATGCGGAGGCGCTGGGGGAGTGGCTTGCGGGCAAGCGCGAGCGTTCATGCCATCTCCATAGGCCGCAGCGTGGCGAAAAGCACCGTTTGCTCGATATGGCATCCAAAAATGCGCGCCATGCCCTCATGCGCTACATGATGCGAACGGGGTACGCTGACGACCGCACCAATCAAGCGCTCCTGGAGCTCGAAAGTGCGTTGGCGCTGCCATCGCCGCCGTTGCGTATCGAGTGCTTCGATATCTCTACACTGCATGGCACCTTTACGGTCGCCTCGATGGTGGTGTTTACCAACGGGCGCGCCGACAAGAGCCAGTACCGTCGTTTTAAAATTCAGGCCGAATTGGACGAGGCGAACGACTTCGTTTCGATGTCCGAGGTTTTGGGACGACGCTATGCTCCCGAGCGCATGGCCGACGAGCGCTTTGGCTCGCGCCCCGATTTGCTCGTCGTCGATGGCGGTAAGCCGCAATTGACCGCTGCAATCAAGCAACTTGAGGCTCTTGGGCTCGATATACCAGTTTGTGGCTTGGCGAAGGCCGACGAGGAAGTTTTTGTGCCTTGGGACGAGACTCCTGTCGTGCTGCCGACCGGGTCTGCTTCGCTCTATCTAATTAAGCAGGTACGCGATGAGTCCCACCGATTTGCCATCACGTTCCACCGCGAGTTGCGCGATAAAGCCATGACAGTTTCGGTACTCGATGACGTTCCAGGCGTGGGACCCACCAGAAAACGTGCCCTTATGCGCCATTTTGGCTCGATGAAGCGTTTGCGCGCGGCGAGCGAGCAAGAGATCGCGGAAGTTCGCGGCATGCCTGTCGATGTTGCCAAGGCGGTCCACGAGGCGCTCGTTGCGTGGAATGCCGAGCGCGCCGAGGCGGCGGCTGGCCATTCCGATAGCTAAACACGAGCCTAAACTACTGATATACATGATTGCGTGATTTTCAACCATTTATTTCGCCATGATTGCATGCTGGTTTCGGGTTTTATTAACGCTAAAACGTTTGACTAGTCATGGTGAACAACCCTGCTATCCTGCGGGTTGACGAAGACTGATATCTCACCTCGCCGATACATACTGTCTGGCGAATCGTTTGTCAACGAATTCGGTGAACGGTAGTAAATACCGTTCAAGCGGATGTATGTATCGGTCGCCGAGCGCGGCACCTCAGTTGGGTTCGTCGGTAGGTAAGGTATATATCGTCCGCAAGTTGCGCGGGGGCAAGTCTAGGTGCTCCCGAGTAAGATTCTCTATTGATAGGAGAAGACATGGCCATCATCAACAAGGGTATGTCCAGGCGTTCGTTCCTCGGCCTCACCGGCAGCGTCGCTGCTGTCGCAGGGCTTGGTCTCACCGGCTGCGGTGGCAGCTCTAGCGACGAGGGTTCCGCTTCCGGTTCCACCGATTCCGCCAACCGTGGCGGCGGCGTGATCACCGCTGGTTCCGCTTACGCTCCGTCCAGCTTCGATCCCGCCAGCACCGGCTCCGCTGTGGGCCTGGGTGCTAACTGGCACGTCGTCGAGGGCCTCTACGGCATCGATTACCACGACTACAGCACCTTCAACGAGCTCGCCACCGACGATCCCAAGTCTGTGGACGACACCACTTTCGAGGTCACCATCCGCAAGGGTGCCAAGTTTTCCGATGGCACCGAGGTCACCGCTGACGATGTTGTCGCCTCCTACACCGCTTGCGCCGCTTCCGCTACCTATGCTCCGTTCTTCCAGCCCTTCGAGTCCATCGAGGCCAAGGACGCCAGCACCGTGACGGTCAAGACCAAGGTCCCCAACTTCTCCCTGCTCAAGGATCGTCTGGCCATCGTCCGCGTTACCCCGGCCACCCAGACCGAGGAGGATCGCGCCAAGCAGCCGATCGGCTCCGGCCCCTGGATGTACGACTCTATCTCCGATACCGAGATTACCCTGGTTCCCAATCCTGAGTACAACGGTGAGTATGCTGCCGAGGATAAGAAGATCCAGTACAGCATCCTGACCGACCCCACCGCTCGCGTTACCGCTCAGCAGGAGGGCTCCACGCTCGTTATGGAGCTCGTTACCGCTGACGCCGTCGACCAGCTTGAGAGCGCCGGCTGCAAGATCGATAACGTTCAGGGTTTCGGCACCCGCTTCATCATGTTCAACGTCGCCAAGGAGCCTTGGAACAACGTCAAGGTCCGTCAGGCTGTCATGTATGCGCTCGACACCGAGAAGATGGTCAGCAACACCTTCGCCGGCCTTGCCACCGCTGCCAGCTGCTACCTGCCCAAGAGCTTCACCAACTATCATGAGGCTTCCACGGTGTACAAGACCGACGCCAAGAAGGCTAAGAAGCTCATCGAGGAGTCTGGCATCACTCCGGGTGCCATCACCCTGCGCACCACCGACAACGAGCAGATTAAGGGCATGGCCGCCCAGGTCAAGAACGACCTCGACGCTCTCGGCTTCGATGTGACCATCCAGACCGATACCTCGCCGGCCACCTACGCTGCCATCGACGGCGGCGAGGCCTACGATATCCTCCTTGCCCCTGGCGATCCTTCCTGCTTCGGCGCCGACCCCGACCTGCTGCTCAACTGGTGGTACGGCGACAACGTCTGGATGCAGACCCGTTGCCCGTGGAAGGAGTCCGCTGAGTGGCAGAAGCTCCACAGTCTCATGGACGAGGCTCTTGCCGCCGAGGGCGACGAGCAGCAGAAGAAGTGGAACGAGTGCTTCGACATCATTGCCGACAACGCCGTTCTGTACCCCGTTGTCCACGTCAAGACCGTCTCCGCTTCCTGGGACGATCCGTCCACTGCGCCCAACGGCGAGGCCCTCGATGGCTTCAAGGGCATCGGCACGACGAGCATGTCCTTCAGGGGCGTTGCGACCGTCAAGGCGTAAGACTCGCTTGAGTCTGTATGCAGGATGTCGGTCGTTGGGACCGTATCCTCATAGTTGAAACAAAGACCCGGGCGGCAACGATGTCGCTCGGGTCTTGTAATGAGTATCCGTACTCATATACCAGTTGGTCCTACCGACAAAAGAAAGGGGAGAGAACGTGAACAACTTGCTACGTTTGATTGGAAGGCGTCTCGTGGCGCTGCCGATCATGGCATTGGGCGTCACCGTCCTGGTGTTCTTCCTTATGTCGTTCTCCAAGACCGACCCCGCCTACACGGCGTTGGGTGACGGTGCCTCGCCCGAGGCGGTCGCCGAGTACCATGAGAAGTATGGTCTGGACGACCCCTGGCCCGTGCGCTACGTGCGCTATATGGGCGATTTGATTCATGGCGACATGGGCACCTATGGTGCTGCTCGCAACTCCGTTGCCAAGCGCATCTCCACGGCCCTGCCCGTTACGATGCAGCTGACCTTCATCGGTCTTGCCATCGGTGCGGTCGTTTCGTTTTTGCTCGGCGTCATCGCGGCACTGTATCGCGACAAATGGCCGGACCAAGTGATCCGCGTCTTTTCCATCGCCGGCTTGGCAACCCCGTCGTTCTGGCTTGCCGTTCTGTTGATCCTGCTGTTCTCTTCCTACCTTAAGGTGCTTCCGGCATCGGGTGCCCTGCCTCACTTCACCACGAATCCGGTTGGCTATCTGGGACGTATGATCATGCCCGCTATCGCCTTGGCATTTCCGCTGACGGGCCAGATGACTCGTATCGTGCGTACCGCCATGGTCGAGGAGCTCGACAAGGATTATGTCCGTATGGCTCGCGGCGCCGGCGTTCCCGAGAAGGTCGTCGTCGGCATCAACGTTCTTCGCAATGCGCTGATCACCCCGGTCACCACCCTCGGTCTTAAGATCGGTTACCTCATGGGCGGCGCCGTCGTCATCGAGGTTATCTTCAACCTCCCCGGCATGGGCACCGCGATTCTGCAGGGCGTTCAGGGCAACGAGGCGAACCTGGTTCAGGGCGTCGTTATCGTCGTTGCTCTTGCCTTCATCATCATCAACATCGTGGTTGACATGCTCTACCTGCTCATCAACCCGCGCATCAGGACGGTGTAGATTATGGTAAAGATTCGAGAGAAGCAAACCGAGCAGCTCGAGAAGGCTGCCTCCAAGGGGCTCAAGCTCGGTGGCTGGAAGAAGATGACGTTGTCTTCTAAGATTGCCGCCGTCGTGCTGGTGCTGGTCGCCCTGACTGCGATTCTGGCGCCCCTTCTTGCCCCCTATAGCCCGGTCGAGATCTTTACGGCTCGCCAGGCTCCCGGCAACGGATTTATCTTCGGTACCGACGATAAGGGCCGCGACATTCTGTCGCGTATGCTCTACGGTGGTCGTTACTCGCTGATCATCGGCTTTGGCGCCACTGCCATGGCTCTGGTCTGCGGCTCGGTCGTGGGCGCCCTTGCAGCGGTTTCGCGCAAGGCCGTCTCCGAGACGATCATGCGTATCCTGGACATCATCATGTCCATCCCGGGCATCGCCCTCGCTGCCGTCTTCGTCTCCATCCTGGGCAACTCCGTGCCGTCGATCATTTTCGCCATCGGCTTTATGTACACTCCGCAGATTGCCCGTATCGTGCGCGCCAACATCGTGTCCGAGTACGGCGAGGACTATGTCCGCGCGGTCATCGTTTCCGGCGCAAATGCTCCGTGGATTTTGATCAAGCATGTTCTGCGTAACTGCATCGCCCCGATCATGGTCTTCACCGTTACCCTGGTCGCCGACGCCATCATCTTCGAGGCTTCGCTGACCTTCATCGGCGCTGGTATCCAGGAGCCCACCGCCACCTGGGGCAACATCCTCGCCGACGCCCGCGGCGGCGTGCTCGCCGGCCGTTGGTGGCAGGCGCTGTTCCCGGGCCTGGCCATCATGATCACCTGCCTGGCGCTCAACATCCTCTCCGAGGGCATTACCGACGCCATGGCCGCTGCTCCCTCCGCCGCCCTGGATCCGACCGATTCCTCCAAGCGTCGCGAGGCCGACCTGCTGGTCTCCGACCCCGTTCGCGCCTACAAGGAGCAGGCCCAGTCCCTCTCCGCTCGCCTTGGCGCCCTGCGCGATGTCGAGCTCAAGCGTGACGATCGCCATGTGCCCGATGAGTCTGTCGAACCGATTCTCTCGGTCCGTGACTTCTGCATCCAGTTTGAGCATCACGGTGATATCAACGTCGTCGACCATGTCAACTTTGACGTCCGTCCTGGTCAGACCATGGGCCTGGTGGGCGAGTCTGGTTGCGGTAAGTCCATCACCACGCTGGCCATCATGGGCCTGACCGACGATGACGAGCATCTTTCCGGCGAGGTTCTCTGGGAGGGTCGCGACCTGCTCAAGATGAGCAAGAAGGAGTGGTTCGGCCTGCGCGGTACCGATATCGCTATGGTCTATCAGGACGCCCTGTCCTCGCTTAACCCC
>JAXJPE010000100.1:0-8384 GCA_036426035.1 Collinsella sp.
CGCGACCTGCTCAAGATGAGCAAGAAGGAGTGGTTCGGCCTGCGCGGTACCGATATCGCTATGGTCTATCAGGACGCCCTGTCCTCGCTTAACCCCTCCATGCTCATCTCTGCCCAGATGAAGCAGCTCACCAAGCGCGGCGGAACCCGCAGCGCCGAGGAGCTCCTGGAGCTCGTCGGCCTCGATCCCAAGCGCACGCTCGAGAGCTATCCGCACGAGCTTTCCGGCGGCCAGCGTCAGCGTGTCCTGATCGCTATGGCCCTTACCCGCGACCCCAAGCTGGTCATCTGCGACGAGCCCACGACCGCTCTGGACGTTACCGTCCAGAAGCAGGTCATCAAGCTGCTCAACGATCTTCAGGCCAAGCTCGGCTTTGCCATGATCTTCGTTTCGCATGACCTGGCTCTGGTCGCCGAGGTTGCCCATAACATCACGGTTATGTACGCTGGCCAGGTTATCGAGCAGGCACCCACCAAGGAGCTGCTCACCAACCCGATCCACGAGTACACCCGCGGTCTTCTGGGTTCCGTTCTGTCCATCGAGAGCGGTTCGGGTCGCCTGCACCAGGTGCCCGGCGCCGTTCCGAGCCCGCGCGATTTCCCCAAGGGCGATCGCTTCGCGCCCCGCTCGAGCCATCCGCGTATTGGCTTGGACACCCGTCCGGTCTTCAAGCGCGTGCCTGGCACCGAGCACTTCTATTCCGAGCTCCCCGACGAGGTGCTCAAGGCAAATGGTTTGACCCCTCACGCGGAGGTGATGTAGATGAGCGAGACCGCAGTCAACGGCGTCGAGCCGATCATCTTCCTTGATGACGTCCACGTCACCTTTAGGACCCGTACCGGCTCGATTCTGCACCCCAACCTGGTTCACGCCGTCCAGGGTGTAACGATTAAGCTCATGCCCGGACAGACCATCGGCATCGTCGGTGAGTCCGGTTGCGGAAAGTCCACCACCGCCAACGTCATGTGCGGCCTGCAGGCCCCCACGAGCGGCAAGGTCTACTTTAAGGGCAAGGACGTTACCAAACGTACCGCCGAGGACCGTCGCCACATGGGTCGCGTCATCTCGGTCGTGTTCCAGAACCCGGCCACGGCGCTCAACCCCCGCATGGTCGTTCGCGAACAGCTGCTCGACCCCATGCGCGTCCACAACCTGGGTACCGAGGCCGAGCAGGAGAAGCGCGTCAAGGAACTCTTGGAGCTCACCGGTCTGCCCAGCTCCGCTGCCGAGGTTCTTCCCGGCCAGCTTTCGGGCGGCCAGCGCCAGCGCGTCGCAATTGCCCGTGCCCTGTCGCTGAACCCCGATGCCATCATCGCCGACGAGCCCACCTCGGCTCTGGACGTTTCAGTCCGCGCGCAGATTCTGAACCTGCTGACCGACCTTAAGAAGGAGCTTGGCCTGGCCATGGTGTTCATCAGCCATGACATCCAGACGGTCCGCTATATCTCTGACGACATCATCGTTATGAATGGCGGCAAGATCGTCGAGCAGGGCGAGGCCAAGCAGGTCTTCCAGCATCCTCAGGACCCCTACACCAAGATGCTGCTCGGCGCTGCGCCGTCGCTGCTGCACCCCAAGCTCGGCGAGTAGCCTCGCTTTCCCTCCCGTGCGCCCGGTTCCCTTGCCGGGCGCACCTCCGTTGCGATTTCGAAAGGCTGGGTTCACGAGCCATGCCAAGTGCTCAGGAGCTACAACAGCAATTTGGTGAATATCGAGGCGCTATGCCCCGTCCATCGGATTTCGATCTCTTTTGGAAGGACCGCATGGCCGAGGCCGACGCCGTCGAGCTCGACTATGCGATTGAGGCGGCTTCGGTTGCGGATTCCGCGACCTGTCGGTTTTTCGACCTCTGGTACACCGGCATGTGTGGTGCACGCATGCATGCCAAGTATCTCAAGCCGGTTTCGGACGAGCCCGTGCCGCTGGTGCTACAGTTCCACGGCTATCCGGGTGCAAGCCGCAGCTGGTTTGAGCAGGCGTCGTTTGCAGGCATGGGCATGGCACTCATCGCCCTCGACTGCCCCGGCCAAGGAGGTCCCTCCGAGGACATTGGTGGATTTGAGGGCACAACGGTTGCCGGTCATATCGTCGCCGGTATCGACGGCGACCCGGCCAACCTCTACTATGTCCGCTCGCACCAAGATATTCGCATCCTGTGCCGCATCGTTCGCGAGCTCGAGGGCATCGATCTTGCGCGTGTGTTTGTGAACGGCGCGTCGCAGGGCGGCGGTTTGGGCATTGCGACCTGTGCGCTTAACAGCGAGCTTATCAATCGTGCCGCCATCCTCTATCCCTTCCTGTCAGATTTCCGCCTAGTCTGGGATTTGGATGCCGACGACATTGCCTACGAGGGCCTGCGCTATTGGTCTCGCTGGTTTGACGAGGACTCGACTCGTATTGACGAAGCCTATGCCAAGCTGGCGTACTTCGATTCCAAGAACTTTGCCCCTATGGTCAAATGCCCCGTGCTGTTTGGCACCGGCACAGCCGATATCGTCTGTCCGCCAGCGACGCAGTTTGCGGTCTATAACAACCTGACCTGCGAAAAGCGTCATGAGTTCTTTGAAGGCTTTGGCCACGAGGAGATTCAGGATTTTGACGATCTGATCATTCCGTTTTTCTGCAAGGGAGGGGAGGCTCATGTCTAAGTGCGAGAGCAATGTCGACGAGCTGATTGTCCCCGGACTCGTGGGAATTCCTGGAACGGTTTCGTCAAGGCTCGCAGAATATCGGGACTGGCGCGGTGATGTCCAAGCAGATGTTTCTGATTTAGAGACATGCGCTTCGAATCTTGAGATTCAAGGCCTGGCCATTACGGCGATTGACTTTGTTAACCCCTGCGCCCGTTACTCGGAGGTCCCCTTTGAGCTCGGTGACGATGCGATTCACGCTCGTTTGATCGAGCCTGTCGGTCGTGCCCGAGTATCTGGGCGCGTGCCGTTGTGCCTGATGTTCCACGATATCGATCGGCCTGTGCGCGGCTGGCATCACATGACGAGATTTGCCGCCATGGGGTATGCCGTCCTCGCGCTGGATGACGATGTTGCTGGTGCGGACGACCTGCAGCGGGGGATTTCTTCGCCCGCTTTTGTCGAGCGCGTCCGTTGGGGTTGCGCGCTGGCGAAGGTGGCACGCAATCTTGATGGCATGGACCCTGACCGCATCTTTGCATGGGGCGAGGGTCTTGGCGGCGGAGTCGCGCTGGCGGTTTCTGCTCTGGACGAGCGGGGCCTCGCCTGCACGGCGGTTGCCAATCCGCTTCCTGGCGGTCTCGAGGCGCTGTCGTCGAGGGTGCGCGGATCGGTGCTCATGGGCACATCGCTTATGGATACCGTGAGCGACCCCAAGGGCCAGTTTGCCGTATTCAACGGTCTTGAGTGTGACCGAAGGCATATCATCTATGCAAAATACGCTCACGAGCGCATCAATGCGTTCGAAAACGAAGTCATCGACTTCTTTAACCAAACGTTCTACCCGTGTTCTTTGGCCTAGACGGCCTGGACACTGCCAACAAGAGTGGGTGGCATAGGGTCGCCCGCCAGACAACTAAGGAGATTCTTGTGGCAACTCAGAAATTCACCGGCGTTATCCCTCCCGTCGTTGTTCCCGATACCGAAGATCACCAGCTCGACGTTGCCTCCTTTGAGCGCAGCATCAACCGCATGATCGATGCCGGCGTCGATGGCCTGTTCTTCTTGGGATCCTCGGGCGAGGTCGTCTTCTCCACCGACGAGCGCCGTCGCCAGATTATCGCCGAGGCCGTTCGTATCGTCGACCACCGCGTTCCCGTTCTGGTCGGCATCATCGATACCGAGACCGAGCGCATGATCGAGCACGGCAAGGTCGCCCAGGAGCTGGGCGCCGATGCCCTCGTCGCCACCTGCCCGTTCTATGCCCTGCAGGGCATGACCGAGGTCGAGGAGCACTTCCGCATCCTGCACGAGGAGCTCGACCTGCCCATCTTTGCCTATGACATTCCCGTCTGCGTTCACACCAAGCTCCCCTGGAAGCTCCTTGCCAAGCTCGGCGCCGAGGGCGTTCTGGCCGGCGTCAAGGATTCCTCGGGTGATGACATCTCGTTCCGCTACCTCGTTCAGGAGAACGAGAAGAACGGCCATCCGATGAGCATTCTCACCGGCCACGAGGTTGTTGTCGACGGCGCCTACCTCGGTGGCGCCGACGGTTCCGTCCCGGGTCTCGCCAACGTTGAGCCCGAGGGCTACGTGCGTCAGTGGAAGGCCGCTCAGGCTGGTGACTGGGCTACCGTCAAGGCCGAGCAGGATCGCCTCAATGAGATTTCGCACATCTGGGATGTCACCTCGGGCGTCCAGGGCTATGCCGGTGGCGTCGGCGCCTTCAAGACCGCTATGAACCTCATGGGCATCTTCGACAGCCCGACCATGCCGCGCCCGGTGAAGGCCATGACCGGCGAGAACGTCGAGGCGATTAAGAAGGTCCTTCAGGACAACGGTCTCCTGTAAAGCTTCCCCAGGCACCCGATCTTGGGGCTCAAGTGGTCGGGCGTGACCCATTAGGTCAACGCCCGACCACTTTCACCCCAACCTCGGGCACCTGGGAAACCTTTACTAAGTTGCGGCGATAACACCGCCTTCATTTCCTGTAGTTGTTTTTATCTCCTAAGGAGAGCGACATGGAGAACAAGTACGTCTGCTCTGTCGATATCGGCGGAACTAAGATCGCGACTGCCATCATGGAGTACCCGGCTGACGGTAGTGTGCCCCATCCCGTTTTTGAGGCCGAGGTTCCTACCGAGGCCCAGGAGGGCGGCGAGGCCGTCTTCCAGCGTATCGAGGCGTCCATCAAGGCTGCTCTCGAGGCGAATCCCGATGTCGAGGTCCTCGGTGTCGGTATCGGTGCCGCCGGTGTCGTCGACCCCAAGACGGGCGCCATCGCGTATGCCAACGAGATCATGCCCGGCTGGTCCGGCGTTCAGTTGGGGCCGCGTCTGCGCGAGGACCTCGGTCTCCCCGTTGCCGTTGTGGGCGACGTGCAGGCTCATGCTCTGGGCGAGGCCCACTGGGGTGTCGGCAAGGGCAAGTTCTCCGTCTTGTGCCTGGGCATCGGCACGGGCATCGGCGGCGCATATGTCGAGAACGGCCGCGTGATGCAGGGCTTCCATGGTGCTGCCGGCCATATGGGCCACATCGAGTGCTCGGCTGCCGCCGGCATTCCCTGTGCCTGCGGGCGTTCCGGCCATCTTGAATCGGTTGCTTCGGGCACTTCCATTGGTCGAATGTACGATGAGCGCTTTGGTCGCGTCGACCCCAGCCGTCCTTCGGTCGGTCGCGATGTGAACGACCTGTGCCGTGCGGGCGACGCAAAGGCGACCGAGGTCATCCATGACGCCGGCTTTGCGCTGGGTGCCAGCTTGGGCTCGCTCGCTAACATCTTGGACCCTGAGGTCATCGTGCTTTCGGGCGGCGTGATTCACCAGGGTCCCGATTGGCGTTCGCAGACGTGGAAGGATTCGGTGCACGAGGGCTATGCCAGCCAGGCGCTCGATCCGCTTCAGGACACGCCGATCCTCATCGGTTCTCTGGAGGGCGATGCTCCGCTCATCGGTGCCGCTGAGCATCTTCTTGCCTCGTTGAAGTAAACGTATCTTCTGTAGGAGCCTCCCGAGACAACACGCCTCGGGAGGCTGTTCTGAGAAAGGTTACAGCCTTATGACCGTCGATCCTTTGATTCAATCCCTGAAGGGCAAGCTCGTCGTGAGCGTTCAGGCGTATATGGGCGAGCCGCTTCGTACGCCCGAGACCATGGCTCAAATGTCTCGTGCTTGCGAGCTCGGCGGCGCCGCCGCCATTCGCTGCCAGGGCCTTGCCGACATTGCCGCCATTAAGGGTCGCTGTGAGGTTCCCGTCATCGGCCTGTGGAAGGATGGGCACGAGGGCGTTTACATCACGCCGACGCTGCGTCACGCTCGCGCCTGCGTTGCTGCGGGTGCCGATATCGTGGCGATCGACGCCACTGATCGTCCGCGCCCCGATGGCAAGACGGTCGAGGATACCTTCCGCCCGCTGCACGAGGAGGGTGTGCTCCTGATGGCGGATTGTGCCACCATCGAGGACATTCGCCGTGCTGTTGATATGGGCTTTGACCTGGTATCCACCACGCTTTCTCACGGCGTCGCCGCTATCGATTGCACCATGGCCGACGGCCCCGATCTGCCGCTCCTGCGCCAGGCGACTGAGGAATTCCCCGGCCTTCCCATCATTTGCGAGGGCCGCGTGCACACGCCCGAGGAGGCTCGCGCCGCGATCGATGCTGGCGCCTGGGCCGTTGTCGTCGGCACCGCCATCACGCACCCCACGAGTATTACAAGTTGGTTCAAGGCTGCGCTTGAGGCGTAAGACAGACCTCGTATCCGCTCGGGGCGGTATACTCAATATAGGCAATTGACCGCGCGGGATCCGGGTTGCTGGGTCCCGCGCTTGTTTTCGGGAGGCAGCACATGCAAAAGGGAGATGCCATGGATGCGGCGGAGCGCTCGGAGCGCATCCCCGATATCGTCATCATCACCGGAATGTCCGGATCGGGCCGCACACAGGCCATGCACGTGTTCGAGGACATGGGCTATTTTTGCATCGATAACCTGCCTCCGCGTCTCATCGCCCAGCTTGCCGAGCTCGTCGGCATCAATACGGGCGTGGGCAGGCATCTCGCCGTCACCTGCGATTTGCGTAGCCAGGGGCTGTTTGACGAGTTGCTCGATGCGGTCGCCGCGCTCGAAGAGCGCGAGATGAGCTGCGACATCGTGTTCCTGGAGGCTTCTGACGAGGTGCTGATTCGTCGCTACAGCGAAAATCGCCGCCGTCATCCCATTGCCAAGCCGGGGGAGACTACGGCCGATGCCATTCAGCGCGAGCGCCTGCAGCTGCAGGGCGTGCGCGACCGAGCCGATATGATTATCGACACGAGCCGTCTGCGCACCTCTGCGCTGCGCAACAAGCTACGTATGGCATTTTCCGAGCTGTCCGACCAACAGCTCATGGACGTCCACGTATTCTCGTTTGGCTTTAAGCACGGCATGCCCGTCGAGGCGGATATCATGATCGATGTCCGCTTCCTGCCTAATCCGTTCTACGATCCCGAGATGCGCACGATGACCGGTCTCGATAAAAAGGTCTCCGATTTTGTTCTGGACCATCCCAAGACGCAGGAGTTTTGGAAGGCTTGGACACAGCTGCTCGATACGGTGATGCCGGGCTATATCGCGGAGGGCAAGCCGCAGCTTTCTATCGCCATCGGCTGTACAGGCGGCCAGCACCGCAGCGTTGCCATTGCCGAAGCCACGGCACGTTATTTGGAAGGTGCCCAATATCACGTGAGCATTTCCCATCGCGACCTGTCGCGCGCCAACACGAAGGCATAGGCCTGCATGTCGTTTACCGCTGAGGTGCGCGACGAGCTTGCGCGCTGCGAACCCGAATGTGAATACTGCGACTTGTCGACGCTTGCCGCCCTCACGCGCGTGAGCGGTACGCTCTCGCTTACCGGCTCTGGGCGGTATCGTTTGACGGTCGCGACCGAGACGGGCGCCGTCGCGCGCACGATGATCACGCTGACGCATCGTATCCTTAAGCTCAAAACGGAGTTCACCGTCCGTAAATCTGTATTGCATAAGGTTCGAAACTACCTCATCACCTTGCCCGATCAACCCGACCTGGACAAGGCTCTGGTGCTGCTGGGCATTCTCGACCGCAGGGGAGGGCTCGTCGCCGGTGTTCCCCGGCACATCGTTGCCCGTCCCTGCTGCAGGCTTGCCTACATCCGCGGCGCGCTCATCGCCGGCGGTTTCGTGGCCGATCCCCGCGGCGACTTTCATTTGGAGATCGCGGTGCAGGGCGAGCAATATGCCAAGGGGCTTTGCGATCTGTTGGAGCAGATTGGGGTCCATGCTCGTGTTAATGCGCGGCGGGGGTCATATGCCGTGTACATTAAGAGCGCCGAGGAAATCGAGCATCTTTTAAAGCTGATTGGTGCCAAGCGCAGCGTTGCCGAGATTGAGGAGGCGCGCGCGGTCAAGTTGGTTAAGAACGATGTGAACCGTCGCGTGAACGCCGAGCTCGCCAACCAGACCAGAAGCGCCGGTGCTGCCCAGCATCAGCTTGCGCTTATCGATGAGCTCGAGCAGCGAGGCCTTCGCGATGCGCTTCCGGATGCCTTGGCGGTCTTTTGCGACCTGCGCGAGCGCTATCCCGATCTTTCGCTGCGTGATTTAGGGGAGATGGCTGACCCTCCCTTGTCGAAGTCGGCCCTCTACCATCGTGTTTTACGGCTTGAAAAGCTCATTGAAGCAAACAGGTAGATTAAAGTATCGACTTATATACGGATTTAGCTGCTGTTTTAGTATTTAAAAC
>JAXJPE010000101.1:0-4714 GCA_036426035.1 Collinsella sp.
GGCACCTCGCTCACCGCGACCCTCGCCGCCACGGCGCTCATCGCGTCCGCCGCGCTCGCCATCGCGACCGGAGCGACGACGGTCACCCGAGCCGCGCTTGCCGCCGCGCGAACCACGGCCCTCGTCCTCGCGCTCGACACGGCGACGACCGCCGCGGTCCTCGTCCTCGCGGCGACGACGATGTGCCTCGCCCTGGAACTGCTTGGCACGACGCTCGGCACGGTTACCGCGCGCAGGCTGCTCAGCGGCACCAGCACCAGCACGCTCCTCGGCAGCCACCTCGCGAGCCACGCTCTCAACAGCCTCGTCCACGCGAGCCTGAACGCCCTCGCGCACGCGGGTCTTGCCGCCGCGCTTGGGACGGCTCGGACGCTCGCCGTCGCCGCGGCGCTCGTCGCGACCGCGGTTGGAACGACCGGCAACATCGCCGTAATCGTCGCCGTTGCGCTTGCCGTCGCGACGCGCCTGCTCAAGCTTCTTCTTGCTCTTGGACTTGCCGCGCTTGGTCTTCTTCTTCACCTTAAAGGCCGCAGGGTCGCGCTCGGGGTCAACCGCGGGCGGGTTGGGACCCACGTGCAGGTCGCCGGCCTCGTAGATGTCGGCGGTCTTGTCCATGAGCTTCTCGATCTCGTAGAACTCGTCGACGTCTTGCTCGGTCACAAACGTAATGGCCCAGCCCAGCTCGCCGGCGCGTCCCGTGCGGCCGATGCGGTGGATGTAGTCGGTCGGCTCGGCCGGCACGTCAAAGTTCACGACGTAGCGCACGTCGCTAATGTCGATGCCGCGAGCGAGCACGTCGGTCGCCACCAGCACGTCGACGGTGCCGTCGCGGAAGGCCGAAAGGGCACGCTCGCGCTGGGCCTGGCTGCGGTTACCGTGAATCGCGGCGGCCTTAATGCCCTTGCGCTCCAGACGACGGCAGCAGCTATCGGCACGGTGCTTGGTGCGCATAAAGACGATCGTGCGCTCCGGGCCTTCCTTTTTGAGGAACTCGGGCAGCAGGTTGTTCTTGGCCTCGATGGACACCGGGAATACAAACTGGTCGACGGTGTCGGCGGTCGACGTGGCGGGCGCGATCTCCACGCGAGCCGGGTCGCTCACCAGGTCGGTGATCTCACCCACGGCCTCCTCGTCGAGGGTCGCCGAGAACAGCAGCGTCTGGCGCTCGGCCGGCGTCTCGCGCACAATGCGGCGGACGGCGGGCAAAAAGCCCATGTCGAGCATGCGGTCGGCCTCGTCGAGCACCAGGACCTTAACCTCGTCCAGGTGACAGGCACCCTGCTCGATCAGATCGACCAGACGGCCCGGCGTTGCGACCAGGATGTCGCAGCCGTACTTGAGGGCAGCGGTCTGGGGCTTGTAGCTCACGCCGCCCACGACGGTCACGGCGACATGGCCGGTGACGTCGGCGATCTTGCTCGCGACCTCGTCGATCTGCTGGGCAAGCTCGCGCGTGGGGGTGATGACGAGCATCACGGGACCGCGACCGTTGCCCTCGGGCTTCTTGGCACCGCGACGGCGGTTGCGGCCGCCGCGCTCGCGCACGGGCTTGGGAGGAGCGATGTGCTCCAGATTGTTCATGGTCGGCAGCAAAAAGGCGGCCGTCTTGCCGGTGCCGGTCTGGGCGGCGGCAAGCAAGTCGCGGCCTTCGAGCACCACGGGGATCGAGCCGGCCTGCACGGGCGTGGGCGCCGTGTAGCCCAGGTTCTCAATAGCACGAAGCATCTCGTCCGAAAGCCCCAGCTCGTTAAAGGCGGGCAGGCTCTCGGTAGCGGACTCGACGGCCTGGGCAGCATTTGCCTCATCGGCGGCATCGAAGGCAGCCTGGGTCATGGCCTCGCGGGTCTCGTCCAGGATCTCGGCGTCGGTGACGTCGGATACAGAATTACGCATATTGTTGTTGTTCCTTATCTGCACGCGCAATGGGCACGGCATGCGGCCGCGCGGGCGTGCTTGGTAGTGCGCTAATACATACAAAAACGGGTGCGCACAGAGAGGACGTTGCTCAGCACGCTGGCGATCGCTTTGGCAGCCCTATCACGCGCCGTCCAGACGCAGCAGCTCTAAGCGATGGAGCAGATTCGCCGCGGGTTAGTATACCCGTACTCCGTATGCCCCCACGTAAACCACAGATGACGAGGCGGACGAGGTGGGCCTGGCCGATTGTGTCAATCTGTAACAGATGCAGGGCAAAACCAGGTCCAAATGTTACAGAACAAGACAGAGGGGGATTTCCGTTCAGTCCAACCAAAATCTCTCGCTCTTCCTGCAATTTCGAACATGTGGCCTATAATGTTGCTTTGGTTACGCTATATATTGCGCAGCCATTTAATACATCGCCCACCGGGAGCCATTAATTCCTATCGCCATATTGGCTAGGAAGCAATCAAAGGAGGTATCCGTGGCAGCAGAGACGCCTTGCTCGGTCCTCTATAACGATATTCGCTCGTTCGGCGGTCTTAAACATCTCGAGATCGCCCGAATGCTCATCAATGGAAACTCTTATCTCGGCAGTACCCTGCTCGAGAAATGCTCTTCCAACCGCTCGTATCTCACCCGTTACATCGTCCATCGCAAGCCTGACCAGTGCGCGCCCGCCATCTACAGCGACTTTACCGTCACCACGCTCAACCTTTCCGCGGCAATCTGCAGCAAACTCGGCGGCGGCGAGTCCGCCTATCAGGCAATCGCCGAGCACTATCGCGGTCCGGCCGCCAACGAAATGATGTCGGCTCTCGCCAGCTACAAGCTGGACAGCCGCCTATATGCAAATGCCCTCAATCGCATCGACAATTTTGACGGCAATGCCGTGCGTGAAAAAAGCACGCTCTTCTTGATGCTCTTTGTAGCAACGGGGGCGCTCGCCGATCCCGTTCAGGGCGTGGCCACCGTCGAGCGCTTTTGCGACAGCAAGACGGGCGGGCACTTTGGCACCACCGAAACTACCGTCGGACGTGACTTTATGGGCAGCCTGGAGCAGCCGCGCGCCGTCGCCCCCAACCTTGGTCTGTTCAGGACACATGCCGACAACTGCGTCGACATGCAAATCCATCCCCTCACACGCGATCCGCGCGGCACCGTGATTGGTTCTTTGCCCAAAACCTCGCCCAGCATTACCGATGTGGGCGCCGACGCATCGCGCGAACATCTTCGCATTTGGCTTGAGGGTGAGCACTGGTACGCCCAGGGCCTTGGATCGACCAACGGCACGGTGCTCGAATCGGGTGCAGGCGACGGCGATATCGTAATCGAGCCGCCCCGCGACCAACGAGAGCCCGGCAAAGTCTATCCCCCGGTGGAAATCGAAAACAGCGACAGACTTCACTTGGGTCTCTATACAACGTTTCTCGTTATTGTGGACTAGCGCGGTCGGTGATAGAAAGACGGTCATCGCCCGTCTTTCGTCTGCCACCTTCTACGTCGTAAACGACAATGCTCAGCGGCATACGTGAGCAGTGCGGCTATTATGGTACTTTACCGATAACCGCACTGTTCACGTACACGTGCGACAACCCATGCCAGACAAAGGAACGCCATGGATACTACCGACAACGCCTATGGCGACAAACTCATCCGTCTTGACACGTTCGACACCGCCGTGGCGGTCGACCCCAGCGCAGAGGACGACGCCAAGCGTCGGTTTATGACGCTTATTCTCCAGACGACCCACCGCGACAACGGCAACATCGGGCACGTGCTGCGCGCGACCAACACAAGCGGCGAGGTCTTTGCCGTCAAGCTACTCAAAGACAACGCCATCCTTTCCGGCCAAGCCCCCGACCGCTCCGCCGAGCAATCGGCAGCGCACCTGGCCAACACCGCCGCGCTGTTCGAGGAGTACCGTCATCTGTGTACCGTCTCGCACCTGCGCGGATTTCCGCGCGTCTATGGCTACGGCTCGTGCGAGGATGACCCGCTCATCCTCATGGAGTGGGTCGAGGGCACCTCGCTCAAGCAGACGCTGCCCCTGCTTCCGCACGACGCCTCGGGCGGGCTGACCACCCAGATGGTCGCCGCCGTCGGAAACGCCGTGCTTCGTGCGCTCTTGATGACCCAAGGCCTCGTGAATCCAGTCGTTCATCGCGACCTGTCGCCTGCTAATATCATGTTCCGCACTACCAGCCGAACGCTCGAGCAGCAGATTGCCGATTGCTCCTTTGACCCCTGCCTCATCGACATGGGCTCCGCGACCATGGCCCTCGGCGACGACACGATTACCCGGCGCGCCGACATCTGGCGTTTTGCCACGCCCGCATGCGCCGCGCCCGAGATGCTCACGCAGGATATCGAAGGCATCGCGGCCCTTCGCCGCTCGCCGGCAATCGACGTCTATGCGCTTTCGAGCATTCTGTACCAGCTCTACAGCGGTCGCAAACCGTTCGATGTGGAGTCGACGGGCGCCGCGGCAACCGGCTCGTTCTACCTCATAAAGACCAAGACCAAACCGGCACCGCTCGAGCCGCGATGCGAGGGCGACAAAGCGCTTGTCCAGATCATCATGAAAGGCATCTCAGTCGAGCAGTGCGATCGCCCTACCGAGCAGCAGATGCTCGAGGTGCTCTCGGCATACCTCACCGATGCCGAATCCGAAGGCCGCGAAGGTGCAGGAGACGAAGCCGCAATTGATATCGATTCCGGCACGCACCTTAAGGTCGACGTCGCCGGCGAGCGAGCGCGAGAGATCCTGGAGCAGGCCCGGCACGATGCCATGACC
>JAXJPE010000102.1:0-23044 GCA_036426035.1 Collinsella sp.
CACCTCCCCGGTCATGACGTCGAGGGAGACTGCCTTTATCGAGCGGGCGTGGACGTCGAGGCCGACGAAGGTGGTAGTATCGAGCATGGGAGCCCCTTCCATGAATGCGGCGTGGCCGCCACGGTTGGATTAGACACTCACCATTGTCGGCCTAATCCGCGGTCTTTCATGCAGCAGGGGCTCTCAATGTTTTTATGTCCTGCTCATATTGTCTCTGCCGACAGTTGGGGACACTTCTTTGGTGCGGGGGCAGCTAAAAGAGCCCCGTCCCACATTAGCTGCCCGTGGGGGGATGTGCGGTTACTCGCCCAGTACCAGCGCCGTGAGCTCTGCCTGGGTGTCCACCACGTAGTCGGCGTCGGCGGCTTCCAGCTCTGCGCGGCCGCGGAAGCCCCAGCTGACGCCCGCGCTCTTAAGGCCGGCGTTGTGACCGGTCAGGATATCGACATTGGAATCGCCCACATAGAGCGTGGTTGCCGGATCGGCACCCAGCTCTTCCATCACATGCAGCGTGACGGGTGCTTCGGGCTTGGGCGGAAACGCATCGACACGGCCCTGTACCAGCGCAAAGCGCTCGGGACCAAAATACTTCTCGATAAGCGGAGCCGCCGAGACGTGGTCCTTGTTAGTGAGTACGGCTAGCTGCACACCCGCGGCGCGCAGGCGGTCGAGCATCTCGATCGTGCCGGCATAGGGGGCGGTGTGGTCCTCCTTGTGCTCGCCGTAGTAAGCCCTAAACTCGGCAAGCGTCTGCTCAAACATACGGCTGTCGCCCGCATACTCGGCAGGCATAAAACGCTCAACCAGCTTGAGCATGCCGTTTCCCACCTTGTAGCGGTACTCGTCAACGGCAAACGTGGGCCAGCCGTGCGCCTCGCAGGTATGGTTTCCGGCGGCCGCCAGGTCCTCGAGCGTGTTGAGGATGGTGCCGTCCAGGTCAAAGATCACATGGGAAAAAGCTGCTGCCATGAAAGCTCCCGTCATCCCGTCATTGGGTTTCAAAACTCACCCCATAATACTGGGCTTCCGCGTTGGGCGTGGTTGGAATCTGAACATCTCCAGGGATATCAGGTGACATCACGCCAATCATGCGATTCCGCCCTAGCAAATTCTCGGCAGCTGCTCTCCCACGAGCATGTCGAGGATGCGGGTCGAGCCCCAGCCGGTGCGCACGCGCACGGCGGGACGGGAGCCCTCGGCAAGTGGCAACACGCGACCGATGATGGTGGCGTTCTCGCCGTAGCGGGCGGCGCGCATGGCGCTCAGCGCCGCATCGGCTTGCTCGGCCGGCACGACGGCAACCATCTTGCCCTCGTTTGCCACCTGCAGCACATCGTAGCCGAGCATTTCGCAGGCGGCCTGCACGTCGGGACGCACGGGCACGGCATCTTCGTCGACCTCCATGGCAACACCGCTGGCCTGGGCAAACTCGTTGAGTGTGGACGCCAGGCCACCGCGCGTGGGGTCGCGAAAGCAACGCGTGCCGGGCGCTGCGGCCAAAACGTCGGCAATCAGGTGGTTGAGCGGCGCGGCGTCGCTTTCGATCGTGCTCGAAAACGCCAGGCCCTCGCGCTGGCTCATGATGGCGATGCCGTGGTCGCCCAACGTACCCGACACCAGGATGACATCGCCGGGCTGGCAGTTGGCGCCGCTGAGCGCCACGCCCGTGGGAACCTCGCCCACGCCGGCGGTATTGATGTAGACGCCGTCGGCCCCGCCGCGCTCGACCACCTTGGTGTCGCCCGTGATTATGGACACGCCCGCCTCGCGCGCCGTCTCGGCCATGGTCTGCACAATCTGGCGGAGCTTATCCATGGGATAGCCCTCTTCGAGGATAAAGCCGCACGACAGGTAGCGCACGTTGGCGCCCGAGGTCGCGACGTCGTTGACGGTTCCGCACACGGCAAGGCGGCCGATGTTGCCACCGGGGAAGAACTGCGGCGAGACTACAAAGCTGTCGGTCGACATGGCGATGCGCCCGCTCGCGGGCAGCGCGGCGACGCCGGCGTCGTTGCCCTCGAGCAGCTCGGGCGACCCAAAGGCATCCAAAAAGACCTCATCGATGATGCGTTTCATCATCTGACCGCCAGAGCCGTGGCCCAACAGGACGGTGCTGTCGGTGATGCTATGGGACATATCCAAAACTCCAATCGTGGGTGGTGCCAGTGTGCGGGTGCGTCCAGGCTAGTTACGGTAGCGGTAGTACGCCGCGCAGCTGCCCTCGGAGCTCACCATGCACGGTCCGACGGGGTGCTCGGGCGTGCAGGTGCGGCCAAAGAGCGGGCAGCTGTTCGGCGTAATGGCCCCGCGCAGCACGTCGCCGCAGCGGCATCCACGCGGCTCGACCGTCGCCTCAACGGGCACGTCAAAGCGAGCGCGGGCATCAAAGCGCGAGAACTCGGGGCGGATAGAAAGGCCCGAGTTGGCAATCGGCCCCAGCCCGCGCCACGTGGTGCCGCATGGCTCAAACACCTGCTCGACCAGCTGGCGCGCCACGGGGTTGCCGTCTGCGTTGACGCCACGGCGGTAGGCGTTGTCGATCGCGGGCCTGCCCTCGACAACCATCTGGACCAGCATGCAGATGCCCTGCAGGATATCGACCGGTTCGAATCCCGTGACCACGCCCGGGGTATTGAACTCGTCGACCAAAAAGCTAAAGGGCGCCAAGCCCGTGATGGTGGCGACGTGGCCCGGCAGGATGAAGCCGTCGATGGCGGTCTCGGGATCGTTGGCGATGGCGCGCAACGCCGACGGCGTGGTCTTGTGGGCGCAATAGACCGAGAAGTTCAAAAGCCCGCGTGCCTCGGCCTCCAAGATGGCGGCGGCGATGGTGGGCGTCGTAGTCTCAAAGCCCACGCCCATAAAAATGACCGGACGATCGGGGTTTTGCTCGGCAATGTCGAGCGCGTCGAGCGGGGAATAGACGATGCGGATGTCGCGCCCTGCCGCCTTTTGCGCGGCGAGCGAGGTGGACGATCCGGGCACGCGCATCATGTCGCCAAAGGTGGTGATGATGGCGCCGTCTATGTTGGCGAGCGCGATCGCGTGGTCGATGTCGCGGTTGGCGGTAACGCAAACGGGGCAGCCCGGGCCGCTCAGCAGCTTGAGCCCGGCCGGCATAATGGAGCGAAAGCCATAGCGACCGATGCTCACGGTGTGCGTGCCGCAGACTTCCATAAGGTTGATGATGCGGTCGCCGACGAGTTCATGGATGCGTTCGATGAGCTCGCGGGCCAGCTTGGAATCGCGAAATGCCGAAAAGTCGATACCGGAGCGCGCCGGCTGTCCGGCCGCCACTAGTATGCCTCGGCCGGGTTGCTGGCCAGTTGGTCTTCTTCTGCCAGTTCGGTCATGGTGTTGACCAGGTCGAGCGTCTCCTGCGCTTCCTGCTCGTCGACGATCTGGATGCCAAAGCCGGCGTGTACGAGAATATAGTCGCCAACCTGCGCCGTCGGCACGAGTCGTAGCGACACGGGGCGCTCGATGCCCATCATGTCGACGGTGGCCTTGAGGTCGTCGTCGCGTTTGACTACTTTACCGGGAACGGCAAGGCACATATTGTTCCCCTTTTAGACGCTTTGCGCTGGATAGGCGCTCAATAATCCATCAGTTGATGGTAGCGCTCGCGGGGTTTGCGGGCAAACGCGTTACGCCTGTGAGACGGCTGGGCACAGCGGCGTGTGAGGGCGAGCTACTGCGATGCAATCTGCGCAAGACGAGCGCTTGCGACCGCCGCCTGACCGTAGGCGATGCAGCCGTCATTGACGGGTACGGTGTGGGGGACCAAGACAGCAAGGCCCGCGTATTTGAGCTCGCGGGTGAGGAGCTGGAGCAGAAGTCGGTTCATGAACACGCCGCCCGAGAGCGCGACGGTGCCAATGCCCTCGCGCGCGCAGATTTCGGTGGCGATGCGCGCCGAGGAGCGCGCGACGGCGACATGGAAGTCGAGTGCGAGCCTGTCGGCGGGCGCTCCGGCTTCAATTCCCTCCAAAAGTGTCTCAAAGAGTGCTTTCTGGTCCAGCACATCGGGGCCGTCCAACCACGATGGGCCAGATGTGGAATAGCCGACGTTGTCGTCGGGAAAACGGGCGATTTTGCCGTCCAGTGCACGCCAAGCGGCGGCTTCGAGCTCGATGGCGGGTTCGCCCTCGTAGGTTGCCTGGCCGCAAATGCCCAAAATCGCGGCTGCGGCATCAAACAAGCGACCCATACTGCTGGTGCGCGGACTGTTGATGCCGCGCTCGATCATCGTTGCCGTTATGCTGCGCGTTTGCTCGTCAAGGCTGTTCAAGAGCCCCACGGCTCCTGGGTGCTCGAGCAGGTCGAGCTCGCTGAGCAGGGCAAAGGCGTTGCGGCGGGCATCGTGTACGGATGCGGCGCCACCGGGAAGCGCCCAGGCGCGCAGATGCGCGACGCGCTCAAAATCGGCGAGATGGGCGACAAGAAACTCACCGCCCCATATGGTGCCGTCGGTGCCGGCACCCGTGCCGTCGAAGGCGATGCCGAGGACGCGTGCATCGGGCGTAAGCCGGCCTGCGGCAATCGCCTCTGCCATGACGCTCGCGATGTGCGCATGATGGTGCTGGACTTCGATAAGCGGCAGATTGTGCTCCCGTGCCTGCTCGCGCGCCCATTGGCTCGACAGATAACTGGGATGCATATCGCATGCCAGGGCGGCAGGCGCCAGGTCAAAGAGGTTTTCCAGACGCGAGCGCGCGGCGCTCCAAGCATCGAAAGTCGCACCGTTTTCGACATCGCCGATATGCTGCGACACAAAACAGGTCGTATGGCCGTCGGCGTCCTCGCGCGTGAGTGCGACCGTGGCTTTTTGCTGCGGACCGCAGGCGAGCACGCAGGGCGTGATGCCGTCGAGCGCCGGCAACGGCAGCGGCTGCGGCGCATATCCGCGTGCGCGACGCACGGGCATGACGTCGCCGTCGACTACGCGTACCACGGAGTCGTCGTAGCGCGACAGAATCGCGCGGTCGTTACCGAGCAGCGCGTCGGCGATGCCGGCGGCAACAAGGTGCTCCCATGCAAGGGCATCGTCGGTCTCGATGGGCTCTTCGCTCAGGTTTCCGCTGGTCATGACGAGTGCTTGCATACCGTGTGCTGCGGCCGCGGCGAGCAGCAAATGTTGAAGCGGGGTGTAGGGGAGCATGACGCCAAGTTCGGGCAGATCGTAAGCGACGGATGGCGCGAGCTCGGGGGCGTCGGGGAAGCCGTGGGCGTCGTTGCCGGCTGCGCGGCGACGCAACAGCACGATGGGACGAACACTGCCGGCAAGCAGGTTGCGCTCAATGCCATCGATATGACACAGGCGCTCGGCATCGGCAAGGCTGCGCACCATAACGGCAAGCGGCTTATTACTGCGACGCTTGCGACGGCGCAACTCGCACACCGCCTGTTCGTTGACGGCGTCGCAGGCTAGGTGGAACCCACCGAGACCCTTGATGGCGACGATGCCGCCGCCTGCCAGCAGCTCGATGCAGTGTTCGATGATGGCATCGCTGGCCTCGCGCGTAGAGCCGACGGCCGGTGTCGCGTCGACTGCCGTCGGCACAACGCCGCGATCCGCCTCGCGCCACGTAATGTGCGGCCCGCATTCAAAGCAGGCATCGGGCTGCGCGTGAAAGCGCCGATCGAGTGGGTCGGCATACTCTGCAGCGCAGGTGGGGCACATGGGAAAGCGATCCATCGAGGTGGCCGCTCGGTCATAGGGCAGCGAGCGGATGATGGTAAAGCGCGGTCCACAGTTGGTGCAGTTGATAAAGGGATAGTGAAAGCGTCGGTCGGCGGGGTCGAACAGCTCGCGCAGGCAGTCGTCGCACGTGGCGATGTCGGGCGAGACGAGCGTCGTGTGTGCGGTTTGATCCTGCGACGCCACAATGCGAAAGCCCTGCTCGTTGGTGGGGTCCCAGTCGCCGGATGCTAGGTCCATAACCTCGACATGCTCCACGCGAGACGCCGCAGGCGCATGCTCGGAAAGCGCGGCGACAAATTCGTCGAGCGACTCGTTGAGAGCGTGCGCCTCGATATGCACGCCATCGCCCGCGTTGAGCACCCAGCCGCAAATGCCGTGCGCCATGGCCTCGCGATACACAAACGGTCGCATGCCGACACCCTGCACAATGCCCGTTACATGGATATGCGCATGTCGCATGCGATCCTCCTTCGTTGAAATGTGTGCTGTTACAGCCCTAGGCTCTGCTCGGTGGCGGCGCAGGTGAGCTCGCCGTGTTTAACGCCGCGCAGGCCCAGCAGACGGTCAGCCAGCTCGTAGACACGCTCGCCGCGACCCTTAAGTGCCAGAATCTCCAAACAGTTGTGGTGATCCAGATGCACATGCATGGTCGATACGATCTCGTCGGTGTAGTCGTGTTGCACCTCGTCCAGGCGGCGCGTCAGGTCGCCGGTGTGATGGTCGTAAATCATGGTGAGCGATCCGATGACCTGCTCGTCGGGCGTTCGCATCTGCTCCTTGGCAATCGAGGCGCGAATCAGGTCGCGCACGGCCTCGGAGCGGTTGGCCACGTCACCGCGGCGTGCGATCTGCTCGTCAAAGCGGCGCAGCAGGTCGTCGGGCGCGGTGACCGAAAAACGGACCAGCTCGGAGGCGGAGCCGCTGCAACGGCAGCCCGCGTCGCCGGTCGGCCCGTGCGAATGCTCGTGCCCGCAGGTGTGCTCGTGCTCGGCCACGCTACACCAGCTTTACGGAGCCAACGGAGTTGTGGTCGGCCTCGATGGCCTCCTCGTAGCCCTCGAGTGCGTCGTGCGCCTCGTGGAGCGCCGCCATGGCGGCCTCGAGCTTGGCACCAATGCGCTCCATATCAAAGTTCTCGGTTGCATGCAGCAGCTGATGGCTCCACTCGTGGGCGAGCTCGATCGTGTCGTCGACCTGCTTGACGCTCATGGCAAGTTGGCTCATGTTCATTCCGACGTCATGCATGGGAAATCTCCTTTTGTACGGGTCTATTCAGTGGTTCAGATTCTACTACGCCCGCTTTGCGCATCGCCGCATAAGAAAACGGGTGCGAGTCCGTCTGACCCGCACCCGTTCACTGGGGGCTGTTTGTGATTACCATACTATCCGTGGTCGCGGGCGCAGCACCCGGCTCTCCGGTGAGCGGCGCAAAACCGCTCATGGACGGCAGCACATGACCGGCGTATTACAGGTGCTTCTCAAGCAGCGCCTGCAGCCTGGCCTTGGGCAGCGCGCCAACGGAGCGGTCGATTTCCTCGCCGTTCTTAAAGACAACCAGCGTGGGGATGCTCATAACGCCAAACTTCATGGCCAGGTCCTGATTGTCGTCGACGTTGCATTTGGCGACGGCGAGTTTGCCGGCCAGCTCGTCGGCCACTTCGTCAACAATGGGCGAGAGCGAGCGGCAGGGACCGCACCACGGTGCCCAAAAATCAACCAGCACGGGAAGGCTGCTGTTAACGACGGAATCGAAGTTCTCGGGGGTAATCTGCTTAATGTCAGCCATGGTGACCTCCATAGTGCGACGCGGCTCGGCCGCGTAAAACTCAGTACGACCGTGCTTATACCCAACGGCCCGCAATGCAACCACTCGCGGGCGGCTCTTTTATATAATGGTGGGCACGCAAACGATTGGAGAGCGCATGCCCACGTCACAAAGCCAGAAAAAAGAAGCTATCGCCCAGGCGACCGAGCAGGAGCTCGCATCGCTCGCGGGTCGCGGCGTGCGCATCGCGGGCAACGCGTGCTCGCCGATTGTACTGGTAAAAGGTGATTTAGACGATGCCGAGCGTGCGGGCGGTGAGCTGGCTGCCGGTCCGGACGGTGCTGCGCTGCGCAAGGCGCTCGGTGCCATCGGCTACGCGCCCGAGGATTTTTGCGTGCTGGCGAGCGTCGCCGGCGCGGGCGACGGAGCGGTTGCGACAGGCGAGGGCCTGCCGTGCGAGCTGTTCCGCGAGGCGCTCGAGGCTTTGGACCCCGAGGCAGTCCTGCTGCTGGACGATCGCGCGGCCGATACCATGCGCGAGACCTATGCCGACATGCTCGTGGCAATCGACGACTTCGATACCGCCATGCTCAAGCCCGGCTTGGTCGCCCATGTTCAGGGTCGTCGCGTGCTCGCGCTCGACGGTTTTGAGGCGGCGCTCACTGACAAAGCCGCCAAACAGCGCATGTGGGCCTACATCAAACAGCTGACCCCGGCGGCCGCGCCGCTGTAGCGGACTGGCGCTGGCAAGGCGGTCCTGACGGGTCGAGCGCGGCGCCGGCTTGTCGCGCCCCTACATCACGGCGCGCAGCTCAAATCGGTCACCGTGAATGCGAAACTGGCAGTTGCCGTCCATGCGCTCGACGGCAAGCTTAATGCTCTTGGTTCCAAAGCCGTGTCCGGTGTGCCCGGCTACGGGCATGCCGTCGACCATGCGCGGCGGGCGCCCAAACGTGTTGGAGACCAAAAGGAGCAGTTGCCCGTCCTCGCAACGCAGGTCCAGATCGACAAATCGCTTGCCCTGGGGAGCGGCGCTCGCGGCGACGATGGCGTTGTCCAGGGCGTTCGAGAGCACGCTAAACAGATCGACGTCGGCTACATGGACGCTCTCGGGTACGGCGGCGCGCAAATCGGCGGTGATGCCGCTTCGGTTGATATCGGAGCTAAATGACGAAAGCACGATATTGACTGTGTCGTTGGCGCAGTAGCGGCGCACGGCGGTGCGGTCGTTCGTCTCACAGAGTTCGTCGATGTGTTCGAGCGCCTCGTCGATGTGGCCCTCCTCGATCAAAGCCGCAAGGCCGCGCAGGAAGTGCCGCATGTCATGGCGGAGGACCGAAAGCTCGCGTCCAGATTGGCGCCAAGCTTCGAGTTCCTTGATGGCTGCGCTGTCGCGGGTCGCAAGCATCCAGCGCTCGCGCTCGGCGATTTCCTTCGCCTCGTATTCGCGCAGATACACAGCAAGAAACATAAGGTAGAACGCGCAAAGCGCAAACGCCAAAAACTCAACCGTCACCACGGAGCCCGAGTGGAAGAGCGTGGTATAGACGTTGGTGGCGTAGTCAAAGATGTAATAGACGAGCGGCAGGATGAGCAGAATCTCGAGCTCGGTGGGGGTTTTGACCGCCAGGCGCGGACCGATGTCGCTTGCCCAATGCAGCAGGATCGCAAAGACGACGGCCGTGGTGATAATGCGTGCCGCGTAGTACGCGATTTGCGAGTCGGTGGCGGCGAGCGCGGCGATGCCCATCCAGTTGCTGAACTGGCAGCTCAGATAAGCACTGGTGACGCCCAGCATAACGAGCAGCGGGCTCAGGCGATAGCGCGCGCACAGATAGATGACGAGCGGCAGATGCACGACGAGTGGATATACCTGACGGGCGAAAAGCTCGCCGCCGACGGCATTGGCGAGGCCGAATGCGCATCCGGTTACGGCGCCGACCATCACCAGCTCAAGCGCATGACGCCGGTTGATCTCGATACCGCAGAGCGCCGCCGAGGCAAAAACGCCAAAAAGCAGGGTTGTTGCGTGGTGAATTGCCCAAAGTACCATCTCGGCCGTGGGGAGCATTAGCGCCTCCCGCCCTCGAACCGTGCCGCAAAGTAGGCATCCTGGAAACCCTGCTTGCAGCTGCGCGCCAGCGGGATGCAAGCGCCCGAGCGCATGACGATATCCGTGCGGTTGAAGTGGTCGATATTGCGCAGGTTGACCTGGTAGCTACGGTGACATTTAAAGAAGCTTGCGTTTTTGGCTAGCTGGTCCTCGATGTTGCGGAACGGCTCAAGCGCCTCGATATCGCGCCCGTCGCGCAGGTGGAATACCACGTGCTTGTTGCGGGCCTCGGCATATTCGATATCGGACAGGCGCAGGGCGTGGTAGCCAAAGGACGTTTTGGTTACGAGCTCATCGGTCACGGCGGGTCGCATGCTCGAAAGCTCGTCGAGCAGTTGCGCCAGGCGTTCGTACGTTACGGGCTTGAGCAGGTAGTCGAAGGCACGGACCTCATAGGACTCCAGCGCGAACTCGGGCGATGAGGTGAGGAACACCAGTCGCACGGCGGTGTCAGATTGGCGCAGCTCCCGCGCGGTGTCCATGCCGTTGACGAGCGGCATGATCATGTCGAGCAGAATGATGTCGGCACGCGATGCGGCATGGCGGGCCAGCAGGTCCTCGCCGCGCGTGACGAGCGCAACGTCGACTGCCGTGCTCGTCTCGGTCGACCAGCGGTCGATCATCCGGTGCAGTCTATCTAGAAAAGCGACGTCGTCGTCGCAGGCGATAATCTTGAGCATTCGAGCCCCCTTAGTAGTTCGATTTTGCCACATTGGGTGCGCGCCGCCCGCGGAGGCGTGTTCCATTTGCGCCCCAAGGCGTGCAACTCGCGCCAAGCGGCAGGGCGTTAGAAAGTGCAGCAGCAAAATAATCCGTGGATAAACATGTCAACAGATGCTGGCGGCCGGTCGGGGACCATGCCGACCGCCAGCGCCAAGCGATAACGAACATTGCGAAAGCATAGGGGTAAGGGGAGCTATGATGAGGGAGAAGAAGATGGGGATGCGCACTGTGTTGACGCGTCTGCTGGGCATCGCCACCGTAGCATGCGCGCTTGTGGCGACGCCGGGGGTGGCTGAGGCGGCGACTACGGCGGATATTCCTTCGAATGTGAAGATAGCCCAAACAGAGAGCACCAACCCCTACGTTGCCGACACGGTGACGCTCGAGGCGGGTGAGGATTACGTTGTCGGTGGAGAGATCAAGATCAACCATTACGTCGTAAAGGGCGGTACCGAGCAAGATCCGACGCGCATCTATCTCACCGGGAATGCAAGTGTTGGTCACTGGCCTGGTTCCATTAAGGACAAAAGAGGCAGCGGCTACGACGAGCTCTTTGTGCTTGACGGCGGCTATATCGAGTTCATTGGAACCAACGGGAATGGCAGGACTCCCGTCTATTGCAACGGCAAGAGCTTTTTGTCCGACAATGCCGGCAGAAAAGACGGTTACGGCGATGGTGCCGATAAAAACAGGGTCCCCAACAGCCTGAACCTTAAGGTTTCCGGCATCGAGCTTATAACGGTAGGCTCAGGGGTGTCTAAAAGGCCAATTGCGCTGTACGGCACGATGGTCGATGGCGAAACCGCGACCTTCGACAATGTCAAGGTCAGCAAATGGGATTGCACGCCGAACGGTGCGACTTATGGCAGCAGTCACGCGTACAGCAACATCGCAACAGAATATGAAGCCTCTCCGGCTCCGGTAACGATTCTCAGCTCGGCGAACGGTGCAAAGAGTTTGGACGTCGCGTTTAGCAACTGTGAATTTACGGATAATGAAGATGACTGCGCTGGTGCGCTAAGCGTCGTAGGCCGTGGGTGCAGGCCCAAGGTTGTGCTCAACAACTGCACCTTCAAGAACAATCAACAAGAATCGATCTGGTGCAAAGAACTTAACGTGCAGGATAAAAATGAGCATACCCATGCTGGCAACATTGTTGTCAATAATGCGGACATTACGCTGAACGGTTGCACCATCACATCGACGCAAGAAGCGGCGAACTATACGCAAGATATGGTTATGACGAGCGCAATTGCGGTGGCTAAAAATTCGACATGCACGCTCAACAATACGCAGGTGAGCGACACTTATGCAGAGGGCACGTACTACCATTCCGATGCGAACACGCGTCGAAACACTGTGTATGCCCGCGGAACGGTGACGCTTGCTGGCAATACGACCATTACAACTAACGGCGAGAAGGGCGCCCGAGGCCTTGCGCTTGACACGCCGGGGATTAATTACTACGGCAAACTGAACATTGCCGACACCTTCACGGGTAAGGTCCAGCTGTCGCTCAAGGACGATCAGCTGGGCGCCTATGCAGGCACGCAGTGGAAGCTTGGCACCTGCGGCATCGAAGAGAGCGACCTGCGCGCTCGTGTTACTACGGACGACCCGAGCGTTGGCATCGGAAGGACAGACGACGGATATGTGTACGCCTCGCGCCTGCCGCACGAACATGTGTGGTCGGTGGAAAAGGCTGCCAACAGCTCATATCAGCTGAAGGTCACCTGCTCCGGCAAGATGCGCCCGAGCGATTGCAGCTACAAAAATGGCTATGCCGTCGAGCTGGGTATCGATGGGGCAACGCCGGATAAGGGAAAGCTGGGCGTTACATACAGCGGCGGAGAAGTCACTCCAACGCTGATGATGTCGAATAAGGACGGCTATGCTAGGGACGATATCGTCTCGAAGGGCGACGTCTATATCTCCGGCTCTAGGTATTACAAGCTTACGAAGTGGGGCGACAGCGCGGGCGAGGCGCTGGAGCATGTTCCTACCGATGCGGGGATTTACCGTATCGAGTCTACGGTTAAGGTCAAGGGCCAGGAGGGCGACCTGACGCTTGCTCGCGAGTTCCAAATAAGACCGCTGGAGTTGAGCAAGGTCAGCGGACTCACGTTTGAATTCAATGACGGCGGAACAGACACCACGGTTGATGGTGAGAAAGCCCGTGCGTACCCGTGGACGGGTAAGACGATCAAGCCCAGTTTCTCTGTCAAGATTTATAACTACGGCTCTCAAAGCTGGTCGTACTTTGTCAAGGACAATGACTACGTGATTGACGGCGATTCGACGTATAGCACAGTGAGCGCGATCGATCCCCCCCAGCTCCAATTCCTACTTCCCGTACTATCAGATCTATATCAAGGGTACGGGTAACTATACGGGTTCGGCATACGCAAACTGGACCATCACAGGTACGCAGTTTGAGAACGTGACGGCAGAGGGATTCGAGGGCGTCTACGACGGACAGCCTCACGGCGTCAACATTTCGGTGTCAAATGCCCCTGCCGACATGACGATCGAGTACAGCTTTGATGAGGGCGACAGCTGGACAACGGAGGCGAAGAGCTATACGGACGTTCAGCGTAACCGTAAGGGCGAGATCTGCTCCGTAACGGTCGATTACCGCATCACCGCGAAAGACTATGTGACAAAGAGCGGGTCGGTTGAAATCAAGATCACGCCGGCCAGGCAGCCTGTTCCGTGGCGTTATATCGCTAGCGAAGGCACGGGTGTCAAGGTCAAGGACCAAAGTGCGCATTTGCTCGAGGATGGGTCGCTCTCCAACTTGAATAAGACCTATGAGTGGAGAAAATACGGGGACACATACTGGGAGTCCATCGGTGCCGGTAAAACTTCGGTCGATGGACTGCCTGCCGGAAAGTATGAGGTGCGCTTCAAAGCGGACAACAACCACTACGCTTCGGGGGCTAACGTCTTCGAAATTGCGGAGGGTCCTTGCGCGTCCGCTGACGGTACTTGGTATAAGACCGAGGGTTCGAATGGCGCTCACTGGCAGGTGTGTCGATGCGGCAAGAAGCTCAACGAAGACACGCATGTCTTCTCTTGGGAGGAAGTTAAGGCTCCCACCACCGAGAAGCCCGGTCTAAAGCGGTATCAATGCTCCACGTGCGGCTATGTCCTGCGCGAGGAGGAGATTCCTCCGGCGTGCATCGGCGGTTATGTCGGCGTGTATGACGGCAACGAGCATGCCGTGAGCGTTGACCTTAAGGATGACGCGACGGCTCAGTTCAGCATCGACGGTGGCGTCACGTGGAAAACGGATGCTCCCACAATCAAAAACGTCGGCAAGACCACTGTCGACTATAAGGTGACCACCTCTGGTGCTTCCGACATCAAGGGTCAGGTGACGCTCGAGGTGACGCCGCTTGCGATCACGGTGGCGCCTGCTGCCGCATCTAAAACGTATGGCGACCCGGATCCCGACTTTACCTATGAAGTGACGGCCGGCTCTCTTATGGAGGGCGATACGCTTTCTGATATTACGTATAAGCGTGATGAGGGCGAGAGTGTTCTGACCGGTTATAAGACGTACAAGGTGACGGCTTCTCAGAAAGAGGGCGCCAACGCTAATTACGACATTACGTTTGAGGCGGGCGAGTTCACCATTACGCGCCGTACTATCGATGTGAAGTGGACGGTTGGACAATACGTTTACAACGGCCAAGAACAGGGCCCTACGGCAGAGATAACCAATCTGGTTAACAACGACGACGTGTCTCTCAAGGTCGTTGACGCCGCAAAGGTAAATGCCGGTATGTATACGGCGAAGGTGACTGGGCTCGTCGGTGAGGATAAGGTTCTCGCTAATTACCGCAAGCCGTCGGGCATCGAGTGCAAGTACGCTATCGCCAAGGCCAAACGAGACAGCGCTCCCAATGTAAAGGCGACGGCGGAGACCGTGAGCGGCAAACACGACGGCACGATTGAAGGTGTCGATACGTCGATGCAGCTGGGTAAGCCTAGCAAGCAGATGATGTTCATCAAGACAAGTGATCTGGCCGATGGCGACAAGCTTGAGAATCTTGCGCCCGGTTCCTATCGCCTGTGCTACGGGGCGACGACGAATTACGAAGCCTCCGAGATCGTTACCGTTACGATTGCCGCTGGCCGCAAGCTCAAGGTAACGCTGCCGGCCGAGCAGACGGGCTACACGCTCACGGCTGACGCGACCGAGCTCGACTGGCATGGCTCTGCCACCCTCACTATCAGCATCGAGGATGGCTACTTTGCCGACTCCCTCACCTATGTCGTCAAGGTCAACGGAGGCGCCGTGACGCCCAACGAACGCGGCGAGTTCACCGTCCAGGACGTCGAGGGCGACGTGAGGGTAACGGACGAGGGTGTGCACAAGCACGAGGCCGTGAACGATAAGTGGCTCTCCGACGATAACGCGCACTGGCACGAGTGCACCTGCGGCGAGAAGATCGACGAGGCTGCGCACACCTTTGAGTGGGTTGTCGACAAGGCGCCCACGGCAACCGAGGCTGGCTCCAAGCATCAGCAGTGCACGGTCTGTGGACATGCGTTGCCTGCAGTCGAGATTCCGGCTGCCGCTATCGCTGGCTACTCCGACGAGTACGACGGTGCGTATCATACGGTCGATGCGACGAGACTGCCCGAGGGCGCGACGGCCCAGTACAGCACCGACGGCAAGAACTGGTCCTCCGAGGCCCCCAAGATCCGCGACGTTGGCACACTGACTGTTTCCTATAAGGTGACGATCGACGGTACGACCGCCGAGGGCGAGGTCACGCTCGAGGTCAAGCCGTGCCCGATCACGGTTGCGGCCGACGATGCCTCCAAGACCTATGGCGAGGCCGACCCCGTGTTTACGTGGACGATCACATCCGGCGAGCTTGTCGAGGGTGAGAGCCTTCAGGGTATTGAGATCGAGCGCGAAGATGACGACAACGTGCGCGAGGGCGGCTATGCTCTGCAGCTGACGCAGCCCGAGGGTGCAAACCCCAACTACAGCATCACGTTCGTCGATGGCGCGTTCACCATCAACCAGCGTCTGCTCACTGTGACGTGGGGCACCACCGAGTTCACCTATGACGGCAAGGAGCACTGCCCTGTGGCCACGCTCGGCAATGTTATCGGCAATGATGACCTCGGCGCGACCGTCGAGGGCTCTCAGACCGAGGTCGGCACCTCTTATAAGGCGACCCTCACCGCGCTGACGGGCAAGGCAGCGGGCAACTACGCGCTGCCCGCCGATGGCTTGACCTGCGAGTTCTCCATCAAGAAGGCCGCCCAGGACGCGCCGAAGGTCCAGGCCGAGGCCGAGACCGTGAGCGGCAGGCACGACGGCAAGATCGCGGGCGTCAACGCGACGATGGAGTGGCGCGCCAAGGGTGCCGCCGAGTACCAGGCCGTGGGCGAGGGCGTGACCGAGCTCAAGGATCTCGCCGCCGGCGTGTACGAGGTGCGCTACCAGGCCAAGGCCAACTACGATGCCTCCTCTGCTACCGAGATCACCGTGGCTGCCGGCCGCAAGCTGGTCGTGGCGCTGCCGACTAACCAGCAGGGCTACACGCTTACCGCGACGGCAACCGAGCTCGACTGGCACGGCTCCGCAACGCTTACCGTGAGCATCGACAGCGCGTACTTTGCGGGCAAGGGCTACGCCGTCAAGGTCGATGGTAAGGCCATCGAGCTCTCCGACAAGGGCACCTATGAGCTCAAGGATGTCGAGGGCGACGTGAATGTGACGGTCGAGGGTGTCCTCAAGCACGAGTCCGACGGCACGGGCTGGGCGCACGATGCCAAGAATCATTGGCATGTCTGCCGCTGCGGCGACATCATCGACAAGGCGGAGCACACCTTTGAGTGGGTCGTCGACTGGCCGGCGACGGTCGAGGCCAAGGGTGAGAAGCATCAGGAGTGCACCGTCTGCCACGAGAAGGGCAAGACTGAGGAGATCGCGATTCTGGCGCCCGAGATCACCGACGGCAAGGGTCAGACGATGGTGGTCGAGGCCGCCAAGGACCTGACCTTCCGCTCGAGCGCGCCGCTCGAGTTCTTCCGGAAGGTGCTGGTTGACGGCAAGGAGGTCGCGCGCGAGAACTACGAGCTCACAGAGGGCTCCACGATTGTGACGCTCAAGGCGAGCTTCCTGAATACGCTCGGCGTGGGCGAGCACACGCTGAGCGTGGTCTCGACCACGGGCACGGCCGAGACGACCTTTACGGTCGCCGAGGCTGCCAAGCCCGCTCCTGGCCAGACCACTACGACTACTACGACCACGACTACGACTTCCAAGCCTAAGAAGAAGGCTGGCAAGGAGACGTTGCCTGAGTCCGGCGACAGCACGTATGTCATGGCTGGTGCCGTACTCGCAGTCGGTGTGGCAGCTCTGCTGCTGGCGTGGGCCATGAAGCGCCGCGCTTAACTGCATGCCAGTTCCCAGCGGGTCCGGATCGAGCGATCCGGACCCGCTTCTATGCCCACCGCCTCTTGGGCCAAGGCAAAACGGGCCGCTCGAACCGTGCGGCAGGTCCATTTTCGACTATCCTCAGCTTGCCAGTTCGAAAATGGACCTGCCGCATGATTGAATCTTTATTTCAACTTTACACCTGGCTTTACAGCTGTCTTGTCAGCTGTAAAGCCAGGTGTCATACTAAAGCTCCAAGATTCGCCAAAAGAGAGGGGCCTTGATGGCACAGAGCGCGAACATGGATGCGTCGGAGCTTGCACGCGATATCGCGGCCGGCCTAGCATCGGCAACGACGGCAACGGAGCGCGCGGCACTGGTGCCCACAGAGCTCGTCGAGGCCATTCAGCAACTAAAAACTCAACGTGACGCGGTGATCCTGGCGCACTACTATGTGGCGCCCGAGGTCCAAGCCGTTGCCGATTACGTCGGCGACAGCTTCTACCTGGCAAAGCTCGCCAAGAGCCTGCCGCAGCAGACCATCGTGCTGTGTGGTGTGGAGTTTATGGGCGAGAGCGCCAAGCTGCTCAATCCCACCAAGACCGTGCTGCTGCCCGAGCCGGGCGCGGACTGCCCCATGGCTCACATGGTCAAGCGCGAGACGGTCGACGCGGCGCGCACCGAGTACGGCGACGACCTTGCCGTGGTCTGCTACGTCAACTCGACGGTCGAGATCAAGAGCTGGAGTGACGTGTGCGTTACCAGCTCCAACGCCGTCAAGATCGTCTCCGAGCTGCCGCAGCAACACGTCCTGTTCATCCCCGATCAAAACCTGGGCCGCTTCGTAGCCGAGCAGGTGCCGCAAAAGCACGTCATCCTCAACAATGGCTACTGCCCGCGTCATCACATTATTACCGTCGAGCAGATTGTCGATGCACAGGAGGCGCATCCCGACGCGCTCGTGCTGGCGCACCCCGAGTGCAAGGCCGACGTCCTGGCCGAGGCCGACTACATCGGCTCCACTGCCGGCATCATCAAATATGCCGAGGAGTCGGACGCGAGCGAGTTCATCATCGTGACGGTCCGCGGCGTGCTCTACGAACTTGAGCGCCGCTGCCAGGGCACCGGCAAGAAGTTCTACTTCCCTGCGGTGCAGCCCACCTGTGTCAACATGGATCTCATCACGCTCGAAAAGCTCGTGCACTGCCTGGAGACGGGCGAGGGCGAGGTGCAGATTGGCGTGTCGGACGAGGCCGCCGATCAGGCCAAGCTCACGCTCGACCGCATGCTCGAGTACGCGGCGCGCTAAGCCAATGTGACATGAGGGACCATCCCTTATGCCACATTACAAGGGAGAGGATTCCTGTGGAAACCAAACAATACCCCGATATGGAGTGCGACGTCGTCATTGCCGGTTGCGGCGTGGCAGGCCTGTATGCGGCTCTCAATCTGCCGACGAGCACGCGCGTGATCATGCTCTCCAAGGGCGCGGTCGACGAGTGCGACTCGATGCTCGCGCAGGGCGGCATCTGCGTACTACCCGAGGGTTCTGACTACGATGCCTTCTTTGAGGACACCATGCACGCCGGCCATTACGAGAACCGCCGCGAGAGCGTCGACATCATGATCCGCTCAAGCCGCTCGGTCATCAACGACCTGCTGGCCATGGGCGTGGACTTTGAGCGCAAGGCCGACGGCAGCCTCGACTTTACCCGCGAGGGCGCGCACAGCCGCCCGCGCATTGCCTTCCATGCCGATATTACGGGCAAGGAGATCACAACCAAGCTGCTCCAGGCCGTTCGCAAGCTGGACAACGTGCAGATTTTGGAGCACGTGGCCATGACCGACATCCTGACGGGCGAGCGCGATGGCGCCACGGTGTGCACCGGTGTCGTCGCCGTTTCCGTGGACGAGGGCAACTCAGTTCGTCCCGCCGACGAGCTGGCAAATGCCGCCGAGGGCGTGCATGCTGGCGAGCCGTTTAAGATTCATGCCCGCCACACGCTGTGGGCGACGGGCGGCATCGGCGGCGTATACGACCATTCGACCAACTACCCGCAGCTCACAGGCGATGCCTGCTACATCGCGCAGGAGCACGGCATCACGATGGAGCACCTGGACTACGTGCAGATTCATCCCACGGGACTGTTTTCGCCGCAGCCGGGCCGCACCTTCCTGATCAGCGAGAGCTGCCGCGGCGAGGGCGCGATTCTGCTCAACGCCGCCGGTGAGCGCTTTACCGACGAACTGCAGCCGCGCGACGTTGTCGCCGCCGCTATTCGCGAGCAGATGAAGCAGGACGGCACCGAGCACGAGTGGCTGAGCTTTGCTCCCGTCGAGCGCGACGTGGTGACCGGGCACTTTGCCAATATCCGCGCGCGCTGCCTGGAGGACGGCCGCGACATCTTGGACGAGCCCATTCCCGTCACACCCACGCAGCACTACTTTATGGGCGGCGTATGGGTCGACAAGGACGGCCACACTTCGATGCCCGAACTCTACGCCGCCGGCGAGACGGCCTGCAATGGCGTGCACGGCAAGAACCGCCTGGCTTCTAACAGCCTGCTCGAGTCTCTGGTTTGGGGCCGCCGCGCCGCGTGGTATATGCGCACCGGCGAGTCGCTAGCCGTGGAGCAGGCCGGTGAGCCCGCGCTTGACGGGCGCCACCGCGCCCTGAGCGCCGATGCCCTTGCAATCGATGATTTGGCCCGTGCCGCCGGCACGCAGGCCGTGGAGGAGTAGACCATGAATCCCATTACTATGAAGCTCGTCGTCGATGACCTGATTTTGCAGGCTCTGCGCGAGGACATCACGTTTGAGGACGTGAGTACGGTGAGCGTGTGCCCCACGGCGCGCCCCGCTACCGTTGAGCTCATCGCCAAGGCCGACGGCATTATCGCCGGTCTGGACGTGTTCGCTCGCACCTTTGAGCTGCTGGATTCGCAGAGCTCGGTGCTGTTTGATGCTGCCGACGGTGACGAGGTGCACGCCGGCGACCACGTGGGCCAGGTGCGCGGCGACGCGCGCGTGCTGCTTTCGGGCGAGCGCGTGGCGCTCAACTACCTGCAGCGCATGAGCGGCATCGCAACTTACACGCATCGGATGGCGGCTGCGCTCGAGGGCACCAAGACCGTGCTTGTCGACACGCGCAAGACCACGCCGGGCATGCGTGTCTTCGAGAAGGCCGCGGTCGAGATCGGCGGTGGCAGCAACCACCGCTATAACCTGTCGACGGCTGTCATGCTCAAGGACAACCACATCGACGCCGCCGGTGGCGTGGCGCGCGCGATTGAGATGGCGCGCGCCCATGCGTCGTTTACCACGACGGTCGAGATTGAGTGCGAGAACCTGGATATGGTGCGCGAGGCCGTGGAAGCCGGCGCCGACATCATCATGTTCGACAACATGACCCACGACGACATGGCTGCCGCGATTGAGCTTATCGACGGCCGCGCCAAGACCGAGTGCTCGGGCAACGTGGACGCCAGCAATATCCGCGCGCTCGCCGACCTGGGCGTTGACTTTATTAGCTCGGGGGCGTTGACGCACTCTGCGCCGATTCTCGACCTTTCGCTTAAGCACCTGCGTCTGCTGGACGGTAAATAATGGACGCCCGCGAGCGTCGCCGTGCCATCATGGGCGTGCTCGAGGGAGCCACGGGGCCCGTTTCGGGCAGTGCGCTTGCCCGCGAGGTGGGCGTGAGCCGTCAGGTCGTGGTGCAGGATATTGCCCTGCTGCGTGCCGATGGGCACGATATCGTGGCGACCAACCGTGGTTATGTGCTGCAGGAGGCCCCCAGCAGCCCCGCCGTGCCCACGCGCTTGGTCAAGGTTCGCCACAGCGTGGAGCAGGCAGGCGATGAGCTCACGAGCATCGTCGACGCCGGTGGCGCCGTGCTCAACGTGATCGTCAATCACCGCGTGTACGGTAAGATCACGGCCGACCTGGACATCCGCAATCGTCGCGATGTTGAGCGCTACCTGCACGATATCGAGAGCGGCAAGAGCTTTCCGCTATTAACGGTGACGAGTGGCTATCACTTCCATCGCATTGCGGCAGATGACGAGCAAACCCTCGACGAGATCGAGGCCATGCTCAAAGAGAAAGGCTACTTGGCAGATCTAATGCCCTACGAGGACGATCTCTCTTAGCCGACGCTGCAAACGCTCCTAAGCGGCAATCTGCGGCGGTGCCAAATTAGTTATCCTCACAAACAAAAGGAGGCCTCCGCGGCGATGCGGAGGCCTCCTTTTTGTGCACGGTGTACTTTTGAGTGTGCAAGCGGGGGAGTTGTTACTCCTCGACGATCTCGGTGATCGCGCCAGCGGGGCAAGCGTCCTGGCAAGCGCCACAGGCGACGCAGGAGTCCTCGTCAGCGACGGTGGCGACGTCCTGGAGCTCCAGAACGCCAGCGGGGCAGGTGTCGACGCAAACGCCACAAGCGATGCACTCGTCGGCATCAATTACGGGATGAGCCATGGTAGTTTCCTCTCTGTTGACCGACGCTACAGACGATGCGCGCCGGTTTGATTCGGGCAAAAACATACCACGGGAGCGACCGTTTGCAATACCCTCTGGCCGGCATCTTCATACCGTTCGCCGAGTATGCCAAGGTTTACTAAAAAACGTGCAGGTGGGGCCGTTGAGCTGCGCAAATGTTAGCTAAAGGTGACTTGAAATATTGAGCGATTGAGCGCGCTTTTGGAAAGCGTGTCCCGGAATCGACGCTCGAAACGGGTCGCGCTTTCCCCCGGGGTCGCCTCAAGCCACCCCATGCGGCCTCGGGCCCAAACCTCAGCCATCTCTACATAGATCTCGATAGATTTGCCGAGAACTCAATCAGTGCGTCTACCTGCGCATTTGTGAACCTAAACTCTCAGCAATAAGAAATCTTATATGAATTGACTTAGATTTTGTATATTCCGGCCCATAAGGGGATACACTACATCCTGAAAGACAAGCCGAAACACCGCGCGGCAGACCGCCGAGTCGGTGCAAACGCACAAGAGAGAGGGAATTTCTAATGGGCAAGATTCTTGGTATCGACCTTGGTACTACTAACTCCGCAATGGCCGTTCTCGAGGGCGGTTCTCCGACCATTATCGTGAACGCCGAGGGCGACCGCACCACCCCGTCCGTCGTGGGCTTCCGTGCCGACGGCGACCGCGTCGTGGGTAAGGCCGCTAAGAACCAGGCTGTCACCAACCCCAAGAACACCGTGTTCTCCATCAAGCGCTTCATGGGCCGCAAGTACTCCGAGTGCACCTCCGAGATCAAGACCGTGCCGTATGAGGTCAAGGAGGGCCAGGGTGGCCGTGCCGTCGTCGATATCGAGGGCAAGGATTACACCGCCGAGCAGGTGAGCGCCATGACGCTCGCAAAGATGAAGGCCGACGCCGAGAAGTATCTGGGCGAGACCGTCACCGACGCCGTCATCACCGTCCCGGCCTACTTCAACGACGCCCAGCGTCAGGCCACCAAGGACGCCGGTAAGATCGCCGGCCTCAACGTCAAGCGTATCGTGAACGAGCCGACCGCTGCTGCTTTGGCCTATGGCCTGGATAAGCAGGGCACCGACCAGCGCATCCTGGTCTTCGACCTGGGCGGCGGTACCTTCGATGTCTCCATCCTCGACCTCGCCGACGGCGTGTTTGAGGTTCTGTCCACCTCGGGCGACAACCACCTGGGCGGCGACGACTGGGATCAGCGCGTCATCGACTGGATGGCCGATAAGTTCCAGCAGGAGAACGGTGTCGACCTGCGTCAGGACCCCATGGCCCTGCAGCGTCTGAAGGAGGCCGCCGAGAACGCCAAGAAGGAGCTCTCCGCTGCCCAGCAGTCCACCATCAACCTGCCGTTCATCACCATGAACCAGTCCGGCCCGCTGCACCTCAACTACACGCTGACCCGCGCCGAGTTCGAGAAGATCACCCGCGACCTGCTCGAGCGCTGCAAGCAGCCTGTCACCAACGCCCTGCGCGACGCCAAGCTTAAGCTCTCCGATCTGACCGAGGTCATCCTCGTCGGCGGCTCCACCCGTATGCCCGCCGTCCAGGAGCTCGTCAAGACCATGACCGGCAAGCAGCCCAACATGTCCGTGAACCCCGACGAGGTCGTTGCCGACGGCGCTGCCGTCCAGGGCGGCGTCCTTACCGGCGACGTCTCTGGCATCCTGCTGCTTGACGTCACGCCGCTGTCCCTGGGCGTCGAGACCATGGGCGGCGTCATGACCAAGATGATCGACCGCAACACCACGATCCCGACCTCCAAGACCGAGGTCTACTCCACCGCTGCCGACAACCAGACCAGCGTCGAGATCAACGTGCTCCAGGG
>JAXJPE010000103.1:0-1746 GCA_036426035.1 Collinsella sp.
CCTCGTAATCGAGCGTGCAGGACTCGGGAAGCATTCCGAGCGCACGGATGGCATCCGAACCAAAGCGGATGTTGCCGGCGGCATTGCGATAGAGCTTGGGCTCGGGCTCAGCCGCAGCAGGCTCCTCCGCCGGCTCAGCAGCGGGAACCTCGTCATTGAACTCTTCGGCCTGGACAGCCTGATTCTGATCCTCGGGCACGATGGCGCCAATCAGCGTCTCGTCAGCAGACGCACCCTCAAAGCCCTCGATCTGTTCGTCGAAAGCCTCACCCTGTTCGGGCTCGGTCTGAGCGTCGGGAGCAATCGGCTGACCGAACTCGTCCTCGACGTAGGTAGGCTCTTCATACTCGATGGTGTTGCCGTAGTCGTTTTGCTGCTGGGCCGCGGCATACTCCGCCGCCGCGCGCGCCATTTCCTCGGCACGACGCTTCTGCTCCCCAAAATAGGTATCGAACGGAACATCGTCGGGAAACTCGTTCTCGCCCTGGAAGGGAGCAACGTTGTCCATAACACCGAGCATAGCGGCGACAGAAGACTTGTTGCACACCGCGCCGGACGTATAGGGAAGAATGTGGCGGTTAGAGATGATGTTTGCCGCGTTGGCAAGTGCAACGAGGGAAGCGAGGATCGCGACAATCCACAGCAGAACCTTGAGCGCGCCGGGGAGCGGCAGGATACGCAGGATGGCAACGGCAGCAGGGGCAACCGTGGCAACGGGCAACAGCTTGGCGATGAGCGCACGATACGAAGCATAGGGCTCGCGGGCGAGCAGCTCAGCACGGGGAGAGTCGTAGTGTGCGACAACGACCACCGGGCGGTTGCGCGGAGACGCGAGCGGGCCCGAGGCCTTGTGGTAGGCGATGACATTTTGGCTCACGCCCGTCTTGCCCAGGCGCGAAACCACGGGGTGGCCCGTGCGCTCGAGCACGTAAAGAACGGCGCCGACAATGGCCAGCAAGGTGCCGACCAAGCCGATACCGCCGCCGATGCCCATCAGCAGGGCGCCGGCAAACGCAAGAATACCGGTAACGGCAAATGCCAACCTACTGGGCGCCGGGGCATTGAACTCCTGAACCTCGGGATCAAAGCCGTGGTTGCGGAAGATCTGAGCGATATCCTCGGCAGCCAAGCGCTCTTCTTCGCTGCATGCCGGCGTAATGCCGGTGTTCTGCAGCAGGTGGTTAATATAGTTCTGGGTGTTCGCCATGTGCGCTCCACATCCATAATCCGACAAATAGGCCCAATGCATGCACATTAGAACCGTATATAGTCGAAAGTATACCCCGAGCGAGCGCAAACGACCGAATTCGGGCCATCTTAACGCCCCGAGCGGACAAGGATATAGCCTAATCTCCATATCGGACTAAAATCATGGCAGCAAACCACCTTCTCATGCGAGGACTCTATGACGGCAAGCGACGCGACCGCGACAATTAAAAAGGGAAGTTCGGAGCCCAGTTTCGATAAAACGGCTCAGCGCATCCTCAACCTTTTCTTTGTGCTCAACAGCTCCCCCGAACCGCTGACGACCGAGCAGATTGTCTTGGATTCTGACCTAGGATATGGCTCGGGCAACATCGACTCGGATAAGCGCAAGTTTCGGCGCGATCGTGACAAACTGCTCGAGCGTGGCATCTTAATCAAGGAGGTTCGCCCCGCCGGTGCGCAGGAGACCGAGGAAAGCTCGTGGACAATCGACCGCGAGCACACGTTTGCTGCAGGCGGCCTCATCACCGCAGACGACGC
>JAXJPE010000104.1:0-14277 GCA_036426035.1 Collinsella sp.
CGATATCGATTTGAGTCAGCTGGGGCACATTCGGAGCGCCGCCGCGCAAACGCGTGAAGCGCTTTTGATTGATGAGGAGCGCGAGGATGATGTGCCTATGGAAGCCGAGGCGACGCTTATCGAGCAACCGAACACCGAGTCTGCGCCCAGCATGACCGCCGGACCTGGCGAGATGGCCACACGGCAAGACGAACCCGACGAGCCGACTGTCTCCACCGAAGAGTTTGGCGTCGTGGCACCGCTCCTCGTGTCTGTGCCCGCGCCCGTAACGCCCGCGTCTGCCGAAGCTGCGAACAAACTCGCGCCCGCCGCAGATGCCTTCCTTCGCGCGCTCCTCGAGCGGAACACGGCGCAGGCCACATTGGCGGTGGCACAGTCGGGCAAGAGTGAGGACATGCTCGTCGATAGCATCAACGAAGCGCTCTTTGACCTGGTGGGCGACACCGTTATTGAATTTGGCTCAGCAGGACCGCAGATTATCGAGGACTACGAAGCAGACGTGAGAGGATACCTAGACCATGAGTGATACCGCATCCGCAGCACCCCACGTGCCCAAGCGCGTCGCCGCCGTCATTCTCAACTCGCTCAAGGGCGGCGTGGTCCCGCGCATCGGCCTTCCCTATATCACCGTGGGGCGCGAGGTCGAGATCCGTGCTCTGCTCACCGACCTGAGCCTCATCGCCGATGGCGGCGCAAGCTTCCGTTTCCTAGTCGGTCGCTACGGCGCCGGCAAGAGCTTTTTGCTCCAGACCATCCGCACGCACGCCATGGGCGAGGGATTCGTCGTGGCCGATGCCGACCTATCCCCTGAGCGCCGCCTGCAGGGCGGCCAGGGACAGGGCCTTGCCACCTACCGTGAGCTCATCCGCAACATATCGACCAAGACGCGCCCCGAGGGCGGTGCGCTCAACCTTATCCTGGATCGCTGGGTCGCCTCGTGTGCCGATGCCGACGAGTCTGCCGTCAATGCCCAACTGGCCCCACTCGAGGAAATGGTCCACGGCTTCGACTTCGCCCGCATGCTCCGCCGCTACCGCGCGGCCGTATCCGAGGGCGACGAAGAAGCTATGAGCCGCGTGACCAAATGGATTCGCGGCGAGTACCGCACCAAGAGTGAGGCACGCGCCGAGCTGGGCTCCTCAACCATCATCAGCGATGACGACTGGTACGACTACGTTAAGCTCATTGCGCGCTTTTTGGTCTGCAGCGGCTACAAGGGCATGCTGGTGCTCATCGATGAGCTCGTGAATCTGTATAAGATTCCCAACGCCATCACACGCCAATACAACTACGAGAAGATCCTGACCATGTACAACGACACGCTCCAGGGCAAGGCGCAGTACCTGGGCATGATCATGGGCGGCACGCCAACCTCCATCGAAGACCGCCGCCGTGGCGTGTTCTCCTACGAGGCCCTGCGAAGTCGACTCGCTCAGGGCCGCTTTGCACGCGAGGACCTTAAGGACATGCTCGCGCCCATCATCCGCCTGCAGCCACTCACCTACGAGGAGTTGCTGGTGCTGATCGAAAAACTCATGCAGATCCATGCCGGATACTTTGGCTGGACGCCCACGCTTACCGAGAACGACTTGGTAGACTTTCTCAAGATTGAGTTTGGCCGCGTGGGAGCCGATACGCACCTGACGCCGCGTGAGGTCATCCGTGACTTTATCGAGCTGCTCGATATCCTGTGCCAGAACCCCGATGCAAACGTGGCTGAGTTGCTGCAAAGCGTCGGCGGCGACGCGCTGGCACCGGCAGCCGCAACAGGCGACACCGGCACCGCAGACGGCAACCGCAACTTCGCCGAATTCACCATCTAACCTGCCAAAAAGGGACAGGTCTATTTTGGCAGCTTTTATCTGCACAAACGTTGAGACAGCAATGCAGCAAACCATTGCCAACCGCATTGAGAGATTCGTTTTTGAAAGGAGGCCCCGTGAACGCCTTTGACCGCTACGCCCCGTTTATCCAAGACTTCATCTACTCCCACGATTGGGAGAGTCTGCGCTCTATCCAGGTTGCAGCGGCAGACGCCATCTTTAATACGCAGGACAATGTGCTCCTGACGGCATCCACGGCTTCCGGCAAAACCGAGGCAGCCTTCTTTCCCATCCTGACCGAGTTTTGGGAGAACCCGCCCGCAAGCGTTGGCGCCCTCTATATCGGCCCCCTCAAGGCACTCATCAATGATCAGTTCGTCCGCCTCAACGACCTATGCGAAGAGGCCGATATCCCTGTCTGGCACTGGCATGGCGATGTCTCGCAGTCGCACAAGGCTAAGCTCATCAAAAAACCGAGCGGTATCTTGCAGATTACGCCCGAGTCGCTCGAGGCGCTCCTGATCCATAAGCACATGGCAATCCCTCGTATGTTTTGCGACCTGCGCTATGTGGTTATCGACGAGGTTCATTCGCTCATGCGCGGCGACCGCGGCGGTCAGACGCTCTGCCTTATCGAGCGCCTCTCGCGCATGGCAGGCGTGCAGCCCCGCCGCATCGGCCTTTCTGCCACCATCGGCGACCCCGAGCGCACGGGCGCCTTTCTCTCACAGGGAACAGGACGCGATTGCATCATCCCCCGCTTTGAGGAACCGCGCCGCGTGTGGCGCATCTCCATGGAGCACTTCTACAACTCGGGTCCCCAGGCGCAGCAGCGAGGATTCGCGAGCACAGGTCCGCAGGAAGCTGAGGTGCTCGCATGCGAGCGCATTGAGGCAGCGGCACCAGCGGCACTGCCCGCCGGCGCCCAAGACATGCGTCACAGCGGACAGCTCACACAAGAGGAGCGCCGTCAACGTCGTGAGCGGGCACGGGGCAAGGCCGCACCCAAGGACCGCCGAACTTCCTCGGCCCCCGAGGGCGAAGTCGACATCCCACGAGCGACCGAGCAGGCGCTTCTCAACCCCACCGACACGGCGCCCGACAACGCCGACCCCGGTATGGGCTATATCTTTGAGCATACGCGCGGCCGCAAGTGCCTGGTCTTTGCCAACTCGCGCGAGGAGGCAGAGGCCGTGTGCTCCATGCTGCGCAGCTACTGCGAAAGTCGACACGAGCCCGACCGCTTTCTCATCCATCACGGCAACCTTTCGGCATCGCTGCGCGAGACGGCCGAGGAGCTCATGCGCGACGAGGAGCAGGCGCAGACAACCGTCACCACCTCCACGCTGGAGCTCGGTATCGATATCGGCCGCCTGGAGCGCGCCTTCCAGATTGACGCGCCGTTTACCGTCAGCTCCTTTTTGCAGCGCATGGGGCGCACAGGCCGTCGCGACCTTCCGCCCGAGATGTGGTTTGTCATGCGCGAGGAAGAACCCGAGCCGCGCACGATGATGCCCGAAACCATTCCCTGGAAGCTCCTGCAGGGTATCGCGCTCGTACAACTCTATCGCGAGGAAAAGTGGGTCGAGCCGCCCGAGCTCGATCGACTCCCCTACAGCCTGCTCTATCACCAGACTATGTCGACCCTCGCCAGCACCGGCGAGCTCACGCCGGCCGAACTAGCCCAGCGCGTGCTCACGCTCAGTTATTTCCACCGTGTCTCGGCAGACGATTACCGTGTGCTGCTACGTCACCTCATTAAGATCGACCATATCCAGGTCACCGAAGGTGGCGGGCTCATCGTGGGTCTCGCGGGCGAGCGCATCATCAACAACTTTAAGTTCTACGCTGTGTTCCAGGAAAACGAGGAGTTCACCGTTCGCAGCGAATCGGCCGAGCTGGGCACGATTGTTAATCCGCCCCCGCCCGGTGAGCGCATCGCCATCGCCGGACACTGCTGGATTGTCGAGGAAGTGGACTGGAAGCGTCACACCGTCTTTGCCACGCAGGTCAAGGGCCGGGTACCGGCCTACTTTGGCGACTGCCCCGGCGACATCAATACACACGTACTCGAGCGCATGCGCAAGGCGCTCAACGAGCACGCGACATATCCGTACCTCATGGGTAACGCACGGGCCCGCTTAGCGCAGGCTCGTCATACGGCCAAGCTTTCGGGCGCGGGAACTAAGCCGCTCATCAACCTGGGTGGCGACACCTGGGTGCTCTTCCCCTGGCTGGGCAGCTACGCCTTTTTGGCGCTCGAGCGCATGCTCAAGATTAAGTGTGCCGCTGAACTGGGCCTTCGCGGACTCGACCCGTCACGTCCGTACTTTATGCAGTTTAAGATGAAGGCCGACGAGGAGACGTTCTTTGAGGTGCTCGCCGCCGAGGCCGAGAAGGACTTCGATCCCATCGAGCTCGTCTATCCCGGCGAGGTGCCTTACTTTGACCGCTACGACGAGTTTGTTCCCGAAGAGCTCGTGCGCAAAGGCTTTGCCGAAGGCGTGCTCGACATCGAGGGTATGAAGCAGCGCGTCCTCAGCTGGCGCGACCACGCCTAAGACCAGTCTTTTTTGGGACGGGGAGACTTACTTGTCGTGAAGGACGGTACCGAGGAAGTCGGTGTCGAAGGGCACAGCTTCGGCAAAGGCGTAGTCGCCGTCGCTGGCGATGAGCAGATAATTCTCCTCGCCGCCGAACTCTGCATCGCCACATGGGACCACCCAAGCATGGTCGAACACCTCAAGCGCCGTGGCGGCACAGTCGCGCAGGAACGTCACATCGCTCCCCTCGTTTGCACTCACGATATTGGCAACGTAGACGCCACCGACATTTAGGCTGCCCCGCACCAAACGCAATGCCTCAACCGTCGCCAGCTCGCGTACGGGCTCGGCACCGCCAAAGCAATCGCTCACGACCACGTCGTAGCGACGATGGCCCACGCTCGTCACACCCAAATACGAGCGAGCCTCAGCGGTTATCACCCGCAGGCGATCGCCCGCCGCGCGCTCCAGCTCGTCTAGGTAGAACCAACGGCGCGCCAGGCGCGTAATCTCTCCGTCATACTCGATAACGTCCATGCGCAAGCCCTCGTGCGACATCAGCGCAAACTTGGGATAGGCAAACCCGCCGCCACCCAGCATGAGCATACGGTCGATGCCGTGACCATAAGCGTCGTGCATTGCACCCTCGGCCTCAAACACGTCGTCAAACGCACGATAGTACGCAAAGACGGGCTCAGCCCAACGCTCGCCAACGTAACTCGCGCTTTGGTAGACGCCGCCTTGCACCAATACGCGGACTTCGTCGCCGCCCTCGTCGTGCACGCGCTTCACACGCGCCAACCCATTGCAGGTTCGCGCAACCTGCAGACAGGCAACACGAACAGCGACAGCGGCCGCACCAAGCGCCGCGGCTCCCAGAGCAACGCCGGCAACGACGCCGGCAGAAACACTCGGCTTGTTCATCTAGAGCTCCTTTTGCAGATAAAGGCCATGGTCATAAAATCCAAGATGGCGATAGTACTCGCGCGTACCAATCGCGCTGATCACGTTGATGCGCGCATAGCCGGCATCCCGGGCAATCTCGCACGCACGCTCTACGAGCAAACGCCCCAACCCGTGATGCTGCGCCGCCTGGCCCTGGTCACCCACGCGTGCCGCCATGCCATACACGTGCACCTCGCGAATCATCGCCTCGTCCGGCGTCGTCGGCAACTCGTCCGCATGCGCGGCAACAAACGAATGGTCGGGCAGCGACAACCGCAAAAAGCCCGCGATCTTGCCCTGCGGCGTCACCCACTGCAAAAAGCGCTCGTAAGTCACTGGCGTCTCGTACGCCACTTCCTCATCAAGAGATAGCTCATCCAAGTCGGCACCCGCCGTACTGATCTCGCGATAGCGAATCTCGCGCACCGTCGCACCATCACCCCGAGCAGCCAGACGGTTCTCAACGAGCTGACGCAGGTTGGGTTTCTTGTTGCCCACCATAATGTCGTCGGAACTAAAGTCGCGGATCATGCGACTGATACGGCAGAACGCCGGCGTCACCACGATGTCGTCGGCCAGCACATCGAGCAGCTCTTCCTCGGTATAGGGACGCCACTCGCCGCGCTCATAGCAGCCCACCAGACGCGAGCCCTCGATGAGCGCACACGGGTAGACCTTGACCTCGTCGGGCATAAAGGCCCCTTCGGTCATAAAGCGTTCGTAGTCGCGCTTATCCCCCTCCGGCGTGGCGCCCAGCAGGTTAAGCATAAAATGCGCATGGATCTTAAAGCCAAACAGGCGCGCAAGCGAAAACGCCCGTTCAATCTGCGCCACCGAAATGCGACGCTCGTTGATATCGAGCAGGTGCTGGTCGAGGCTCTGGATACCCATCTGGATCTTGGTGCAGCCCAGGCGGCGGATGAGCGTAAGCGCCTGCGGCGTTACGGCATCGGGGCGCGTCTCGATAACGAGTCCCACCACGCGATGCTTCGCCGTCTCGTTGATGCGCTGCTGACGCTCGAGCTCCTCCATCGTTGCCGTCTGCCACTCAGTGACCTTGTCCCACGGCGTACCGGGACCGTACAGACGACGCACCGCACGGTTATAGCCGCCCACGGCAGCATCCACACGCCCCTGCTCGTCGGCAACGCCGGCAGCAAGCTCGACCTCGTCTGTCGCAATGCCGGCGGCCTGATAGCGCTCACGGCGCTCTGCTACCACAGGCGGCAGGGCATCGGCGGGAGCGTCATCGAGCAGACGCCCCGCCTCGGCACGACTGATGCCCGGACGCGCCAACATGGAGTTAGCCGCCACACCAGCCACGGCATCGTCATTGAGCGCGCGGAAGAGCTCCGACATAAACCACGTCTGATACCCTTGCGGATAGTCGCTCCAGGTACCGCCGAGCACAATGAGCTCAATCTTATCGGTCGCATGCCCCATCTGCGAAAGCGCGGTCAGACGAGCGCTTACCTGCAGATACGGGTCAAAGCAATTTTGCTCCGCACGGGCGCACGCCGGCTCGGCGTGCAGATAGCTTTTGGGCATGCGCAGATCGTTGGGGCAAAATAGGCAATCGCCCGAGCATGGCCAGGGCTTGGTGATGACGGTAATGGTCGCCACGCCCGAAGCCGTGCGACGAGGCTTCATACGCAGGACCTGCAGCAGTTGACGCTCCAGATCGGAATCGACATTCCACGCAGCCCACCGAACCGGCTCCTCACGTTTAACCCGCTGGTAGAACGGCAGCAGACGGCGCTTGGCCAAATCGCGTTTGTCGGCACCCTCACGGCGCGCCTCGGCATGTATCAGTTTGACGAGCGCTTTGTCGTCCACGGTCTCGCCGCGACGCAGAGCCTCGAGTATGTTCAAGATAATCTGTTCCATGTCCCCATTGTAAAGGCAAAGGCGCCGAAGCCCGTCACGGCTCCGGCGCCTCCATCAAAGAGCATGCCTATATGTACCGATCTCCGAAAACCGCATGTCACTCCGGATCAAACGACATGTCGCCCGAACCGACCTCAAAACGATACGTAGCAGACTTATCGCCGTTATCGAATTCAAGATTCAAAATGGTCTCGCCGTCGTAGCCAAGCGGAAGGAAATCGCTCTCAAAGTCGCCGCTGCCCAAGGTGAGGCTCGCCTTAAAGCCCGTCGAGTTCGGAACCGTCATCTCCACATCGCCCGAGCCCACACTCACGTCCATCGACTTCGCGGGGGCCTGGTAGAGCTCGAACGTCACATCGCCCGAACCGACCTCGGCATTCAGGGTATCGGTCACGGTGCCCGTAAACTCAACGTCTCCAGAGTCCAAAGTCAGGTTGAGGTCATGACACGCAATGCCCGCGACCGTCAGGTCACCCGATCCTACATTCGCTGTAATGCCCACCATGTTATCGGCAACTTCGCGCGGCAGTTCGACGGTAACCGTGCGGTCAATGGCGCGCTCGTCATCGCAATCGAACTGGCGAATCTTGAGCGTAGAGCCCTTGATTTCGGCCAGGTTCTGGGTTGCCGCATCGAAGGCAACGGTCCCCGTTGCCACGCGACCGCTTTCAATTACGCGCACTGGCCCGCTGGAGACGTGTTTGACCTCGACCGTGCCCGACGTCACGTCCAAGTCAAGCGATGTGAACGCGTCGACATCAAAGGTTTCGCTCGAAAGCTGCTGAGGCTGAGCGGAATAGTTACCGCCATCCAAAAGATCGTCCTCGTCAACCGCATCGTCCATACCAGAGAAGCCGGATACAACATCGTCGAGATCCCACGGGCCATCAAAATGAATCAAAGTCCGCGAAATGCCAAAGACAAGCCCGATGATGAGCACAAACGCTCCGATGCCAACGCCCAGGCGCAGCTTGGATTCATGCGAGAGCTTCATCATTCGTCACCCTCTTTGGCACATGGCTCAGCGGTGGCCGCGGTAGCCACGCCAGCATCAGGTTCCGCAGAAGTATCCTTCCCCTGGGCCTTGATCGCCACCGACGCCGGGCCAACCTGAATATCCCCGCGCGCCCAATCGCCATCGAGCGCACGCGCCACCCAGTGATAGATGGGAATCGTAAAGAAGATCAGCGCGGCAAAGGGGCCGGCACCAAACAGGAACATCAGCAAAAAGAACAGCAGCCAACACACGGCCCAATACGGGAACGACTGGAACGGGCCCTTCACCGGAGTCGAGCCAACTGCGCCGCCACTCGTCGCCTGAGCCGTCGCCGCATTGGCAGCCTGCGCACTCCAGCTTGCCGCTTGCGCCGCCTTGGCCGCAGCATCACTCGCCTGCGTTGCCGCCTCGGTAGCGCGCGCCGCCGCCTCATGGGTGCGAGCACGCTCTGCCGCCTCGGCCTCGCGCTGGCGGGCGCGGTCCTCGTTCTCAAACTCGATATCGTCCTCGATCTCGTCGCTCGGATTGAGCAGCTCGTCCAGGCTCACGCCATAAAGTTTGGCGAGCGAGATCAGGTTCTCGGTATCGGGCGAGCTCTCCGCGCGCTCCCATTTACTGACCGCCTGGCGCGACAGCCCCAGCTTTCGCGCCAGCCCTTCTTGGCTAAAACCCTTGCTGCGACGAAGGTCGGCGAGCCGCTGCGCAGTTTCTACATTCATGGTTCCTCCTATGTGATGCCAGCCGTGCCGTCGGACCGTTTTTGTTCTTAAGGCGCCTTGCACAGTTAAAAATCTATCCGCCACCGCCAAAAGCATGCCACCTATTCTAGTGAGATTTTTGACAACCGGCGGTTGCGGGTGCATATGAGCTGCGGAAATGTGTCCAAACAAAGCAATGACCCGCAGCTCGGTTGTCCCCGTTGCGGCGTTAACGGTAGTATGGTCGTACTGTTTATTCCGCACCGCCAACGGAGGGAGTTCCGCGCCGTGAACCGCGATTTCGCCTCATCGCTCATCCAGCTCAACAACACGTTCTATCGCGAGCACTCCGCCTCCTTTTCCGATACGCGCCAGGCCCCGTGGCCCGGCTGGGTGCGCACCATGGACATCGCGCTCGAACAGCTCGACGTCGCCACGATCGAGCATCCCGTCCGCGTCTTCGATCTCGCCTGCGGCAATATGCGATTCGAGAACTTTGCCGCCGGCGGCACGCTGGCTGCCAAAGGCATGGACGGCACGAGCCCCTCGGCAGACGCCAGCTGCCCCTTCGAGTTCTATGGCGTCGACTCGTGCCAGGACCTGGCCATCGATGCACGCGGCCACGCCCTGCGCATTCCTAACTTGCACTTCCAAGAACTCGACGTGCTCGATGCCCTCATGAAACTCAACCCCGCCGAGACGCCCGACGTGCTTTTCGACGCCCCGCTCGCCGACATCTCGGTCTGCTTTGGCTTTATGCACCACGTGCCGTCGTGCGAGTACCGCGTACGCGTGCTCGACGCCCTGGTGCGGCAGACGCGCCCGGGCGGCATCATCGCCATCAGCTTTTGGGAGTTTATGAACGACGAGCGCATGGCGCGCAAGGCCGTTCGAGCCGAAGCCCGCGCCGAGCTCACCCCGCCGTTTGAGGGTTACGATTCCGCGCAGTTTGAAGCCGGTGACCACCTCATTGGCTGGCAAAACGACCGCCACGCCTACCGCTATTGTCATCACTTTGACGATCAGCAGATCACCGACCTGGTGCGCGGCGTCCGTACGTTCTACAAGAGCGGCGAGGTCCCCGTGCGCGAGCTCGAGCGCTTCCATGCCGACGGTCGCAGCGGCGATCTCAACCGCTATGTGATCCTCAAGCGCCTGTAGGCATCGGCGACTCGCCGTCGAGCCGCACCGCGTCTTTCGGGCATAGTATGCCCACCCCTCTTTTCAACCCATTGACAGAACGCGCAGCTATGCGTTCCATACTTATGACCAAGGAGCCTCATGGGAGCCGTCCACGTTCGCACGCCTAAGAACTTTGTGCTCGAAGAGCGCCTAGAGCGCTACGCCGATGCGATTGAGACGAACCCTGAAATCTATGCTGGAGATTGGCGCGAGGCCTGTGCGCCAGTTGGCAGCAAGCCCTTCGAACACCTTCACCTGGATCTTGGCTGTGGCAAGGGAACGTACCTTGTAGAGCGCGCGGCCCACGAGCCAAACACCCTCTTTATCGGCATAGACCAGGAGCCCATCTGCATCGCCTATGCCTCGCAAAAAATCTGCGAGCAGGAACTATCAAACGCACTCGTCCTGCCCCGAGGCGCCGCATCGCTGACGCAGCTGTTTGCCGCAGGCGAGCTCGATGCCATCACCATCAACTTTCCCACGCCGCAGCCCAAGGCCAAGTACGCCAAAAAACGGCTCGTCCATATCGACCATCTGATGCTCTACCGCCCGCTCTTTTCGGGCGGTGCCACCGTCACGTTGCGAACCGACAGCAAGCCATTGCGCGATTACGCCCTGGGACAGTTTGCCGCGGCAGGCTACGACACGCTTTGGGTAAGTGACGACGTCCGCCGCGACCATCCCGAGCATCCCGAGACCGAATATGAATGCCGCACGCGCGAGATGGGTGCCGTCGTCTATGGCATTTGCGCCACACCCGGCGCGCAGCCCAGCGATGAACAGCTCGCGGCGGGCCGCGCGCAGGAGCAGAGCCTCACCTGCTACCTGCCCGACGATCTCGATGAGCTCACCTATGTGCCTCTAGGCATGGAAGAGGCCGTCGAGAACTTTAGAAACCGTGCCCGAAAAGGCAAGAAGCGCCTGCCGCAGGAGTCCCAGGGGCCCCTGATGGTCGCGGCTTCGGCAAACAAGCGCAAATAGGCGCCAGCAAACGACCCTCAAATCTAAGTGAGTAGACTTTTTTGCAATAGCCAAGCACAACTCGCTTAGCGAAAAATAAAACCGACGCTCCTATAAGTTGTCAAGAGGCAGTTTGCGGGAGCGCTCTCTCCAATTCGCACAGGAGCTCGTAATACCTCCTCTCCAGTTTCGTCGACCGCCGTTTCCCCCGTTCCAAGTGCCCGAGTGTGGCTGCGGACAGGCCGAGCTCCGCGGCGGCTTTCTTCTGAGTCACCCGCATCGCCTTGCGCATCTTCGCGAGCTCGGGGCCTTCCGGCGCGGCGCCGTCGGGGTTCGGGTCCATGAGCACGTGGTACACCTCCCGCGCTATGTAGCGCTTCAGGCAGCGGACCGCCTCCCGCCGGGACTTCCCCTCGGAGGTCCGCCTCGCCACGTACCTCCTCGTCCTCTCGTCGTACGCCATGCGCTTGATCGCGATCTCGTAGAGCGCCCAGTTCGCCTGCCGGTTGCCGCCGCGGTTGAGCCTGTGCCGGTCCGTCTTCCCGCTCGACGCGGGGATCGGGGAGGCGCCGCACATCATCGAGAACGCCGCCTCGCCCTTCAGCCTGCCGGGGTTGTCGCCGGCGGCCACGACCAGGGCGGCGGCGGTCGTGGTGCCGCAGCCCTCGACGCCGAGCAGCGCGGGCGCGTTCGCCTCCAGCAGCGCGCGGATGCGCTCGTCGAGGGACTCGACCTGGCTGCGGGCCTCCTTCCAGACCGCCGCGACGGACCGCAGCGAGGCCAGCACGCTCTCCTCGAGCGCGTCGCCCGCCTTCCTCCCGCGCGCGAGCAGCGGCATGAGGTCCTTCGGCCGCTCGCGGCCCCTGAACCGCTCCCTCAGGGCGCTCGGGGCCGTCGTGAGCATCGACTTCGCGCAGGCCACGCAGGACGTGGACGTCGCGACGGCCAGCCTGCGCGCGACGTAGAGCTGGCGCACCGCCTCGACCCAGCCGTCCTGCGACTTCGGCACGGAGCAGCCCTTCCCGGACGCCGCCTTGCGCGCCGCGCGCTCGGCGTCCAGCGGGTCGCTCTTCCCCTCGCCGGGCCTCACCTTGTCCCTCTTGGGCCTGAGCACCTCGACGACGTTGTACCCGAGCTCCACGAGCCTCCTCGTCAGCCCGGCCCCGTACGATGCCGTGCCCTCGACGCCGACGACCATGCAGCTCCCCGGGTCGCCTATCGCCTCCGCCAGCCTGTCGTAGCCCTCGGGGTCGGCCCCGAAGCTCCCGCTCCAGATCTTCCTCCCGAGGCCGTCGAGCAGGCACAGGACATGCACGTCCTTGTGCGTGTCGACGCCCGCGATGACCGTTTCGCCTTCCATTTTCGCTCCCCTCGGTCTGCCGCCTGCTCCGCGCCCGGGTCTCCCAGACATTGCACTGACGGGAGCGCTACAATCCAATTGGCTTGTCCGATTGTCCGCGCTCATGCTCCTATTAGGTCATGGCAGGACTCCGGGACGCGGATGCCGGGGCGAGACAGGTCGGATTTGAGGACGGCCGAAGAGGCGTCAGCAGGTCAGTGGGTCATCGTCCCGGCATTCAGCATCAGGGTAGCGCTGCGACGCGGAAATCGCGCGCCGTTGCCGCGCCCCGCAGTGCCCGCTTCCCCCGAGAACAATTATCAGTGCAGGTAGAGCCCTTGCGCAAAAGCCATGTGCTCGCGATATTGCAAAAAGCCTACTCACTTAGCCGGCAACTGCACCAAACGACTGGGTAGAACGCCCATTTCCTGCATTTTCTCGCGCGCTGGCACCCCACGCCGCCGCTACGCCATAATAGTTGGCGGACAATCGCGAGAGAAAGCAAACACATGGCACAGACCACGACAGATACCGCCGCCAGCACCGTCTCCGGCGCCGGCGCCGCCAGCTCATTCTCGGGCGGCACAGGAACCGAAGCCGAGTTTGGCTCGCTCGGCGCGCTCTCCCCCACCTGGTGGGAGCCCGAGGACGGCAGCGAGCCCGAACCGTGGCTCACGCCCGATCAAGCCTTCGAACGCTTCTTTGAATGGACGAGCGATCGCGGCATTGAACTGTGGGATCACCAAGAAGAGGCCCTCATGGACCTGGCTGCCGGCGATCACGTCATTTTGGGAACACCGACCGGATCGGGTAAATCGCTCGTCGCGCTGGGCATGCTCTTTATGGGCATGGCACAGGGCAAGCGCTGTTATTACACGGCGCCCATCAAGGCCCTGGTCAGCGAAAAGTTCTTCGATCTGGTGCAGGTACTCGGCCGCGACAACGTCGGTATGATTACCGGCGACACGCATATCAATACCAAGGCGCCCGTCATCTGCTGCACGGCAGAGATCCTTGCCAACGACGCACTGCGCGAGGGTGAGGACGCCGATGTGGGCTGCGTGGCCATGGACGAGTTCCACTACTTTGCCGACCCCGACCGCGGCTGGGCCTGGCAGGTGCCGCTGCTCACCCTGCCCCACACGCAGTTTATGCTCATGAGCGCCACGCTCGGCGATGTCACCGCCATCGCCGCCTCACTCGAGGAGCACACCGGCGCTGCTTGCGACTTGGTTGTCGACGCCCCACGCCCCGTGCCGCTGAGCTACGACTACGTGACGACCTCGCTCGAGGGCACGGTCGAGCTCGCCATGCGCCGCGGCGAGGCCCCGCTCTATATCGTGCACTTTAGCCAAGATGCCGCCCTTGCGACGGCACAGTCACTCGCCAATTTTGGCATCGCCAGCAAGGAGCAGCGCGAGGCCATTAAGGAAGCCGCCAAAGGCACGAGCTTCTCGACGGCCTTTGGCAAGATCCTCAAGCGCTTGCTTGGCTGCGGCGTCGGCGTGCACCACGCCGGTATGCTGCCGCGCTATCGTCTGCTGGTCGAGCGCTTGGCGCAGCAGGGCCTGCTGCCTGTCATCTGCGGCACCGATACGCTCGGCGTCGGCATCAACGTACCCATCCACACCGTGGTCCTCACCGCGCTCACCAAGTTCGATGGCTACAAGATGCGTCGTCTGCGCGCCCGCGAGTTCCATCAGATTGCCGGTCGCGCCGGCCGTTCGGGCTTCGATACCGAGGGCATGGTCATCGCCGAGGCCCCGGAGCACGAGATCGAGAACGCCAAGCTCATGGCCAAGGCGGGTGACGACCCCAAGAAGCTCCGCAAGATTAAAAAGAAGAAGGCCCCCGAGGGCTTTGTCACCTGGAACAAGCAGACCTTCGAGCGCCTAATCGAGAC
>JAXJPE010000105.1:0-21102 GCA_036426035.1 Collinsella sp.
AATGACGATCTCGACCGCGCGACCGATGAGCTCGTTCGCGTTCTCGATATGCATGAAAGGATCTGAGGTCCGTGTCCGTTGTAAAGCCTTGCATTGACGATCTTCTGGAGAAGACCGATCACAACCGCTTCCTGCTCGCCTCGCTTGCCTCCAAGCGCGCCTGCGACATTAACAGCATGTTGCGTGGCCAGCACAACCGCGTGCTCGCCGTCCAGGATGTCGATGACATCACTATTGCGCTTTCCGGCGCCGATACCATCTCGATGGCTATGGACGAGATTGTCGACGGCGACATCTCCTACGACGAGGCCCGTTACGAGAAGGCACTCGGCCATAAGGTTGCTGAAGCCTAAATGGCAGCCCGCGTCTGCCTGGTCCACTATCACGAGGTTGGACTAAAGGGCAAGAACCGCGCACATTTTGAGCATATCCTCATGGATAACATCAAGGCGGCCTTGGCCGCCTTTTCCGTGAATGCCGTGTCTCGAATTTCCGGTTATATCCTCGTGACCTTTAACGAGCATCAGGCCGACGAGGCGGCGCGCGTCATTCGCACCGTCCCCGGCGTTGCTCGCGTGTCCCTGGCATATCACACGAACCGCGACCCGCAGGAGTACTGCGCCGCCGCCGTGAAGGCGCTGCGCGAGTTTGGTCCCTTTGAGTCGTTTAAGGTGCATGCCAAGCGCTCGAACACCGACTACGAGCTCACCTCGATTGATATCAATCGTCAGGTGGGAGAGGTGTTGTGCGAGGCGTTTCCCGATAAAAAGGTCCAGATGCACGACCCCGACGCAATGGTGCACGTGCTGGTGGTCCAGGGTAGCGTTTATGTGTACGCGCGCTCCGAGCGCGGCGTGGGCGGTCTGCCGGTGGGATCTGCCGGCAAGGTCGTGACGCTACTGTCGTCGGGTATCGATTCTCCGGTAGCGACCTGGATGCTCGCGCGTCGCGGCGCGGTGTGCGTGCCGGTACATTTCTCCGGTCGTCCGCAGACGCCCGACACGAGCGAGTATTTGGTGCAGGACATCATCCGTGCGCTTGAGCCGGGTGTCCAGATCGGCCGCCTGTACGTGGTGCCGTTTGGCGATTGTCAGCGTGAGATCTCGGTGACCTGCCCCAGCAACCTGCGCGTGATCATGTACCGTCGCATTATGTATTCGGTTGCCGAGCGCATTGCGCATATCGAGGGCGCCAAGGCTATTGTGACCGGTGAATCGCTCGGTCAGGTTGCTTCCCAGACGCTCGAGAACATCATGGCCGTCAACGAGGCCGTCAAGATCCCCGTGTTCCGCCCGCTGATTGGTTCGGACAAGCAGGAGATCATCGCGCGTGCCGAGGAAATCGGTACCTTCGATATCTCGACCGAGGCCGCTCCCGATTGCTGCACGCTCTTTATGCCGCGCCGCCCCGAGACGCACGCCAAACTCGATGCCGTGCATGAGGCGTGGGAGCTGTTCGATCACGAGGAGATGATTGAGCGCTTGCTCAAGCAGACCGAGTATATCGACTTCGAGAGCAACACGTATAAGGCCCCTAAGACCTTAAAACGCAAACATTCCGAGCTCGCTCCACGTGAGATTTACCAAGATCACGAATAATGTTGTGTATAGACCGGCGGTGATTTTGCATCGTCGGTCTTTTTCTATCTGGGCATTAGGCGATAAACGGTTCATTTGTCGACGTGTGCCTGAATAAATGGACACTTTTCCGCAAGGTTTTGGTCAGCTTTTGGTTTGACCGCGAAAACCGGTGTGGGCGTGCGGAGGCTGCGGCGTTCGTTTCCTGACACGATGGTGTTGGGAGGTGTTTGCTATGGCGCAGCGCGAGCAACACGAACGGGTTAAACGGATGGACCGCTGGGCAGAAAAGCTGCTCGGCCATAAGGCGATGGTCGTGGCGATCCTGGTTGTCATTGCCGCCGCGAGCGGCTTGGCGATGGCAGGTTTTGGTGGTCACTCCAGCGACGTATCGTTTGAGCGTAGTGATGAGGCGAGCGCCTCGGATGTGCGCGGGGCCGGGGATGCCTCTCCTGACGATGCCGATGAGCCGTCTGCCAAGAGCTCCTCTGCTGCCGAGGTGTACGTCGATGTTGATGGCGCCGTTGTGAAGCCTGGCGTGTACCGGCTTAAAGATGGAGCACGGGTGTCCCAGGCGATTGATGCCGCCGGAGGGCTTACGGCCGAGGCGGATGTGACGGTTCTTAACCGTGCGTCCAAGATCACCGATGGCCAAAAGATCTATGTGCCGACGGTAGGGGAGCAACAAACGGCTGCGGCCGTCGGCGCCGCCGAAAGCAGTGCTTCCACGACCCCTGGTACAGGGTCTTCGTCGGGACTTGTGAATATCAATACGGCAAGTGCGGCGGAGCTGCAGACGCTTTCGGGCATCGGGCCTTCTATGGCCCAGTCAATTATCGACGAACGGACGCAAAACGGGGCCTTTGCCTCGGTCGATGACCTTATGCGCGTATCGGGGATCGGTGAGAAGAAACTCGCCAAAATTAAAGATTGCATCTGCGTATGAGTGCGACCGAGCGCGAGCATGTGATGCCACCGCGCCCATTGATGCCGTGGACGATAGCCCTTTGTGCCGGCTTGTGTGCGAGCTGTGGGTTAGTGCTTAACATGGCGGCCGATGCGCTGCTGGGAGAGCGGGCGGCGCCCGTCACATTGCTTATGGCCATTCCCGTTGCGGCAGCAGGGTGCATCGTATTGGCTCGGTCCTGCATGCGCCTTGTGCGGTGGAGGCGATGGCTGTATGCCGCGGCCCTCGGCCTCGTGGCGGGAGCGGTAGTGTCCGCGGGTTGGGCGATAGGGGCGCTGCGCGCTTCGAGGGCGTTGGATAATCGGGCTGCGAGCAGTCTCGAGTTTGTTGTGTGTGGCGACCCGTCCATCAATGACGGTGCGTACTCCTATACCTGTGATGCGTATGCGGGCGAAAAGCGTTTGGGTCAGGTACGGCTGTCGTGTGATCGTGAGCTTGGCGCCGGTTCGCATGTACGTGCTATCGGTCGAATTTCGCGCTTTGAGAATGATGCGTATGGGCGCTCACGCGTGCTTCGGGGCGAGCTTCGAAAGGTTAAAGTCGTCCGGTTGGTATCGATCGACGAGGGCCCTCCAGGCCCGTTGTCTTGGCTTCGAAACGAGCTCCTTGCCGTTATCGCGCCCGCGACCGATCCAGCGCGCTCGCTCATTGCCGGCGTTGTCTGTGGACGCTCGTCCGAGCTGCGCGCCCAGCCGGCGGGCGATTGGTTTTCGGTAACGGGCACCGCACATCTCATCGCCGTCTCGGGCAGCCATCTTGCCATCGTGGGGTTTGTGATTGAGAGCGCCCTGCAAAAGACACGCCTCTCTCGTGGGCTGCAGCGGGGACTGTTGATGCTGGCTCTTATTGCCTATGCCGTCTTTACGGGCGCCTCGCCCTCGGCCGTGCGCGCGTGCTGCATGGTGGCGGCGACGCTTGTCGCCAACGGCGCCGGACGTCGTCGGCATGGCCTCTCGGCCCTATTTTTGACCATGGCAATCTTTGTGTTGCTGCGACCGACGGTATTGTTCGAGATGGGTTTTCAGCTTTCGTGCGTCAGCGTTTTTGCCATCCTTTGTTTTTGCCCCTACGCCACCTACGCCTTGGGCGAGCTGGGCATGCCATCGGGTGTCGCCAGCGTTTTGTCTGTCACGTTGTGCTCACAACTCGCGACACTTCCCGTAACCATTCCCGCATTTGGGACGTTTTCGCTCATTGCCCCGCTTGCAAATGCCGTGATCGGTCCGGTGATAAGCGTGCTGCTCGCATCGTCAGTTGTGCTGGCACCCTGCTCGCTTGTGCCGCTGTTGAGCCACGGGACGATCGTGGTGCCCATGATTGTCGCCCGCTGTGCCCTGTTCTTTGAGCAGCTCTTTGCTGCCGTTCCGGGCGCATCCGTAAGCGTGCCGCCCGATACGCCCTTGGTATACGTGGTGCCGTTTGCACTGGCAGTCCTCTTGGTCTGGTGGCCACGCCCCCGCGCACGGAGCATGGCAGCGGGGCTGGTGTGCCTGATGCTTGCAGCGGGTGTTCCGTATATCTATTGGGATCGATGCGCGCCGCCTTCGGTGACGGTCCTCGATGTTGGCCAGGCCGATGCGATTCTGGTTCGTCAGGGTGGCACTGTGGCGCTCGTCGACTGCGGGCTCGATGAGCGCGTGGTGTCGGCGTTGGTTCGCAATAATGTCCACCATATCGATGCCGTCTTCGTGACGCATTGGGACGAAGACCATTGGGGCGGTCTTCCCGACGTACTCGATCGGTTTTCTGTTGGAACCATTGCGGTCGCGGCCGATGCACTTGACGGCGCGCCTACTGAGGTCCTGAATCGCCCGGGTGTAACGTATCGGCAGGTGGCTCGCGGAGACACGGTCGATATCGGCGCATTTCGGGCTCGTGTGATGTGGCCGTTTGACACGGTGGATGGCGAGGGCAATGAGGACTCTCTTGTTTTGCTGCTCTCCTACGCTCAGGAAGGCAAGAGCCTGCGCGTGCTCCTTACTGGTGACGCCGAGCTCGATCAGGAGCGCGAGTTTGTACAGGAGGTGGGAGATATCGATGTGCTCAAGCTGGGGCATCATGGCTCAAAAGTTTCCGTCGACACAGACCTGCTGGGCACGCTTAAGCCCGAGTTCTCTATCGCGAGCGCCGGCGAGGGGAATCGTTACGGCCATCCGTCGGATGCCTGCATCGATGCAGTTAAGGAAGCGGGTGGTGCGTTCGCATGCACCATCGAACACGGCGACATTACCGTCACGCCGACCGCGAAGGGCTTTGCCATGCGATGCCAGCGACCGTGATGCCGTCGTTGGCGCGGGACCAACCCCTGGGCTAAAATGGCACGGTACAAACATGAGAGCCTGCGAGAGGGGAGCGCAATGTCCGAAACCGGTCTGCTGCCGGCATATCTGATCGTCGGTAGCGATGGGGTCAAGCGCGACCACGCCGTCTCGCGTATGAAAGCTCGCTTGGAAAAGTCGGGTATGGTTGAGTTCAACCTCGATGAACGCGACATGACGAAAGATCCCGATATCGAGTCGATCATCGGCTCGCTCAATACCTTTCCCATGGGCAGCGAGTTTCGCCTGGTGATCCTCGACGGCTGCTCCAAGCTAGCCAAGGCGGTCTCGGAACCGCTTGTCGAGTACCTCGCAAGTCCCAGCCCCACGACGGTCTGTCTCATTATTGCCGACTCACTTGCCAAGAATACGCGCCTGTATAAGGCAATCGCCAAGATTGACAAGAAGGCCGTGATCGACTGTTCGGGCACCAAGCGCTGGGAGCTCCCGCGCCGCGTGCAGCAGATGGCGACGCAGCACGGAAAGTCCATCTCGACGGCGGCCGCCGAGGAGCTCGTTTCGCGCTCGGGCGAGAACACCCGCATGCTCGATAACGACTTGGCCAAGCTTGCCCAGATGGTCGAGGCACCGCAAATTGAGCTTGCCGATGTGGAGCGCTGGATCGTGCGCACGGCCGAAGTTCAGCCCTGGGACTTTCTCAATGCGGTCTCGGCCCGTGACATGCGCCGCTCGCTTGAGCTCTTTGGGCTGCTGCCCGCCAAGAGCTATGTGTGGACCTACACGCTGCTATGCGGTCGCATCCGCGAGTTGATCGTCGCCAAGGCGCTCGACTCTCGTGGGCAGGGGCGTGAGCTCGCCGCGGCACTCAAGCTTCAGGCCTGGCAGGTCAAAAATCACCTGACCTGGGCACGCCGCTTTTCGATGGCGGAGCTTGTCGCTGCGCTCGAGGGCGCGGTCGATGTGGAGATCGCACTGAAGGGTTCTGCCGATTCGGAGACCGCGCTTTTGCTCTGGATTACGAACATCTTGAGAAAATCGTGATGATACCTGCCTATTTGACAAATTCGTTCTATCCCTTTGAGGGGGAGCGTGCTATAGTAGGCGCTTGCATGACCTCACCGTGTCTCAGAGGTGTCATACATTTTTTGCAAGGAACTCGAAAGGAACTCCAGAAGTGGCAAACATCAAGTCTCAGAAGAAGCGTATCCGCACCAATGAGGCAGCTCGCATGCGTAACAAGGCTGTCAAGTCCGAGCTCAAGACGCTGACCAAGCACGTTCAGTCCGCCGTCGCCGAGGGCGATGCCGAGAAGGCCCAGGCTGCCCTCAAGACCGTCACCAAGCGTCTCGACATGGCTGCCGCCAAGCATGTCATCCACAAGAACCAGGCTTCCAACCGCAAGTCCGGTCTTGCCAAGCTCGTGAACAGCATCAACGCCTAAGTTGTAAATTTCACACCACACAGATTACGCGCATAAATGGAGCCTGTTTTATGTAACAGGCTCCATTTTTTGTACCGCTCGGGTAAGATAGTCCGCATGAATACTTCAATTGACATTTCCCACATCCGCAACTTCTCGATTGTTGCGCACATCGACCATGGCAAGTCCACGATCAGTGACCGTATCCTCGAGCTCACCCATACCGTCGACGAGCGCGACATGGAGTCGCAGCTGCTCGACACCATGGATATCGAGCGCGAGCGCGGCATCACGATCAAGTCCAATGCCGTTCGCGTCTCCTATGACGCCGACGATGGCGAGACGTATCAGTTCAACCTGATCGATACGCCGGGCCACGTGGACTTTACCTACGAGGTCTCGCGCTCGCTGGCCGCCTGCGAGGGCGCGGTGCTCGTCGTCGACGCCACGCAGGGCGTCGAGGCGCAGACCGTCTCCAACGCGACGCTCGCCATGAACGCCAATCTGGATATCGTGCCTGCTATCAACAAGATCGACCTGCCATCGGCACACCCCGACGAGGTTAAGACCGAGATCGAGGATGACCTGGCGATTCCTGCCGACGATGCCGTATGCGTATCGGGCAAGACCGGCGAGGGTATCCATGATCTGCTGGAGTCCATCGTCTTTTTGATCTCACCGCCCAAGGGCGATGCAAACGCGCCGCTCAAGGCGCTCATCTTGGATTCGTATTTCGATGAGTACCGCGGCGTCGTTGCCACGGTCCGTGTCTTTGACGGCTCCATCAAGAAGGGCGATACCCTGCTTATGATGCAGGCAGAAGGTGACTTTTTGGTCGACGGCGTGGGCGTCAAGCGTCCTGCCGAGACCCCGGTCGACGCGCTGACGGTTGGCGAGGTCGGCTACGTGGTCACGGGCCTGAAGGACCCCGAGGCCGTGCACGTGGGCGATACCCTCACGTGGGCGTCGAATCCCTGCCCCGAGCCGCTTCCGGGTTACCGCGAGGCCAAGCCCATGGTCTACACGGGCCTGTTCCCGATCGACAACAAGGATTATGAGAACCTGCGCGACGCGCTCGATAAGCTCCACGTTAACGACCCTTCGTTGGTGTGGGAGCCCGAGACCTCGGTGGCGCTCGGCTTTGGCTTCCGCGTGGGCTTCTTGGGCCTGCTGCATATGGAGGTCGTTAAGGAGCGCCTGGAACGCGAGTTCAACCTGGACCTCATTGCCACGAGTCCTTCAGTCGACTATCACGTGTACAAGACCGATGGCGAGATGATCGATGTCCGCAGCCCGCAGGATCTGCCCGAGGCGACGCGCATCGAGCGTATCGAGGAGCCCTACCTCAAGGCCAAGATTATCTGCCCGCCTGAGTACACGGGTGCCGTCATGCAGCTTGCTATCGAGCACCGCGGCGTTACGACCGACATGATCCACCTGACGAGCAAATCGGTCGAGATGCGCTTCGACATGCCGCTTGCCGAGCTCATCCTGGACTTCTTTGACCAGCTCAAGAGTCGAACCAAGGGCTATGCCTCGCTCGACTATGAGTTCAACGAGTATCGTCCCTCCGAGCTCGTCAAGCTCGATATCCTGCTTTCGGGCGATGAGGTGGACGCGCTTTCGTTTATCGTGCACAAGGACAAGGCCTATGGCCTGGCCCGCGGCCTGTGCGACAAGCTCAAGGAAATCATCCCGCGCCAGCTGTTCGAGGTGCCCATCCAGGGTGCCATCGGCAACAAGATCATCGCCCGCTCCACCGTTAAGGCGCGGCGCAAGGACGTTTTGGCCAAGTGCTATGGCGGCGATATCTCGCGTAAGCGCAAACTGCTCGAGAAGCAGAAAGAGGGCAAGAAGCGCATGAAGGCCATCGGTTCGGTCGAGGTTCCGCAGGAGGCCTTTATGGCGATCCTCAAGGTGGACGAGTAGGTCCATGGCGCTTTCTGAATACAGTAAGCGGCTGCTGGGCGCCTATGCCGAGCAGCCGTTCCTTATGGCTCCCATGGCTGGCGTGACCGACCCTGCCTACCGCATCATGTGCCGCCGCCGCGGTGCCCATCTTGCCTATAGCGAGATGGTGAGCGTGGCGGGCCTTGCCTATGCCAGCAACAAGACCTGGCGCCTGGTGCTACCGGCCGACGAGGAGCAGCAGATTTGCGTGCAGCTCTTTGGTTCCAAGCCCGATCAGTTTGCGAGTGCCGTCGCTGCCGTCGAGGAGCGCGTGGGCGATCGCCTGTCATTGATTGATATCAACATGGCCTGTCCGGCTCGCAAGGTCGTTACCAAGGGCGAGGGCTCGGCGCTTATGCGCACGCCCGACCTGGCTGAAAGAATCGTCGAGGCGGCGGTGGGCGCGGCGCATGTTCCCGTGACCGTGAAGATCCGCAAGGGTTTTTATGCCGAGGATCGCAATGCCGCAACGTTTGCCCAGATGCTCGAAGGGGCGGGCGCCTCCGCAGTTGCCGTGCACGGTCGTTGCGCTACACAGCTCTATACGGGCCAGGCCGATTGGTCTGTCGTCGATGAGGTTGCCGACGCTGTCGAGATTCCCGTTATCGGTTCGGGCGATGTGTTCTCGGCCGAGGACGCTGCCGAGCATCTGAGCGGCTCGGGTGCCAGCGCGGTGTTTATCGCGCGCGGCATCTACGGCAATCCGTGGGTGTTCGGCGATGCCCGAGCCCTTGCACTCGATGGCACGCCGGTTCCTTCTCGCTCCTCGGTTGAGCGCCTGGAGGCTCTGCGTGAGCACCTGACGTTGACGCACGAGCTTCTGCCGCTTATGTCGCGCGCCCGTACGTATGCAAGCTGGTACTTAAAGGGCATGCCCCATGCCGCCGCCTGGCGCGCTCAGGTGGTGCGCTGCTCCACGTACGAGGAGTTTATGGCGCTGGTCGATGATATCGAGCGCGACGTGGTGGTCTGTGAGGCCGCACTTGCCGCCGGCGAGTCGGTGCCCGCTCATCCGCTGGAGGCCTAACGGTGGCCGTTACCGCGCTGTACGTGCATGTTCCGTTTTGCGCCCAAAAGTGCCGGTACTGCGACTTTGACTCGCGCAGTTTTGCTCCGTGCGACCTGAGCGCTGCGCTCGATGCCTATTTTGAGCAGTTGTATGCGCGCCTTGATGCCTTTGGAGACGTCGGGGCGCTTGCGCAGATCCGTACCGTCTATGTTGGCGGCGGCACGCCGTCGCTGGCGGGGGAGCGCCTGGTAGAACTCGCCCGGCGTATCTCTGCGTGCTGCAAGCCAGTTGAGTTTACCTGCGAAGCCAATCCTGAGTCGTTGACTTCGCAGCTTGCTGCGGCGCTTGCCGGGGTGGGCGTCACGCGCATTTCTCTGGGAGTTCAGACCCTCGACAACGCCGAGCTTGCCGCGATTGGCCGCATCCACGATTCGCACCGCGCCCTTGCAGCCATCGCCGCGGTGAGGGACGCTGGGCTCGATGTGTCCTGCGACCTGATGTGCGGACTTCCCGGGCAGACCGCCGTAAGCTGGCAGCGCACGCTCGATGGCGTGTTGGCGGCGGCGCCGCATCACGTGTCGGTTTACCCGCTCACGCTCGAGGAGGGCACGCCGCTTTACCGCATGGCGTGTCACGACGAGTCGCTTGAGCCCGACGAGGATTTTCAGGCTGCGTGCATGGATGCGGCGCGTGAGTGCCTGGGTGCGGCCGGCTATCACCCGTATGAGGTGGCAAGCTACGCGCTCGACGGCCATGAGTGCGCCCACAACATTGCCTATTGGACCGGACAGGGCTATCTGGGCTTGGGCCGCTCTGCCGCCGGTATGCTCGATGCCGAGGATTTCGATCGCTTGGCCGGGCTGTTTCCCGACGTGCCTGCTCGCGGCGATGCGTATCGCGTGCGCTTGGTGCAACGTGACGATGATGCGACGGCGTTTGATGCCGAGTATCTGTCGCAGCGCGAGGCTGCGGCCGAGGATCTGATGCTCGCCTGCCGCATGACGCGTGGCATTGGGCCCGACCTGTTGGTTCGCTCGGCAAGCGTGATCGCTGCAGATGAGTTGGCGGCGGCCTGTGACCGTGCTCTCGAGTTGGGCCTTGCCACCTGGGTGCCCGATCATGTTGAAGGACATGCTGGGAGCGTCACCTTAAAAGACGTTATCGCAGGTCGCATCCGTGCCCGCTTAGCGCCCACCCACTTGGGCTGGCTCGATGGAAATGTGCTGTTCGAGCTGTTTTGGGGTCTAGCTTAGGCCGCTCGGGTAGAATTACCGCAATATATACGCTGCTGTGAGCAGGAGGTTGCCGCGCATGGCGACGATGAACGAAAAAGATTACTACGAGATTTTGGGTGTCTCCAAGGACGCCACCTCGCGTGATATACAGAAGGCCTTCCAGCAAAAGGCACGTAAGCTCCATCCTGACGTCAACAAAGAGCCGGATGCCGAGGAAAAGTTCAAAGAGGTTTCCGAGGCCTACGCTGTGCTTTCGGATGAGCAGAAGCGTGCGCGCTATGACGCCATGCGTTCGGGTAATCCCTTCGCCGGCGCTCCCACGGCTTCGCCCTATGGCGGCGGCTACGCCGGCAGCGCAGGCTATGGTAATCCCTTTGAGGGCGGCTTTCCCTTTGGTGGCGCCTGGGGCCAGCCCCGTCGCGGCCAGGCGGCCTACAACCCCGAGAGTGGCGCCAACGTGGTCGTCGATATCAAGCTCGACGCCAAGGAGGCCAAGGGCGGTGCCCGCAAGACCGTCCGCTATACGCGCTTCGATACCTGTGGTCACTGCGGAGGCTCGGGATCTGTTTCGTCCGAGCATGCACATACCTGTCCGAGCTGCGGCGGTCGCGGCCACATCGACGTCGACCTGTCCTTCCTGTTCGGTGCCGGCACGTTTCAGTCTGTCTGCCCCGAGTGCGGCGGTTCCGGTAAGGTCGTCGCCGACCCCTGCCCCGATTGCGGCGGCAGCGGCCGTGTCCGTGTGACCTCCGAGCAGACGATTGAGTTTCCTGCCGGTACGCACGATGGCGACGAGGTCCGCATTGGCGGCATGGGTCACGCCGGCACCAACGGTGCCTCGGGTGGCGATCTGGTCGGCCGCGCTCATGTCGAGGCCGAGCGTCTGGAGGGCAAGGCCCGTACCGGTTTTTACCTGATGGGCATCGTGGCGCCGTTTTTGGTGCTGTCGGCCATCTCGGGCGTGTTCTCGGCCTTTGCCGTGATGTGCTTTATTCCGTTTGCCATGGGCCTGTTCATGGTGGTCTCGGACGGCGTGCTGCACCGCAGCCTGCTGTGGTGGAAGCGCGGCGCGATGCAGTTTGCCAACGGTTTTGCCAACGGATTTATGTTTGCGCTCGTGTCGGTTTGGTTTGCGAGCTGCTCGCAACGTGCCATGCTTTCGCCCTACGCAATGCAATAACATCAACCCCTCTGTTTGCGGCCGGCCCAGCTTGGGTATAGGACGCACTGTGACAATAATGAAAGTCGGAAGGATTCGGTCGTGTCGGAAAATAGGGATTACTACGAGGTACTTGGCGTCGACAAGGATGCCGACGCGCGGACGATTAAGCGCGCGTTTCTAAAGAAGGCCCGTACCGTACACCCGGACGTTTCGGACGACCCCGAGGCCGAGGCCAAGTTCAAAGAGCTCAACGAGGCGTATTCCGTTCTTTCCGACGAGCAGAAGCGTGCTAACTACGACCGTTACGGCACCGCGGACGGCCCCGGTGGCTCTGGCTATGTCGACATCAACGATATCTTTGGTGGCATGGGCATGGACGACCTCTTCTCGTCGTTCTTTGGCGGCGGTGCCGGCGGTGGCGCCCGAAATCGCCGTGAGCGTCGTCGCGGCCGCGATATGGCCATCTCCCTTTCGGTGACCCTTGAGGAGGCGGCACTCGGTTGCAAAAAGACGATCAGCTATGACCGCCTTGCCCCCTGCGAGGATTGCAACGGCACCGGTAGGGCCGAGGGCGCACAGGAAAAGCAGTGCAGCCGCTGCCACGGCACGGGCTATGTGACGACGGTCCAGCGTTCTTTCCTGGGCCAGGTTCAGTCCTCTTCGCCCTGTCCCGACTGCCACGGCGAAGGCACGGTCATCGACCATCCCTGCGAGACCTGTGACGGTCAGGGCCGCACGCCTTCGCACGAAAAGATCGATATCGATATTCCCGCCGGCGTTTCGACCGGTCGCCAGCTGCGCGTGAGCGGTTTTGGCGAGGCCGGCCTTCGCGGCGAGCCGTCGGGCGACCTGATCGTCAACGTGCGCGTCGCCGACCACGAGCGTTTTAAGCGCAACGGCGACGACCTGTACCTCGTGAGCGATATCTCGATTGCGCAGGCTGCGCTCGGATGCGAGATCGAGGTCGAGGGCATTATGCCTGACGAGGTCGTCAAGGTGTGCGTCCCCGCTGGCGCCCAGTACGGCGACACCGTGAGCGTCAACAATTACGGCATGCCGCGTATCGGCGGTGGCGGTTCGCGCGGTCGTCTGATCGTGCAGCTGCGTGTGGTCGTCCCCACGAACCTTTCCAATAAGCAGCGCGAGCTGCTTCGCGCCTTTGCCGACGAGATGGGCGATGACGTCGCATCCGGTAAGAAGTCGGTGACCGACCGTATCAAGAGTGCCCTCGACGACATCCTCGATTAAGGAGCCCGCGTGCTCGCACCTCATATCTCTGTCGTCAACCTCGGCTGCCGTGTCAACCGGGTTGAGTCCGACCGTATCACTGCCGATCTAATGCGCCTGGGCTTTGCGATGGTGGAGCCTCAGGATGCTGAGCTGATCGTCATTAACACCTGTGCCGTTACGGGCGAGGCCGAGGCCAAGACCCGTAAGGCCGTTCGCCATGCGCTGGCCTATCCAAACGAGCCCTATGTGGTCGTGACCGGATGCGTGGTCAATCTGCATCCCGAGGAGCTGCTGGAGCTCTCGGACCGCGTGATCGCCGAGCCGTCCAAGATCGATGTCGCCGAACGCGTCTGTGAGGTGCTGGGCGTTGAGTCCGATGACGTTCCCGCCTGCAGCGACGGCGAGGTTGTCGACGCGCTCGGTCGCTCGCGTCTGGGCGTGAAGATCCAGGACGGCTGCAACCATCGTTGCACCTATTGCATTGTGTGGAAGGCCCGCGGCCCCGAGCGCTCCGTGCCGGTCGAGTCCGTGCTCGAGCAAGTTCGCGAGGCACAGGAGGCCGGCGTGCCCGAGGTGGTGCTGACGGGTGTGAACCTGGGCGCCTACGATGGCAAGAGCGCGACTGATGAACACGTCGAGATCGATGAGCTGCTCGAGGCGATCATGGAGCGCACGTCCATTCCGCATGTGCGCATTTCCTCGGTCGAGCCCATGGATATCTCCGAGTCCCTGCTTAAGGTCATGGCGCGCTATCCGAAGCGCATCGTCCCGTTTTTACACCTGCCCGTGCAGTCCGGCTGCACCAGGACACTGCATCGCATGGGCCGTCCCTATAGCGCCGAGGCCTTCGAGGAAACGGTGCGCATGATTCGCACCAACTTGCCTCAGGTGTCCCTTTCGTGCGATGTCATCGTCGGTTTTCCCGGTGAGACGGACGAGGAGTTTGAGGAGTCGCTGGCACTGTGTCGCCGTGTGGGCTTTTCGCGTATGCACGTGTTCCGCTACAGCAAGCGTCCCGGTACCCTTGCTGCCGATATGCCCGACCAGGTGCCGCCCGAGGTTATGGCCGAGCGTAGCCGCCGCATGAGGGCCGCGGCGCAGGAACTCGCCATTGCCGACGCTCGCCGTCGCGTGGGAACCGTCGAGCGTGCCGTGCTTGAGTATGGCGACAACCTGACGCTCGGTTCGTTCCATCATGCCCGTCTTGACGATACCTGTGGACTCACAGCCCCGTGCCTGCTCGATGTTGCTATCATCGGAGTCGATGATTCCGGCTTGGTCCATGCACGCAGGGAGGTTCATGGAAGCCTCGAAGATTAGACTTACCGTTCCCGAGGGTATTGACCCCTCGCGCGTTTTGGGCGCCGGCGACGGTGTCCTTCGTGCACTCGAGAGTTTGGTTCGTGCCCATGTGGTCGTCCGTGGCGACAGCATCGCCGTGAGCGGTGACCCGGACGAGGTCGAGCTCGTGGCGCGTTTTTTCGACCATACTTTTCGCGAGGCGGCCGCCGGACGCACGCTGTCTGCCGACGATGTTTCTCGCTGCCTGGCCGTCTTGCGCGACGGTGAGCACGAGGCTACGTCGCTTCGCGATGATGTGCTGCTTTCGTATCGCGGTCGTGCCATTCGCCCCAAGACGCTCGGCCAAAAGCGCTACGTGGATGCCATCCGCTCGCATACCATCACGTTTGGCCTTGGTCCCGCCGGTACCGGTAAGACCTATCTGGCCATGGCGCTCGCCGTTGCCGCGCTCAAGCGTCACGAGGTGGGCCGTCTGATCTTGACGCGTCCGGTTGTCGAGGCGGGGGAGAATCTGGGCTTTTTGCCCGGTACCCTCGAGGAAAAGATTGACCCCTACATGCGTCCGCTCTACGACGCCCTTTTTGACATGATGGATCGCGAGCGCACCGATGAGCTCATGGAGCGCGGCGTGATTGAGATCGCCCCGCTTGCCTACATGCGCGGCCGCACGCTGAGCGATGCCTTCGTGGTGCTCGACGAGGCGCAAAATACCACGCCCGAGCAGATGAAGATGTTCCTGACGCGCCTGGGTTTTAACTCCAAGTTTGTGATTACCGGCGACCTGAGTCAGCGCGACCTGGTGGGTCGTCGCGGCGGTCTTGCCGACGTTGAGCGGATTTTAGGCCGTGTCGACGATGTCGCATTTTCTCACCTCGAGCGTGCCGACGTGGTGCGCCATGCCTTGGTGGGGCGTATCGTCGAGGCATACGATGCTTATGATGATGTGCGCGATAAGCGCGTGCACGACCGAAAGGAGTCCCGTTGAGTGTATTGATCAGCAACGATGCCGAGCTCGATACGCTGCTCGACGCGCAGGAGGTAGAGCACATCTGCGAGGTCGTGCTTGCCGCCGAGGGCGTTGAGCGTGAAGTTGAGATTTCCCTTTCGTATGTCGATGAGGACGAGATGCACGAGCTCAACCACGAGTGGCGCGGTATCGACCGTACCACCGATGTCCTCTCGTTTGAGTGCGACTCGGCCTTTGACGAGGATATTCCCGCCGACGAGACGCTCGAGCTCGGCGATATTATCCTGGCCCCGGAGGTCATTGCCCGCCAGGCCCCCGGCTTTGGTAATAGCCCTACCGACGAGTGCCGCCTGATGCTCGTGCATGGCATGCTGCACCTGCTGGGGTATGACCATATCGAGGACGACGAGGCCGAGGTCATGGAGGCCCGCGAGGACGCCATCTTGCGCGATCTGGCGCTCGAGCGCGGCGAGGACCCCAAGCTGGTCCACGTCGGCCCCATCACCAACCACGCCCACGACTAGGAGCCGTCTATGATTCCCGGATCGAACAAGGACCATCCGTCCTTCTTAAAGTCGTTCTCCTACGCCATGGAGGGCTTCGTCACCGCCGTTAAGACCGAGCGCAACATTAAGGTCATGCTCGTGGCGGGCGTGTGCACCGTCATTGCCGGCTGCATCGTGGGGCTCGACATTGCCGAGTGGGCCACGGTTATCATCTGCTGTGGCTTGGTGATTCACGGCGAGCTGTGCAACACCGCCATGGAGGCGATCGTCGACCTGGCGACCCAGGAGCTCCATCCGCTGGCAAAGCGTGCGAAGGATATCGCCGCCGCCTCCGTATACGTACTTTCCATCACCGCCGCGATTGTGGGATTGCTGGTATTTGCCCACGCGCTCGACTTTATTTAGAAAGGGATTTTCATGTCCGACAATATGCAGCCTTTCGATGAAACTCTGGACGACGAGTCCCTGGATGCGGTGGATGCCGAAGCGACCGAGGATTGCGAGGATGTCGAGGAATTCGATCCGTTTGAGGGCATGAGCGACGAGGAGCTCGACGCCCTGTGCGACGAGGATGAGAGCCTCGCGGGTTTTGGCGACGTGGAACCCGGTTTTCGCAGCGGCTTCGTGGCCCTGGTCGGCCGTCCCAACGCCGGTAAGTCCACGCTGCTCAACGCCTGCTATGGCAAAAAGGTTGCCATCACCTCGCCGGTGGCCCAGACCACCCGCCGTCGCATGCGCGCCGTCGTCAATCGCCCCGGCTACCAGCTGGTCTTTGTCGATACCCCGGGTATTCACAAGCCCAAGGACGGCCTGGGGTCCGAGCTCAACAAGAGCGCACTGTTCGAGTTAAACGATGTCGACGTCGTCGCGTTTTTGATTGATGCCACCAAGCCGATCGGCAGGGGAGACGCCTGGGTTGCCGAGCGCGTCAAGAATGCCCGTTCCAAGAAGGTCCTGGTGCTCACCAAGGCCGATGAGGCCGACCCCGCACAGGTCATGGAGCAGCTTAAGGCCGCCCACGAGCTTATGGAATATGACGACGAGATCGTGACGTCGTCGGTCAAGAACTTCAACGTCGATGCCTTTATCGAGACCGTTGCGCACTTTTTGCCCGAGGGTCCGCGTTGGTTCCCCGAGGACATGGGTACCGACGCTTCCGATGAGACGCTCGTTGCCGAGTTTGTGCGCGAGAAGGTCTTGCGCCGCACCCGTGATGAGATCCCGCACTCCGTTGGCGTGATCTGCGATGCGCTCGAGCAGACCAAGAAGGTGCTGCGCGTGCACGCTACCATTTACGTCGAGCGCGAGGGCCAAAAGGGCATCATCATCGGCAAGGGCGGCGAGATGATCAAACATATCGGTATCGACGCTCGCCGCGATCTTGAGCGCATCTTTGGCACGCAGGTCTTTTTGGAGCTGGACGTGAAGGTCAAGGCCGGCTGGCGTGACGACGAGGCCCAGATTCGCCGCTTTGGCTACAACGCCGAGGACTAAGGACGCGCGGCGCGCATGGCAGGCTCCCGGACATATCGCACGAAGGCGCTCGTCCTCGACAAGACGAAGCTCAAAGAGACGGACCTGATCCTGACGATGCTTGACGAACGGGGTCGGCAGGTTCGCGCCGTGGCAAAGGGCGCCCGCAAACCCGGTGGGCGCCTGGCTGCGCGCTGCGAGCTGTTCTGTACCGTCGATATGCTGCTCGCGCATGGACGGTCGCTTGACGTGGTTTCGCAGGCCGAGCTTATGGAGGCGCCGCTCGGCGCAGCGCCCGATTACGAGACGACTTGCGCCGCAAGCGCAATCGCCGAGGTCGCGCGCGTGTGCTCGTTTGAGGACGCCGAGGACCCGTTTACCTTTGCCATCACGCAGCGAGCGCTTGCCCTGGTGGGCAGCGGGCTCGACACGGCGCACATGGATCTACTTGTGGCGGCATATGTGTTTAAGCTGCTGTCGCACGTTGGCTACCGACCCGATTTTTCGGCCTGCGTGCTGTGCGGAGACCCCATGCTGTCGTATTTTTCGCCCCAGGCGGGCGGTCTCATGTGCGGGTCGTGTGCGTCGAGCGTTCCGGGTGCCGAGCTGGTTTCGACCGGTGAGGTCGAGTGGCTGCGCGCCCTCATGTCCATGACCTTCGATGCGCTCATGGCCGAGAGGGTTGATCCCCATACTGCCGCTTTTTTGTTGGGGCTTTCGCATGTCTGGGCGGCAACTCATACCGATCAGCGCCTCCGTGCGATGGAATTCATGTTGGGTCGGTGATGATGCGCAGGCGTGGGCTGCTTGTGGTAACATACCGACCTGTTGGTACCTCGATCTTGGATGCTCGCTCCACCGGCGGCTTCCCAGTCCGAGGCGAATAGCGTCGCCCGAGGGCGACAAGAAACGAAAGGTGAAACAATGACTGTTTCCAAAGAGCGCAAGGCGGAGCTGACTGCCCAGTTCGGTAACACCCCGGTCGACACCGGCAACCCCAAGGTTCAGGTCGCCATCCTGTCCGAGCGCATCAAGGAGCTGACCGAGCACATGAAGTCCCACCAGAAGGACTTCCACACCCGTCGTGGCCTGCTCATGCTCGTCGGCCGTCGTCGTCGTCTTCTCTCCTACATTAAGAAGAACGACATCGTCGAGTACCGTGAGCTCATCAAGGCTCTGGGCATCCGCGACAACATCCAGTAAGGATTTGTACATGCTAAGAGCGTCCTGCGCAGCGGGGCGCTCTTTTTGTGTAAGGGCGCGAACAATCACGCTCTGAAGCGTGGCGGGGGCAGGGGGCCCGCGTCACATGAGAAGCCCGCAGGCAAGGGGCCTGTGGGGTAAAGGAGAACAATGACACTCGTATCCAAGACCTTTGAGCTGTACGGCAAGACCTACACCTTTGAGTCGGGCGAGCTTGCCAAGCAGGCCACCGGCGCCTGCCTGGTCAAGCAGGGCGACACCACGATGCTCGACACCGTGGTCGTCTCCAAGGAGCGCAAGAACTACGACTTCTTCCCGCTGACCGTCGACTTCAACGAGAAGATGTACGCCGCTGGCCGCATCCCGGGTGGTTACCTCAAGCGTGAGGGCCGTCCCAGCGAGAAGGCCACGCTCACCGCGCGCATGATCGACCGTCCGATCCGCCCGAGTTTCCCGGACGGCTTCCGCAACGAGGTGCACATCGTCGCCACCTCGCTCGTCGCCGACCAGGTCAACCCCTTCGACGTCATCAACGTCATGGGTGCTTCCCTGGCCATGACGCTCGGTGGCGTGCCCTTCGAGGGCCCGCTTGCCTGCGTGCGCATCGGCCGTAACGTGGAGACTGGCGAGTTTATCGTCAACCCCACCTACGAGGAGCGCGAGAACTCCGATCTGGACCTGGAGCTGGGCGGCTCTGCCGACTTCATCTCGATGGTCGAGGCCGGCGCCGAGGAGATCTCCGAGGACGACATGCTCGCCGCCATGAAGTTTGGCCAGGAGGCCCTTGCTGCCTTCTGCCAGGCCCAGGACGAGTTCGTCGCCGAGTGGGAGCAGGTCAACGGCCCCATCGTCAAGAAGGAGTACCCGCTCGACCAGCCCGTCGAGGAGGTCCAGGAGCGCATCTTTGCCCACTACGACGAGATGGCAGCTGCCCTTCGCGACGCCGACAAGCTCTCTCGTATCGGTAAGGTCGAGGCTCTGAAGGAGTCCATCCGCGCCGAGTTTACCGAGGAGGAGCAGGCCGCTTGGGAGCGCGAGATCCCCGTGGCGCTCAAGAAGCTCGAGAAGAAGGCCATGCGCACCATGGTCGTCGAGACTGGCGAGCGCGTCGATGGCCGTGCTGCAGACGAGATCCGTCCCATCATGGTGAAGGATAACTACCTGCCGCTCGTTCACGGCTCCGGTCTGTTCCAGCGTGGCCAGACCCAGGTGCTCTCCGTCCTGTCGCTCGGCATGCTCAACGAGGGCCAGCGTCTGGATACCATCGAGCCCACCGAGGGCAAGCGCTATATGCACCACTATAACTTCCCGCCGTTCTGCACCGGCGAGACCGGCCGCATGGGCAGCCCCAAGCGTCGCGAGATCGGTCACGGCAACCTTGCCGAGCGCGCTCTGCTCCCGGTGCTCCCCGACGAGAACGAGTTCCCCTACGCCATCCGCGTCGTCTCCGAGGTCATGGAGTCCAACGGCTCCTCTTCGATGGCTTCGACCTGCGGCTCCACGCTCGCCCTTATGGACGGCGGCGTGCCCATTAAGCGCCCGGTCTCCGGTATCGCCATGGGTCTGATCCAGGAGGAGGGAAAGACCGTGGTCCTGTCCGATATCCAGGGTCTCGAGGACTTCTTGGGCGACATGGACTTTAAGGTCACCGGCACCACCGAGGGCATCACCGCCCTGCAGATGGATAACAAGGCCACCGGCCTAACCTTCGACATCCTGGCCCGCGCCCTGCAGCAGGCCAAGGAGGGTCGCGCCTTCATCCTGCAGAAGATGCTCGATGTGATTCCCGAGCCGCGCCACACCACACGCAGCACCGCTCCGCGCATCGTCTCCATCCAGGTTCCTACCGATAAGATTCGCGACGTCATTGGCTCCGGCGGCAAGGTCATCCGCGGTATCCAGGACGAGACCGGCGCTTCGGTCGACATCCAGGAGGACGGCACCGTCTTTGTCGGCGGCACCGGCGAGTCCGTCGACCAGGCCGTTGAGCGCATCAAGCTCATCATCAAGGTTCCCGAGCCGGGCGAGGAGTACACCGGTCGCGTGGTCTCCATCCAGCCCTTCGGCGCCTTCGTCAACCTGCTGCCTGGCAAGGACGGCCTGCTGCACATCTCCCGCGTCGCCAAGGGCCGCGTGGAGAAGGTCGAGGACGTCCTCAACGTGGGCGACGAGGTCAAGGTCGTCGTCATCGAGGTCGACGATCGCGGCAAGATCTCGCTTGATCGTCTCGACAAGCCCGAGGCCCCGGCTCGCTCTGAGGGTTCCTCCGAGGGCGATGGCGAGCACTTCCAGCGCCGTGAGCGTCCGCGTCGCGAGCGCTCCGAGCGCAGCGACCGTCCGCGCCGTCCCGGCGACAACGGAGGCCGCAAACCCCGCCGTCACCACGACGCTGAGTAACAGCTACACATAAGCAGCTCAACAAGGGCGACTCCGGACAGGGGTCGCCCTTTTGCTTGCGCCCGAGAGGGTCGCATATGAAGTTTCCTGCTCTACAGTCCTGCGCAAGACGGAAAGCACATTAAGTGCTTTCCTTTGCGTGCGGAACTCGCGATAAACTTCATATGCGTCCCTCCCGGGCGCAAGCAAAAGGGCTGGTTAGTGCCGCTCGCTATTGAGTTAGACAGTCTATTCAGTAGTCAGATTTAGATCTGTAGATAGACGTAGCAGCATTTCCTCAGATAAAACCTACTTAAATGACCTGTCCTTTATTGGCAGGTCTGGTCTCAGCGGCCCCGGCACGGGCTAAGTTTATCGCGAGTTCCGCACGAACAGGAGGCCACTTAATGTGGCCTCCGTCGTGAGCAGGACTGTAGAGCAGGAAA
>JAXJPE010000106.1:0-30527 GCA_036426035.1 Collinsella sp.
AGGTGCCGTCAGGCGGATGGCCTGTTCCATACGCTTTTGCAGCTCGTTCTTATCCAAGGCATCGCTCCCATCGTATACGCTCCATAAACGCTAAATAGTTTCTCACGGTTTGTCCCCGCAGCAGCCACGAAATCCGATGCTTACAGAATGAGCGAACACCGCTTAGGTAGCTCATTTGGGACGGGGCTCCTTTGACTGCTCATGTGGTAGCATCGGGTCTCATATAAATGAGGGAGTAGTCGCGTAATCGGGCTCGCCCGCAGAGAAGGAGCCAGACTATGGGACTCGCAGAGCTCGTGTTGCTCGCCGTTGGCCTTTCGATGGACGCTTTTGCTGTTTCCATCTGCAAGGGTCTCGGCATGAAGAAGATCAACCTTAAAGTCGCCGTGGTGCTCGGTCTGTTCTTTGGCGGCTTTCAGGCCGGCATGCCCGTAATCGGATGGGCGCTCGGCAGTCAATTCATGGACATCATCGGACCCATCGACCATTGGATCGCCTTTATCCTATTGGCCTTTATCGGCGGCAAAATGCTGTGGGAAGCCTTTACCGAAGACGAGGATGAGGGCGACGGCAAGGATGCTGAAAAAATTGACCTGGCAGAATATCTGATTCTTGCCATTGCCACCTCGATTGACGCCCTAGCCGTAGGTATCTCGTTTGCGGCGCTCTCGGTTGACATCGTTCCCGCTGTATCGCTTATCGGCGTCACAACGTTTATCTTCTCCGTCGCCGGCGTAGCGATCGGCCATACCTTTGGCGCGCGTTACGAAAAACCCGCCACCATCGTGGGTGGCGTCGTACTCGTCCTCATCGGGCTTAAGATCTTACTTGAGCATCTGGGGATCCTCACGATATAAAAAACGCCTCTCATAAGTCAACGTCAATGTAGGGGTCTCATGCAGAGTTTTGCATAATGCCTATTCGTGCAGACTTTTGCATGTCATACTAATATGCAAAAGTCTGCACGTTAGGAGATCGCCGTGGATACCCTTCCCATCACCACACCGCGCCAAGCTGGCATCTACGTGCGCCAGGCACGCGAGGCACAGGGAATCACCCGTGCGGCGCTCGCTAAAAAAGCCGGTGTTTCGGAGCGCCTGCTCGCATCGCTCGAGCTAGGAGATGCCACCGGCATTCGACTCGACAAGCTATTGGCAATCTTCAATGCTCTCGGACTGGCGCTCGCCGCTCAAGGGGATATAGGCGAAACGAAAAATGAGCAATCAGCCAACGTTCCGCGTGCCGATTTGCAACCTCACAGTACCCCCAGACGCCATCGCGCTCAACGTCCCTCTCATAGCTACCGTTGCTGCGCCGCCATTCCGGTTCTTGCAGACGCCCCCTTTACGTCTGAACTCTACGACAAAGCCTTCGCAGATTTCGCCATGTCCAATCTCGGAGTCTCGATTGCCGCAAACGCATCTGTCCAACCAAAGCCTGACGGGAAATAGCCAATGGCCAGAACATCACTTCGGACCATTATTTGCGGCGTACCTGCGGGAACGCTCACGCAAGATGAGAACGGTCTTATCAGCTTTACCTACGATCATGACTATGACGGGCCAGCCCTATCGACCAACATACCCGTATCGAATCGCACATACGGACAACAGGTCATGAATCCGTACCTGTTTGGCCTTCTACCCGACAGCGAGGATCAGCGAAAAGCGATTGCTGCCGAATTCGACGTTAGACCCAACAATGCCGTTGCGCTACTCAGCCATATCGGACTTGACTGTCCGGGTGGAGTGCAGTTTTGTGCCGAAGAAGACGTCAACGCCGTCCTGCATCGCACCAGCGAATACCGCCCTATAGGCGATCACGAGATTGCGCTGCGTCTCAAGTCGATCAGAGATGACCGCGATGCATCGTGGATGGGTCTAGATGAAAGTTGGTCACTTGGAGGCAACCAGGGCAAGTTCGCACTCGCACTCATAGACGGTCGCTGGTGCGAATGTGTGGGCTCCTCGCCCACGACGCATATTTTCAAAAATGGCGTTATCGGATTTAAACTCGAGGCTCTCAATGAGTTTGTCTGCATGAAAAGCGCCCAGCGCGCCGGTATCGCAACGGCAAACGTCGAATATCGTATGTTTGAGGACGAACCTGCCCTCATTGTTGAGCGCTATGACCGCATGAAAGTCGAAGACGGAACGATCAGGCGTCTACATCAAGAAGACCTCTGCCAGGCACTTGGGGTGATGCCCGCCCAAAAGTACACGGCAGACGGCGGCCCGACCACCCGCGACATTCAAGAGCTCCTCATAAATACGAGCCACCATCAACTTAACCTGTATCTGTTTACGCAAATACTGTTCTTCAACGCCATTATCGGCGCACCGGATGCGCATGCGAAAAACTATTCCCTGCTCCTTGGAAACGACGGCGCAGCCATGATGGCTCGAATGTACGATGTCGCATCGGGTTTGGCATATGAGCGCATGCGCCGCCGAGCGCGCCTTGCCATGAGCGTTGGCGGCGAAAACCGTGTGGGACGCATCGGTCCAGGCGCTATCCGCCGATACCACGGTATGGGCGACCCCGCGCTGGAGGCGGCGCTTACCGATGCCGGGCTATCCGAGAAGTTTTGCTTTGCGGCCATGATGGACCTCGCCTACGAGGTACCCATTTGCATGGAAGAGGTCATGGACGAATATGCCGACCTGCCCGGCATGGCGGACCTGCGCGAGCATATGCTCGGCCCCGTCCGCGAAAACTGCCAGCGCACCATCGACCTCATCAAGGCGGATATGGGCTAGACGCCAATCAATTTCCCATTTCTTAAAAGAAGAGAGGGGGCACCCGTCGCAAAAGCTCAGATGCCCCCTCTCATAATGTCATTTGCAATCCGCTAGCACGTGACTCGGATCGCTATTAGCGCAGCCTTTATGCAGCGAGGCGCTTGAGAACGTCGATGAGCAACTCGTAGAAGCGCTCGGCAGAAGCGAGCTCCATGCTCTCGTCCGGGGTGTGGACATCGGAGAGCGTCGGGCCCACGGCGATGGCGTCCAGGCCGTGCAGGGCCTCGGCAAACAGGCCGCACTCAAGGCCGGCGTGAATGGACTCGATGCGCAGCTCGGAGCCAAAGAGCTCGCGATAGCTCTCGACAAAGACGTCGCGGACCGGCGAATGCTCGGCATAGCTCCAGCCGGGATACTCGAACTCGAACTTGGCGTCGAAGCCCAGGACATCTGCCAGCGTCTGCAGGCGGTCCTTGAACTCGTTCTGCAGCGAGGTGATCGAAGAGCGCGGGGACAGCATGATCTTGACCTCGTCGTCAGAGGTGGCAACCACACCGATGTTGGAGGAAACCTCGACGGAGCCGTCGGTGGCGACGTTGCGGCGGATCACGCCGTTAGGGGCAAGACGCAGAGCGCGGATGAGAGCAAGCGCGGACTTCTGGTCCATGGCCTCGACCTCGGCGTCGTCGGCAATCTCGACGGTGCAGGTAAAGCCGGGGTCGAAGACCTCGAGCTCGGCGGTGACGTCGGCGATGACGTCCTTTGCGATCTGGGCCGCGGCCTCGGCGGCAGCGTGGTCGGCGTAAACCAGCTCGGCCTTGCACTCACGGTTGATGGCGTTGTCCTTAGTGCCGCCGTTGAAGCTGACGATGGCGGGCTCGCCGGCGACCATCAGGCGGTCGATGATGCGGGCCATGATGAGGTTGCCATTGCCGCGCTCCAGGTTGATGTCGGAGCCAGAGTGACCACCCAGCAGGCCGGAGATGTCGAGCGTGAGGGTGCTACCGGTCTTTTGCTCGCGCGCGATGGGGCAGGTGTAGGTAACGACGACGCCGCCGGCGCAGCTGACGGTGGCAACGCCCTCTTCCTCGGAGTCAAGGTTAATCATGGTGCGGGCGCTAATCTGGGACTTGTCGAGCGTCTCGGCGCCGACCAGGCCAGTCTCCTCGTCGGTGGTGAATACGCACTCGAGGGCCGGATGGACAATCGAATCATCGTTGAGCACGGTAAGCATAAGCGCGACGGCAATGCCGTTGTCGGCACCCAGGGTGGTGCCGTTGGCGGTAAGGACACCATCCTTGACGACCAGGTCGATACCATCGGTCGTAAAGTCGTGCTCAACGGAGCCCAACTTGTCGCACACCATGTCGATATGGCCCTGTAACATCACGGTCGGGGCGTTCTCGGCACCGGCAGATGCGGGCTTGCGAATGATGACGTTGTAGACCTCGTCCTGGTACACGTCAAGGCCGCGCTCCTTGGCAAACGCAACCAGGAAATCGCTGATGCCCTTCTCGTTGCCAGACCCACGGGGGATCGCGCTAACCTCCTCAAAGAAATGGAACAGCTGGGCGGGCTCGTAGCCAGTAATCTTGTAGTCCATGGTGCCTCCTTGGCGCAACTGGTTAGACAATAAGACATGCGCCTTGTATATTCCCAGACTTCGTTTGCATAAACCAGTCGAAAACGCCGAGCGCTCTCGCATCATCGGCTAACGGCGAGGAAACGCCACTTTATCAAGATAAAGCAGGTTAGACGGGCCGCGCCGAAGGGACGTTGGATCCTTCAACCAACTTCAACGCCTGTTGAACGTTAATGCATACACCATTGGTATGCTTAATAAGATTCTTGTCCTCGGTCACGACGTAATCGGCATCAATGCGATTGGCGACGCCCAGCATCAGGTCGTCCTCAAAGTCGTTGTGATGATACTTGAACACAAAGGAGTCGAAGACCTCGTCTGCACCGACCGAGGCAATAATCGACTTTTGCCGAATCAGGCGAACGCACGCCCACGCTGTCTCGTCGGCACCGGCGATGGCTTCGGGAGTGAGAGCCCCCTCACGGCGGGCGTCGGCCTTCATCGTCCTTCCCAGAATGTAATAGACGTCTTTGACAGACAGGGAGGACGAGAAGAGGACGATATCCTCCGCTTCCGCCGCGCGAGAAAGGAGCTCGACTATCGGCCTGGTCGCATTCGTGCGAGCGAGAAAGTAATCTAGCCAGACGTTCGTGTCGATCAGCAGCTTGAGCACACGTTTCGTTCCGACGCCGCTCATAATTCGATCCAATCACTGAATCTCTCGCTCATCATTTGATCGTATAACTCGTCGTAATCAAAGGCTTCATCGGGGCTCGGCCTCTGAATCGAGAACCGCTCATAAAAATTCGAAATTAACGCAGCCCCTTCCGAGACGCGGGACGAACTCACCTTCGATCGTATGTCGTCAGGCAGGACTTCGTCATCATTCTTTTTTGCGACGGGCATATGACCGTTCTCGGTCAAGTACTGCCACAGCTCCCTCACAGCTTGTGACGGCGTCATGCCGATATGCGCCAGCACGGCGTCCCCAGCCTCTTTGAGTTGGCGATCCATGCGTACATTCATCTGGACCGGCCGTGAGTCGAGTACCGATATTGGCATGCTAGCTCCTTCTGCTATACATATTTATATTTCGAGTATAGCACCATTTACTCATAAAAAAGGGGCGCCCCGACAGGAGTGCCCCTTCGCAAAGCTATGTTACGCCCTACAGCGCGCCGGAACCGGCTTGCATCATGCCGCCGGGGCCCGAGGTCACGCCGCCGCTCACGGGCGCGGCGTTGCCGGTGTGCGGTGCCGCCGGGGCGGTATCGCCACCGAGCGTGCCCGCCGGACGCGGTGCCGGGATCTCGCCCGTGCCGTGGCTAAAGACAAACTTGCCATCGGCCACGTCGCACAGGACGGTATCGCCCTCGCCCCACTCGCCGGCCAGCAGCTCCTCGGACAGCGGGTCCTCGATGAGCTTTTGAATAGCACGGCGCAGCGGACGCGCACCGTTGGTGAGGTCGGTGCCCTCGGCCACGATCTTGTCATAGGCCGCATCGGTGAGCTTGATGTTCATGCCGTTGGCAATCAGACGCTGGCGCAGGTCGTCCACCAGCAGGTGCGCGATCTTGGTGAGATTCTCGCCCGAGAGCTTCTGGAACACCACAATGTCGTCGATACGGTTGAGCAGCTCGGGGCGGAACAGGCGCTTGAGCTCGCCCATCGCGCGACCACGGATCTCACTCGACGTGAGACCCTGCTCGCCGGTGGTGCCAAAGCCCACGCTCGCATCCTGCGCAATCTCGCGGGCGCCCACATTGGACGTCATGATGATCACGGTGTTGCGGAAGTCGACCGTCTTGCCCTGGCTATCGGTCAGGCGGCCCTCCTCCAGCACCTGCAGCAAGATGTTGAAGATATCGGGGTGCGCCTTCTCGATCTCGTCGAACAGCACGACCGAGTACGGGTGGCGACGAACGGCCTTGGTGAGCTGGCCGCCCTCGTCGTGACCGACGTAGCCCGGAGGGCTACCGATGAGCTTGGAGACCTCGAACTCGCTACCGAACTCGGACATGTCGAAGCTGATGAGTGCGTCCTTGCTGCCAAAGAGGTACTCGGCGAGCGTCTTGGCGAGCTCGGTCTTGCCCGTGCCGGTGGGACCCAGGAAGATAAAGCTGCCGCCGGGGCGACGCGGATCCTTGAGCGGCGAGCGGCTGCGGCGCACGGCCTTGGCAACTGCCTCGACAGCCTCATCCTGACCGATGATACGTGTCTTGAGCACGCTTTCGGCCTGCAGCAGGCGCCGGCTCTCGCTCTCGGTAAGCGAGGACACCGGCACGCCCGAGGTCACGGACACGATATCGGCGATCTGGGAGACATCGATGGTGAGCGGGCTGGCGTCGAGCTCGGCCGTCCAGGCAGCCTTGGCCTCGGCGAGTTCAATCTCGGCAGCCTTCTGCTGCTCGGTGATCTCGGCGGCCTTGTTCATGTCGTCGCTCTCGGTGGCCTCCTGCGCGGCGGCCTTGAGCTCCTCGATACGATGCTCGGCCTCGCGCACCGGCTCGGGCGCGCGATTCGCGGCGATGCGAGCGCGGGCACCGGCCTCGTCGATGAGGTCGATTGCCTTATCGGGCAGGAAGCGATCCTGGATGTAGCGGTTGGAGAGGTTCGCGGCGGCCTCGATGGCACCCTGCGTGTAACGCACGTGGTGGTGCTCCTCGTAGCGTGGCTTGAGCGCAGTCAGAATCTTGACGGTGTCCTCGACACTCGGCTCCTCGACATCGATGGTCTGGAAGCGACGCTCGAAGGCCGGGTCCTTGGTGAGGTACTTGCGGAACTCCTCGGCCGTGGTGGCGCCGATAATCTGGAAGGCACCGCGCGCGAGCACAGGCTTGAGCATGGAGCTCGCGTCGATGGAGCCCTCGGCAGAACCGGCACCGATGATGGTGTGCATCTCGTCGATAAACAGGATGACGTCGTCGGCTTCGGTTGCCTCCTGGATTACGTTCTTGAGGCGCTCCTCGAACTCACCGCGATACTTGGCGCCCGCCACGAGACCCGGCAGGTCGAGCGTCCAGATATTCTGGTTCATGAGGTTCTCGGGCACGTTGCCGGCTGCAATCTGCTGAGCCAGTCCCTCGACGATGGCCGTTTTGCCCACGCCGGGATCGCCCAGGATAAGAGGGTTGTTCTTGGTGCGGCGCGAAAGGATCTCCATCATACGCTGGACTTCCTTTTCCCGGCCGATCACCGGATCGAGTTCGCCGTCGCGCGCCTTCTGCGTAAGGTTGGTCGCGAACTGCTTAAGTGTATCGGTGCCGCTCCCCTTTTGCTGGGAGGCATCCGAGCCGCTAAAGAACGGCAGGCCCGTACCGGGACGACCAGCACCGGCGCCAGCGAGCGGGCGCTTCTTATCCTGGTCCTTGGCGGTGAGTTTCTCGATAGCCTTTTTGATGGAGGCGGACGACACACCCAGGCGCATGAGGATGTCCATGGCCATGCCGTTGCCCTCTTCGACGATACCGATGAGCAAGTGCTCAGTCGACACGTAGGTCTGGTTGTTCTCACGCGCCACGCGGAATGAACGCTCCATCACGCTAATGACGAGCGGCGTAAAGGCGAGCTTGGCCGCCTCGGTCTCCTCACTGGGCTCGGGAACCGTGGTCTGGACCTCTTTGAGAGTATCCATGATGTCATCGTAGGAGATGTCGAGCGAACGCAGTGCCTCGGCGGCAATGCCCTCGTCCTCCTTGGCAAGCGCGAGCAGCAGGTGCTCGGTGCCCACCTTATTTGAATGAAGATCAAGCGCCTCTTGCTTGGCCATGGACATGACCTTACGCGCGCGATCGGTAAATCTATCTAACATGCTCGTTTCCTTACATGAGTTCATCGAAATCAAAACGCCCGCCCGTCGGCGGCGCTTTTGTCTCTTTACCCACAGGTTGTCTATGTTAACAGCTGGAGGAATATCTATAAACCCGGCTCACATGAATGCAGGTTATGACCGCATCGCGGGACTCACCGCGCGATGCGCGACAGGCGCCCCGCAAGAGAAACCCTAGGCGTCTTTCACCACGTCGGGACTCGTCGCACGCGATGCGCGATAGGCATCGGCCTCCTTGGAGACGCGTCCGAGCAGCTCGGATGTATCGACGCCCTCGACTTGCGCGACCGTTTCCACCGTCTGCATGGCGACCGCCCTCAGGTACGCGCACGCGCTGTCCCCCAGCTGCTCGAGGTCTATCTCCTCGCCGCCCTCCCGGACAAAGCCGACCGCCATCACAAAGCCCATGATGCCCGAGACCAGAAAGCCCACCGCAAAGCTCGAATCTGCCTTGAGCTCTTCTCCGTCGGGGTGGACGATCTCTCTCACGCGGTCGATGATGATCGTATGGATGCCCTGCACGACCTGCTCGGCGGCACCCGCCCTCATGGTGATGACGATGCGCCGCAGCAGGCAGCGGACGTCGCGCCGGTCGAACGCCGAAAGGTCGCCCTCGCTCGAAAAATGCCAGAGGGCATCGGTGATGAGCTCGTTATCCTGCAGCAGCTGGGCTATGGCGATGGCGACGAGTTCATCGAAATCGTGAAAATAGTAGTAAAACGTTCCGCGATTGCACTGGGCGGCGCGGGTCACCTCGCCAACCGACAGCTCGAAGATGCTGTTGTTCTCGATGAGCTCCCAAAACGCCTCGATGATACGGGTGCGTGCATCGGGCGCATCGGCGTCCTTACGCGGTCTCGCCATGCGCCTCACCGCACCCCTGCGCCTTGGCGTTCATGATGAGCATCTGAAGACGGTTCTCCACGTTGGCGAAGCTCACGTCGGGATCGTAGTCGAGCGGCAGGAACTGCGCCGTGGGATACTGCTCCTTGAGCGCATGGATGAGCCCGCGCCCCACGACATGGTTGGGCAGACACCCGAACGGCTGCAGGATCACGAAGTTGCGGCAGCCGCGCTTGGCGTGCTCGAGGATCTCCGCCGGAATCAGCACGCCCTCGCCCGCATCGAACGTATGGTGCAGGATCTTATCGCTCGCGCGCACGAGCTCGGGCATGCGCGTCGGCGGCTCGTAGAGCGGGCTCGCCGCGCCCAGGCGGTCGCAACGGTCGTGCGCGAGCTCGAACAGGTTGTCCGCCGTGGCGTACCAGGCCTTTTCGGGCAGCGACAGGTCGACGTGGAACTCGCGCGACTGCGCATGCTTGTAGAAATAGGTCTTGCGGATCACGTCGGTCATGCGCGCCTCGATGACCTCGAGCCCGTTGTCCTCGAGGTAGCGCTCGATCTCGTGGTTGGCGCCGAGATGGAAATTGAGCAGGTACTCGCCCACGATGAGAACGGTCGGATGCGGGTTCGAGCGGTCGTACGGAACGGCGTCCATGATCGCAAGCGCGCGTTTGAAGCCCGTCGCCTGGCCTCTCAGCCCGGAGCGCTCCATGCCCTCGATAACCTCATCGAGCGCGCGGTCGAACGCAGCGTCCGCCGCGCCCTTCTCGAGCTCGTAGGGACGGATGCGCCTAAGCATGGCCTCGAGGGCATCGATCATGGGAAGACCGTAGGCGATCTGGATGCTCGGGCCAAGGCCGAGCTTGAAGCCCGGATGCGCATTGTGGGCATCGACGTCGTCGTTGGTGAGCACCGGGACATAGTCGTATCCCGCGTCGTCGAGCGCGCGGCGCAGCAGGGGCATGTAGTGCGTCAGGCGGCAGTCGCCGATATACTTGCCAGTCACCACGGCGACGTCGTGCGGGTCGTACTTACCGCTCTCGAGTGCCGCGAGCGCCTCGCCGATCACGATTTGCGCGGGGAAGCAGATGTCGTTGTGCACATAGCGTTTGCCCAGGCGGATGGCATCCTCGCGCCCGATGTCAAGGGCCTCGGCGCGCACGCCCTGATTGCGCATCGCCGCGGTCATGAGCCTGCAGAACGCATGGGAGGTGTTGGGGACCAGCGCGATCTTGTCGTGCCGGTCGCGCTTGGTGTACTTGACCTTATACGGGTCGTCGAGCGGATGGACCGCGTGCACCCGGGCGCCCTCGGCACGCTCCTCCGCGCGACGACGGTTGACCGACTCGATAAACGAACGCACGCGAATGCCCATGGGACCGGCGACGTCGCTCTCATCGAGCTTGATCATCATCGGAACCTTGGAGCCCATCTCGCCCATCATGCGCGCGATCTCGTCGGTGAGATACGCATCGTGGCCGCAGCCGAAGCTGCCCATCTGCACGAGCTCGAGCTCGGGCGTCGATGCGACGATGACCGCGCACGACAGCATGCGCGCATGGTAGTTGTTCACGATGTCGATGCGGCTGTTGGAAAGATCGACGTTGCAGACCCCCGGCACCGCATCGGGCGTCAGCACGGGGATGCCGCGCTCAGAGAAGAGCTTGGGCAGCCCGTGGTTGACCAGCGGGTCGTTGTGGTACGGGCGCGAAGCGATCACCACCGCGTAGCCGCCGTCCTCGCGCACGTTCTCGAGCACCTGCCTGCCGCGCAGCTGCAGCTGGTTCTCAAACGTCTGCTGCGCGCGGTCCGCCTGCTCGGTCGCCTTGGCAACCAGGTCGGCATCGATATCGAAGGTCTCCTTGCACCACGCCTTGAGCTGGCGGTTTCGGTCGCCCTCGTCGTACCAGTGGAACAGCGGCGTATCGAACGGAACGCCGAAACGCTCCTCCGGGTTATCGGAATTGCGCATCACGTAGGGGTATCCCTTTACGACGGCGCACATCCACTCGCTGGTAGAGGCGGTGTTTTCGGTGGGCACCGTCGTGATGATGGGCATGAAGATGCGGTCGACGCCGGCGTCGACGAGATTGCGGATGTGCCCGTGGACGAGCTTGGCCGGGAAGCACACGGTGTCGGATGTGACGTGCGCCAGACCGCGCTCGTACATCGCCTTGGTGCTGCGTCCCGAGACGCGCACCTTAAAGCCGAGCGTGCTGAAGAACGTCGACCAGAACGGCATGGTGTCCCAGAACTCGAGCACACGGGGAATGCCGATCGTGACATCGCGCCCCCCGCAGACGGGAACCGTGGGGCACGACTCGAACAGCAGCTTCTCGCGGTCGACAAAGAGATTGGGGGCAGCCGCGGTCCGGTCGCGCCCCGTGCCGGGTGCATGTGCCTCGCAAGCACCCTGCGGACGCAGCTCCTCCGCCGCGGGAACCTCGCGCACGAGCTCATCCCATGAGATGGCGCCGCCGCGCGGGCAGCGATTGCCCGTGACGTAAAGCGAGCCGTCGCCAAATGCCACGACCGCGCGCTGGCAGCGGTTGTTGCACCGACGGCAGGTAACGCCGCCGAACTCGCGATGCTCGAAGCGCTCCACGGCATCGAGCCCGATAAACGACGTGCCGGCGTCGCCCTTGCGGCATTTCTCGCGCGCGAGCAGGGCGATACCGATAGCGCCCATCAGCCCCGGGTGGGGCGCACGCGTGACGGGTTTGCCCAGATACTGCTCGAATGCGCGCAGCACCGCGTCGTTTCGGAACGTGCCGCCCTGGACGACGACTTTGTCGCCCAGACGGTTGAGATTTGAAACGCGAATGACCTTGGTGAACACGTTCTCGATAATCGAACGGCAGAGACCGGCCATGATGTCGCCCGGACCCTTACCGCGCCGCTGCTCGGAAACGACGCTGCTGTTCATGAACACCGTGCAGCGGCTGCCGAGAACGGCGGGGGCTTTGGACGAAAATGCCTCGGTCGCGATATCCTCAACGGCTATTCCGAGGTTTTTGGCAAAACCCTCGAGGAACGAGCCGCAGCCCGCAGAGCACGCCTCGTTGACGACGATATCGGTCAGCACGCCGTGGTTGAGCCAGATGGCCTTCATATCCTGTCCGCCGATGTCGAGCACGAAGGTCGCATCGGGAACGCATGCGCACGCGGCGCGGGCGTGCGCGACCGTCTCGACCGTATGGTAGTCGGCGTGGAACGCGCGCGCGAAAAGCTCCTCGCCGTATCCCGTGGTGCCCACGGCATCGATCGCAAGCGTGACTCCCGCTGTCTCCCAGCGGTTCTTCAAGCTGACAAGACCCTGTTGGGCGACGTCGAGCGGTCTGCCGTTATTAGACGCGTAGAACGAATCGACAAGCTCACCCGCCTCATCGACCAGGGCGAACTTGGTCGTCGTGCTCCCCGAATCGATACCGAGCGCCACACGCACCGTCTCTCCGGGCGCATACGCATCCGGACCCTTTGCCGGCGTCTCTTTGCCATGGCGTGCCATAAAATCCGCCTGCTCGGCAGGTGTGGCAAAAAAGGGCTGGGCAAGACGTCCCTCCCCGCTTGCGGGCGCGACCGTCTCGAGCTTATCCAGCCGGACAAAAGCGTCGGGAAGGTCGATCGGTTGGGACGATGCGAACATGTCGGTCAGCGACAGGGCGGCACCGCGCGCGACCATGATCTGCGGATCGCGCGGGACGATAACCTGATCGTCCGATAGATTCAGTTGCTCCCGGAACACGCGGACCAGTGTGGGGTTGTAGGCGAGCGTACCGCCCTCGAAGATTACCGGCGGCTCGATGTCGATACCCTGGGCCAGACCGCCGATCGTTTGGCGGGCGACCGCGTGAAGCGCCGAAAGCGCCAGGTCGGTGGTAGGAATGCCCTCGTTGAGCAGCGGCTGGATATCGGTCTTTGCGTACACGCCGCAGCGGCCCGAGACCTCGTGGACGGTCGTTCCCCGGCTTGCGAGCTGCTCGAACTCGCCCGATTCGGTGCCGACCCCCATGAGCTTTGCCATCTCGTCGATAAATGCACCGGTACCGCCTGCGCACGAGCCGTTCATGCGCATGTCGGCAACCTCGATGTCTCCCTTATCGTTGGTGCGGAAGAAGATCATCTTGGCGTCTTGGCCGCCCAGCTCGATGGCGCAGCGCGTCTGCGGATAGAACCTGCTGATCGCGAGCGCGTTGGCGACCACCTCCTGAACGTACGAGGCGCCCAGCGCGGTCGCGATATCGCGCGCACCCGAGCCGGTCACCGCAACGCGCAGTGACTCATGGGGAAGGCGCTCGGCGAGCTCGCCGAGCATGGCGCGCACGCTCGCTGTCTGACACGCCCCGTGGCGGCGATATCCCCACCACGCCTCGGTCATATCCTCGTGCATCGCGTAAACTTTGGTCGTCGTCGACCCTACGTCCAGTCCTACTAGCAACGCCATAATGCTCCGTCTCTCGCATTTTTCCCGCTAGAGATATACCACTCTACGTAATACAACAGACTGTTGTATTAAACTCCGTATAAAAAGCGGCTGCCGAAACGCTTCAGCAGCCGCCGAATGCACCAACAGATTGTTCTGCGCGCTAGCACGTCGGGCAACGGAGCAGCACGGGCCCTCCGGTCATGCGCACCGCTCACGCCCGCGATGTCGCCGAGAGAGCTATCCACGCTTTGGGCTCCAACCAAGCAAGTCGCCCGCGCTCAGCAGATCCCTAAGCGAGCTACTCGCACTCAGGAGCCATAGCCTGCTCCAAGAGCTCGGCATGCTCCTCCTCGAAAACCGTCCCCACAGGGAAGGCGCGACGGAAGACGAAGCGGGAAATCGGACCGGCTACCAAAAGGTTCCACGGCAGCGCCATCACAAAATTATGCGGGATGTTGATCATCCAGATCGCGGGCACGGAATACAGGTTCGCAAGGATGCCGCCGGGCATGTGCGTCAGACCCTCACAGGCACCGTACAGCGACATGATGATGACCATGGGAACGACCATGCAGGAGCTGACGGCAAGCGTCATGGCAAGCGGCGAACTCTTGCCCGGCGTGACCAGGAATTTAAAGGCGAAACCCTTGGCAAGGGGGCTGGCAACAAACCAGTCGCAGCACATGGCAAAAATGTAGGCAACGGGGAAGCCGAGCCACGCGGCGGCAACAACCTCGCCGTTGATGGCCCCATGCTGCAGGGCAACGTTGTAGATGCTCATCCAGAGCACCATGCAAAAGCACATGATAAAGGTGAACAGCAGGCTCTCTCGTTTGTTGATAGGCATAAAGGGCATTGTCCTTTCTGTGTTACGCCGCGGCACCACGCAACAAAAACGGGCGGGCAAGATGGAGCTGTTGGGACTTCATCTCGCCCGCCCGTGGTACGTGCGTCTGCGACTACTTATGTGGTGGAACTACCCTAACACGAACGGCGCGCGCTTCGTAAGCGTTGAGTTTATGGAGATGCAGGGCACCAATAATCCCCCCCGACCCCATAAGTTGCGGTGGAATACGGACTGTTTTGACCCTTTAAGCAGCAATTCAGTCCCTATTTCACCGCAACTCATTGGGGGTGCAAAGTAACCTGTCCCCTTTGCACCAATTAGCTGGTGTGGCGCCAGCGAGGGTCGGTGAGTGTACGTGCCACACCCAGACCAACGGGCAAAAACGCCACGATGAGCACTGCACGCACAAACCAACCGAGCATATTGACTGTGTCGAAGGTGCACATGTAATACATCGAGCGATACAGATACAAACCCGGCACCATAATGACAATCGAAGGCACCGTGAGAGCGATACGCGGGTAGGTGAGCTTGACTTCGGCCAAGCTTGCCAGCAGACCCGATACCAGCGCGCCGATAAACGCTGCTGCCTCGGGAGGCATTCCCGTGCTGAGGCCCAGGAAGGGAATCATCGTCGGCGCATCGACGAGCGTAAGGCGCAGGGTATTGGAAACGGCGCCGATCAACCCAGCTGCCGCGGCCATCTTTACCGGGCTGTTGAACATCACCGAGAAGCCGAATACGCCAACGAAGCTCATCACCACGCGCAGGAGCGTAAGGGCAAGCGGCGAAAGGCCGAGCGGGGCAAAATCATCCGGTGCCAGCCCCACACACTCGGCAACCATCCAGCCCACAAGGGTCGCCATCACAATAATCGACACGGCATACGAAAGACGCTCAATGCCGCTTCGCATATCGAGCTTAGCGATGTCGAGGCCTGCCGTAATGAGGGGAAAGCCGGGAATCACGAAGAGCATGGCGCCGATATAGCCTTCTTGGTGCGACATTGCCCCCGGTACGACCTGGCCAAGGCCGAGCAATGCCAGCAGATACGAAACGCAAGCGAGCGCAACGCCCGTCGTCAGCGCGCTAAACTGGCCAAGACCCTGCTTGAGAATATGGGAGCGAGCAAAGTTACCGACACCAGCGCCTACGAATGCGCAGGCCATCTCGATAGGGCCGCCGCCGAGCAAAAAGACGAAGGCGCCGCAAGCACAGGCTGCCGCAAGGCCCTGTTGCCAGGGAGAGTAATCGGGTTTTGAGCTCTCAACGGTCCTGAGCATCTCGTGGTACTCGTGTACCGTGAAGCGACGACCATAGGTCTCGATTTCCTTGAGGAAACTCTCCATCATCCAAATGCGATGGGTATTGACTCCCGTTGTGGGCAGGCTGACAACCTCGTTAAAGCAGTGGCCATCTTCGATGCAAGCACACTCAAACGACAGAAGGCTCAGGTCGACGTGAATTGTGACGCCGAGTACGGCAGCAACACGATTCATGGTATCGCGCACGCGCCAGGCACCTGTTCCGCTTGCCAGCATAAGCATGCCGGTGCGGCAGATGATGGATGACTTATCGGTGAGCGGCGCATCGACGGCAAGCTCATCGCCTGCCGTCACGATCTGGTGCCAGTCAGTTTTCATATGGAGCGCGCCGACACGAACGCCGTGGTGCATGGGGGCTCTCGAAAGCAGCGAGTCAAGGCGCGAAGGCTGTGGGGGTTCCGTCGATTCATCCTCAACCTCATCAGCTTCTTCATCGACCAGATCAAAGGAATCAAGCGGCGCTGGCTCGCGACGGTCGATCAGTTCCTCGTCCTCATCATCAAAGTAATTGAACTGATCGAGCATGTCCTCTTCGATCGCGCGCTCGCTCGCATCGTCCATCCCGGTGCTCCCTTCCTGTCGACTAACCCCCATCCTAGACAGCGACAGCTAAAGGAAACATAAAAGAGACGACTGTCATGCGAGCCATGCGCGCAATATCCGTTGGGCTGTCGTTTAAGAACGTCCCCAATGACTACATCGATGTTCTAAATGTCAACCAAGCCAACGCCGCAGGTAGAGGACGGACAGCGAGCGACGTCCAGGGCGAACAAGTTGGCATGAAAAAGGCAAGGCATAGACCTTCTGGTCATGCCTTGCCTTTTGAATGACAAATTGTCGCCCTGGGCGGCGTGCAGCGTCAAGCCGTTACGCGGTTCGTAGAACCGCGTAACTAGTTAGTACATCTTTGCGCCGGCGGGGATGGAAGCGTCGAGCTGGATCAGGTTGAGGCGCTCCTCGCCCTCCTCCTCGTGGATGGCGCTGATCAGCATACCGCAGCTGGGAATACCCATCATCTTGCGCGGAGGCAGGTTGGTGATGGCGAGCAAGGTCTTGCCGACCAGGTCCTCGGGCTCGTAATAAGCGTGAATACCGGAGAGGATGGTGCGGTCGGTACCGGTACCGTCGTCGAGCGTAAAGTTCAGCAGCTTCTTGGACTTCTTGACGGCCTCGCATGCCTTGACCTTCACAGCGCGGAAATCGCTCTTGGAGAAGGTATCGAAGTCGACGAACTCCTCGAACAGCGGCTCAACGGCGATCTTGGAGTAATCGAGCGTGGGCTTAAGCGACTTAACGAACGGGCTTGCGGCGTTGCCGGCCTCGGCAGCCTTGGCAGCGGCGGCACCGGACTGGAAACCCTTCTCGGGCTTCATGTGCGGGAACAGCAGGACGTCGCGAATGGAAGCCTGGTTGGTGAGCAGCATGACCACGCGATCGATACCGATGCCGATGCCGCCCGCGGGAGGCATACCGTACTCGAGGGCGCGTACGTAGTCCTCGTCGTACTCCATAGCCTCGTCGTCGCCGCCGGCCTTCTCGGCCATCTGGGCGGCAAAGCGCTCGGCCTGGTCGACCGGGTCGTTGAGCTCGGAGAATGCGTTGGCGTACTCGTGGCCGGCGATGACCAGCTCAAAGCGGTGCGTCAGGCGCGGATCGTCCTCAAAACGCTTGGCAAGCGGGCTGACCTCGATGGGGTAATCGCATACGAAGGTCGGGTTGACGATGGTGTCCTCGCCCAGCTCATCGTAAATCTCGGCGATGATCTTGCCAGCAGTCCACTCGGGCTTAATCTCCAGACCCTTCTCGCGTGCGGCGGCGGCAAGCTCCTCGACCGGCGTGTCGATGGTGACCTGCTTGCCGAGCACGTTCGAGACGATGTCGGTCATGGGACGGCTTGCCCACTCACCGGAAAGATCGATGGTCTGACCCTGGTACTCAATGACCTCGGGGTTGCCGATGGCCTTGTTGGCAGCCTTGATGACACCCTGGGCGAGCGCCTTCATGCCCTCGAGGTCGGAGAAGGCACGGTAGGCCTCCATCGTGGTGAACTCGGGGTTGTGGGTGAGGTCCATACCCTCGTTGCGGAAGATGCGGCCGATCTCGAAGACGCGCTCAAAGCCACCGACGATGCAGCGCTTGAGGTGCAGCTCGGTAGCAATGCGCAGGTAGCACTCCTGATCGAGCGCGTTGAAGTGCGTGATGAACGGCTTGGCCGTAGCGCCGCCCTGAATGGTCTGCAGGATGGGGGTCTCGACCTCCATGTAGCCGTCAGATTCCATGAAGCGGCGGAAGGTGGAGAGAATCTGCGAGCGCTTGCGGAAGGTCTCGCGAACATCGTCGTTGGCAATCAGGTCGACATAGCGCTGACGATAGCGGGTCTCCTTGTCGGAGAGGCCGTGGAACTTCTCGGGCAGCGGGCGAACGGCCTTGGAGAGCAGCGTCGCGCTCTTGGGGGCAACGGAGAGCTGGCCGCGCTTGGTGCGAACAACCACGCCGGTCACGCCCAGGATATCGCCAAGGTCGAGAGCCTTGAGCGTATTCCAAGCTGCCTCGTCCATGTCGTTGATGCGGCAGAACAGCTGAATCTCGGCGGTAGCGTCGCGCACGACGATAAACATGATCTTGCCCTGACCGCGCTTGGCGACCACGCGGCCGCCGATCTTCACGACGTCCTCAGTATCCTCGCCATCGGCAAGATCGGCATATTTGGCCTCAATGTCGACGACATAGTCCTCGATCTCGGAGTGCTCGGGATAGGGGTTCTGGCCCGCCTCGAACAGGGCGGCGCGCTTTGCCAGACGCGTGGCGCGCTCGTCGTTGAGCGTCGAGGCCTGATCGGCGACGTTCTGGTTCTCTGCCATAAGTTAGCTCCTCAAACTAAAACGCTCCCCAGGATTCGGTCCCAGGGAGCGAAAACATACCTTTACGCGGGACCGTGGTCTAGCGTGCGATCTTTGCGATGGTGTAGACGCGGGTCTTGCCCGAAGGCGTAACGACCTCGACGGAGTCGCCCTCGCCGTGACCGATAATGGCGTGGCCGACCGGAGACTCGTTGGAGATCTTGTGCTCGAGCGAGTTGGTCTCGGTGGTACCGACGAGCGTGACTTCCATGACCTCACCGTTGGGATCGATCAGAGAAACGGTGGAACCGATGGAGACGGTCAGATCGCCCGTGGTGGCAGCAACCTGAGCGTTGGCGAGGATGGCCTGAATCTCGGCAATGCGAGCAGCATTCTGGGCCTGCTTGTCCTTGGCGGCATCGTACTCGGAGTTCTCCGAAAGGTCGCCGAACGCGCGGGCTTCCTTGATGTCCTCGACGATCTCCTTGGCGTAATCGCCCTCACGCCAAGCAAGCTCCTCGACGAGCTTCTGGCGGCCCTCAGCGGTCAGTACGATCTGGCTTGCGTCCATACGGATATCTCCCCAACTATGATGTAACGATCAACTGTCAACAAAACGAAAAAGACCGGCTAGCCTGCGGGCAAGCCGGTCAGGTGCTCACCCCAAAGGGATGGGACTACTCTGCGTCCGCGTCGCTGTCCTCTGCCTGCTTTTTCTTGGCAGCAGCGAGCTTGGCCTCGAGCTCTGCGATCTCCTTGTCCTCCTTGGACTCCTCGACCACAACGTCCTCGGCCTGCTTGGTTTCGCCCTTATCGTCGCCCTCCATACCCTCGCGGATATTCTTGACGGTAGAGCCGAGAGACTTGCCGAGCTTCGGCAGGTTCTTAGGCCCGAAGATGATCAAGACAACGACGAGAATAATGATGAGCTCAGGAGCCCTCAGTCCAAACATGTAGACCTCCACAATACAGCGAGACAAGCTCGAATGAGTATACCGCGGGTGCCGCGGTATCACAACAATAGCTAAAAAAAGGGACCGCAAGAAGCGGTCCCTTCTCATGCTCTGGTCGGGTTGACTGGATTTGAACCAGCGACCCCTGCGTCCCGAACGCAGTGCTCTACCAAACTGAGCCACAACCCGTTAGCTCGACTATAGTAACAAAGATTTTCGTCGCGTGCTAGAGAAATTTTTATTTCTTTGGCGCGTCGATTTGAACCGTGTTGGGAATAAGCTCAGTCGCGCAGGCCCACCAGCCATTTTGCTGGGCAGCTCCCGCAAGATGGGCTGCTGCAGCGACGGTATCGCAAATGGCAAACGAGCAAGCACCCGAACCGCACACGTCCACGGCAACGGTTCCCTCCTGTGCGCGCAGCCAGTCGAGAACTGCCTGGATCCGCGGCTCCATCTGCGCGGATATGACGCCCAGATTGTTATGAACGAGCGCATATGCCGCCTCGGCATCGCCGGCGCGTAAGACAGAAGCAATCGCATCGGGTTTTTCCGCGGGCACCGGGCTCTCATCAAATCGTCGATACGCTTCAACCGTTGAAACGCTCGTCTCGTGCGGTTTGACCAATACGACAGGTGTCGCCGGAAGCACAGGATACTCAGTGGCCAGCACATCTCCCCCGCCGACGTAGAATGCGGGACTCGTGTGCAAAAAGAACGGCACGTCGGCGCCGATACCGCGAGCGATGTCATCGAGCGCGGGGTCGGCGCGGTCGATACCCCACAGCTCGGCCAAGGCAACGATGACCGCAGCGGCATCCGTCGAGGGGCCTCCCAGGCCGGCGCACAGCGGGATACGCTTTTCGATCGTCACGCACACGTTGGCATCGCGACCGTAACGCTCGGCCATAGCGATTGCCGCCCGATAGGCCGTATTTTTTTGCATGGGAAAATCGGATGCCGGAACCGTCTGGACGGTCAACGCCTGCGCCGGCGTGACCGTCACGGTATCGGCTAGACCGACGGCTGCCATCAGGGAATCGACCCTGTGATAGCCGCGGGCGTCGCGCTCGGTATGAACCCCCAGATAGAGGTTAATCTTTGCCGGCGCGGTAAGGATGAGGGACCGATCGGTCACCGTTAGTGCTCCTCGAGCTGGTTGCCGAGCGGGGTAAAGATATGTTCGCCGCTCTCGGGGTCGAACAGTTCGACCTGGCCGGTAAGGACATCGATGTACTGGTAGGACTGACGCGATTTGCGGCCGCGACGCTCGTCAACCTCAACGATAAAGACGGCGGGGTGGACGCTCTTGATGGTGCCCATGCGCTCGATGACGCGGGTACGGCCCATGTTGGCCTTAACCTTGACGCGATCGCCCACCATATCGGTCAGCTTCTCGTGGATGTCGTCGACGTGATTGACTTCCATCTCTTCCATGAATAGGGCCTCCAGAGGGTGCAATTCAAAAAGGGGATAATACCCCTAAGATAGACAAAACTCTAATACTATAGCACCCTGCTGCAGCCATACGCAAGCAGCTAAAAAACCCGGCCCCAAATTGACTACTTACAGACTATCGGTGTCCAGAACGATGGTGAACGGACCGTCGTTGACTAGGTCGACCTTCATATCGGCGCCAAAGATACCGTGCGCCACATGCTCAACGTCCTGGGCGACGAGTGTCAGAAAGTACTCGTAAAGTTCGTTAGCGGCATCGGGCGCGCCGGCATCCGTAAACGACGGACGGCGGCCGTGGCGGCAGTCGGCAAACAGCGTGAACTGCGACACCACGAGTACCTCGCCGTCGACATCGGCCAGCGCCAAGTTGGTCTTGCCATTCTCGTCCTCGTTGATACGCAGCCCGCGGAGCTTGCCCCACAGCTTGTCGGCCTCGGCACGCGTATCGCCATGGCCCACACCCAGCAGCACCAGGTAGCCGCGTCCAATGCGGCCCACGCACTCGCCGTCGACTGTCACGCCGGCGTTGAGCACGCGCTGCACCACCGCACGCACGGTCTACTCCTCGCCCGTCAGCTTGGCGGACAGATGCTCGAGCGCATGGAAACGATGGCTGATGGCGTTCTTCTCGTCCGCCGTGAGCTCGGCCATGGTCTTGCCCGGCGTATCGACCGGCAGGAACAGCGGGTCGTAGCCAAAGCCATGATCGCCGCGGCCCTCGTGCGCGATAACGCCTTCGCAGACGCCCTCGCCATAGGTGACCAGGCCGTCCGTATCGATAAGCGCGACGACGCTCATAAAGCGCGCGGTACGATCCTCGTCTGCCACGCCTTCCAGGTTAACGAGAAGCTTGGCGTTGTTGGCGGCATCGTCGCCATGCACGCCCGCATAGCGCGCGCTATACACGCCCGGCTCGCCGTCCAGCGCGTCGACGACCAAGCCAGAATCGTCGGCGATGGCCATAAGGCCCGTCTCCTCAACGGCAGCCTGCGCCTTGATGATGGCGTTCTCCAAAAACGTCGTGCCGTTTTCCTCGGGGTCCTCAAAATCGCCCAGCTGACCGAGCGCCACAAAGCGCACCTCGGGCATGACCTTGCCCAAAATGGCCTCGATCTCGGTGAGCTTATGGGCGTTGCCGGTTGCCACGACGATGGTCGCCGCCGGGTCGAGGGTGTCGATGTCAATCTTCTCAAGTGCCATAGCTGGCCTCCTTTGTCTCTATAGCAATGCCGAGTTGAGGACGACGAGGACTTCGGCCTCTCTCCCGTCTCAATCAACGGCAGTCTTATACTTCGACGTTTTCCCAGATAAAACCTGCCAAAATAAACCTGTCCCTTTTTGGCAGGTTAGGCGAGAGCTTGGCGCTGAAGCTCGATGAGCTCGGCGATGCCCTTGTCGCCCAAATCGAGCAGGGCATTGAGGCGCTTGCGGTCGAAAGGTGCCTGCTCGCCAGTGCCCTGGAGCTCGATCATCTCACCGGTATCGGTGGCAACGAGGTTCATGTCGACCTCGGCGTGGCTGTCCTCGGAATAATCGAGGTCGAGCAGGGTGTTGCCGTCGACAACGCCCATTGAGATGGCAGCGACCTGGCCCGTGAGCGGAATGCGCTCGAGTTTGCCCGCCTCGACCCACATGGCAAGGGCGTCGTGCAGCGCCACCCAGGCGCCGGTAATGCTCGCCGTACGCGTGCCGCCATCGGCCTGGATCACATCGCAGTCGACGGTGACGGTGTACTCGCCGAGCGCCTTCATGTTGACGACGGTACGCAGGCTGCGGCCGATGAGGCGCTCGATCTCCATGGAGCGGCCCTTACGATTGGCGTACTCGCGCTTGCAGCGCTTACCGGTCGATGCCGGCAGCATGGCATACTCTGCGGTTACCCAACCGGCCTTGGCGCCCTTGCGCCAGCCCGGCACGCCCTCCTCAATGGTGGCGGCACACAGCACGCGCGTGTCACCGAACTCAGCCAGGCACGAGCCGTGGGCATGCTTCATAACACCACGGGTGAGCTTGACGGGGCGCAGCTCGTTGGCGGCACGGCCGTTGGCGCGGTTGACCTGCATGTACTCCATAGAAATATCCTTTCGGCAAAAGAAGGGGGCAAGTCTTTGGACGATAACCCTGTATCTATTTCAGTTCGTCGATATCGATATGTTCGATGCTCTTGAGCGGCTGGCCAAAGATAAAGCTACCCGCCACCGCAAACTCGGCAATGTTGTCAGACGTGGTGGCAAAGCGATGCTGCGGCTCGGCGGTATCGCCCGCCAGCTGCTCGCGGCGCGTGAGAATATCGGTCAGCTCGCGGGTGGTCTCCTCGGCGGAGCTCACCACGCGCACCCCGGGTCCCAGCGCATGGCGGATGGGACCCACCAGCAGCGGGAAGTGCGTACAGCCGAGCACCACGGTATCGATGCCACGATCGTGCAGCGGCTCGACTGTGGCGCCGACCAGCGCGCGAACGGCTGGCGTATCAAAAATATCCTCGTTCTCGAGCCACTGCTCCTGCAGATGCGCGCCCGAGGCGAGCTCGTGCTCGACGACCTCGACAAAGCTCGAAGCTGGGCAGCCATACACATCGACACCAGCATCCAAGTCCTGGATGGCGCGCGTGTAGGCGCCCGAGCGAATGGTGAGGTTGGTGGCCAGCACGCCCACGCGACGCGTACGCGTGCTGTTAATGGCGGCGCGCGCGCCCGGGGCGATCACGCCGATCACGGGAACGTCGAGCACTTGCTGAGCCAGACGCAAGGCCGCGGCGGTCGCCGTGTTACAGGCGATGACCATGATCTTAACGTCGTGCCTCGATAGCCAGCGACCCGCCTGCAGCGCAAACGAGCGAACCTCGTCCTCGGTGCGGGTGCCATAAGGGCAGCGCTTAGTGTCACCGAAGTAGTAGACGGACTCGTGCGGAAGCGCCGTTGCGATCGCGCGCGCAACCGTCAGGCCGCCCAGGCCCGAGTCGAACACGCCGATCGGACGCGTGTCCCCGGCCAGATTATCGATATCGGACATTACCTCACCAGATTCTCTCTCGAAAAATGCGACCACTCGTGATGCGTCGCGCTACGAACGGGCTGCGACCAGCAGCTCGGCCGTTGCCACCCAACCGTCGACAATCTTGCCGCGCGTAATATAGGCATTGTCGCAGGCGTCCAAGAACTCCGGGGCACCGGCGCTCGTCAGACCGTTCTCGACCAGGCAGAACATGCCAACATGGTCGGCCATGTAGAAGTCGGACTCGGAGTCGCCGAGCGCAAGCGTCTCCTCGCGCTCGATCCCCAGGTGCTCGCAGAAGCGCGCAATGGCAACGCCTTTGTTGAGACCCGCCGGATTGATGTTGAAGGCGCGGCCGTCCTCGACGCGATTAAGCTCGAGCGTCGTCGGCTTGGACAGGTGAGTCAGATGGCCGTTGCAAGCCCAGACCAGACCGCAGCCGGCCTCGTCCAGGATGGCCTGGACCTCATCGTCGGGCACATCGCCGCGCATGCCGACGGTGACCTCACGGTACTTGTAGCCGGTCGACATGTCGTTGTGGTATTCGATCTTGTGCGGCCAGCGGGCAAGGATCTTCTCGCACACGCCGGTCTGCTCGATCACCTGGTGCGGCGTGAGACCGCAGGCGGGGTCGTAGGGCATGTCGCCCGTCAGGTACTCCCAGTCGTTGGCCTTGAGGTCGTACATGACCAGGCCGCCCATCTCGCCGATGTAGGAGTTGAGGCCGAGCACGCGGGCGTCCTCATGGATCATGGTGCGATTGCGACCCGAGGTGGGGACCACCTGGATGCCGGCACGAGCGAGCGCGACAACCGCCTCGACGAGCTTGGTCGAGGGATTGCCGTCGTTATCGCGCAGTACGCACGAACCGGGGGCGAGCATCGTGGCGTCCAGATCGGTAAAGACATACTTGACCTTGGCAAGGCGCTCGCGCATCTCGCCCGAAAGCTCGGCAACGGTCGGCAGGATGTTGTGGGACATGGTCACTCCGTTTACATAGAAGGGGCTTGGTCTAGGCGTCGTACGCCGCAAGGGTGCGCTTGAGAATCGAACCGTCGCGCTCACAAGGCTCGGGTCCGTTCTTGCGCAGCATACGCTCTTCCTCGCCCTTACCGGTCGCGATGACCACGGCAGGACGGACGGTTTCGCGCACGGCAATCTCGATAGCGGCAACGCGATCCGTCACGATTTGCCAGTTATCATTTCCCTGCGCTTGAACGTTGCGCGCGATCTCGGCGCAGATGTCCTCGACATCCTCGGGGCCGGGGTCATCCTCGGTAATCACGATTCGGTCGGCATACTTGCCAGCGGCGATGCCCATCGTGGTGCGTCGATCGACACCCTTACCGCCCGTAGCGCCAAATACAACCGCCAGCTCGCGCTCGGGATAGTTCTCGCGCAAGTCACGTAGGAGCGTCTCGAGGCTCATGCCGTTATGTGCAAAATCGACAACGCCCAAGATTTTGCCCGATACGGACGGATAGAGCTCCATACGGCCGGGAACGAAGACGCCCTCAAAGCCATGGACGATGCCCTCTTCGGAAATACCCAGGGCCTCGGCGCAGGCAATAGCGGCAAGCGCGTTGGACACATTGAACTTAACCGGCGTGGGAATCACAATGTCGCGCGTAAAGCGGGGCGTGCGCACCGTTGCCACCACGCCGCAGTCGCCATTGCGAATCGCCAGTGCAAGCACGTCGGCACGCTCGTCGGTCAGGGAGAACGTCACCGTACGTTCGCAACGAGATGCCGCCTCGAGCACGCGATCGACCTTATCCATATCGAGATTGACCACGGCAAAACGGCTCTGCGAGAAGATTTTGAGCTTACTGGCAAAGTAATCCTCGAGCGTCGGATGCTCAATCGGCGAAATGTGATCCTCGCCGATATTGGTAAAGGCGCCGACTTCAAAGTCAATCTTGCCCGTGCGCTCGTATTTGAGGCCCTGACTCGATGCCTCCATAACCAGCCACGGGGCACCCGCCTCCGCAGCATGTGCGATGCGAGACTGCAGCAGGAAGGATTCGGGGGTCGTCAGCTTGGAAGGGCCCGTCTCGATGCCGTCGTCGAACTCAATGCCCGTATTAAGAGCGGGTCGATGACAGCCCGTAAGCTTGGCCTCGTTGGCGAGGATGCCGCGCAGATAAAAGCTGCAGGTCGACTTGCCCTTGGTGCCTGTAAAGGCGCAGACCTTCACCTTACCCGACGGGTGCCCATAAAAGGCATCTGCCACCACGGCGAGCGTGCGACGAATATCGCTCACAATCACCGCGGGAAGATCAACATCGTAATCGACCTCGGAAACGTAGGCCACGGCGCCATCGGCGATTGCCGAAAGCAGGTACTCGCGCTTAAACGCACGGCCCTTGCAGACAAACAACGTGTCCGGACGCATCTGGCGCGAGTCATCAGTCGCAAACTCAATGCGCTGGTCGCACGAAGCGCTCGGTCTGGAAACAACAAGGTCATCTTCCTCGAGCAACTCTATATAGCGCATCAGAGTTAGCTTCTCTTGTGTCGGACTCGACATACAAAGACCTCTCTCGCTAAATTCAGCCTTAAAGGGCAGAAGACGTCCCGCGGCAGAAACGATGAAACATTCTGTATTATCAACCATCCTAATATGCCACCTGACCTTGCACGCATCACAGCCTTCTAAAAAATTGCATGGACTGTGCCGTGGTCTAATAAATGGCAACAGTGTTCACCCCGTGTAAAAACAAGGAAATCTGGGTGCTGTTCTTTAACATAGCGTTCGCAACCACGGCCCGCCGCTTCGTCTGAAGATCGGGACGTGGTTTTTTCGGTTCGCTCGGCGCTTATGCCCTATCACGAAACAAAAGATTGGCATGATAGTAAAGATTATTTGACATCAGCTGCCGCAATCCTTGCGGCAGTACACCTGAGCCGTCAGCAGAAAGGATCTTGCATGTGCGGTTTTGTCGGTTTTACCGGTACAGATGAACAGAGTGAGCTGGTTCTCACGGCCATGATGAATCGCATCATCCACCGTGGTCCCGATATGGGCGGCCAGCATATCGTCGACAACGTTGCCCTTGGCTTCCGTCGTCTTTCGATTCTCGATCTTTCCGAAGCTGGAGCCCAGCCCATGTCGAGCGACGACGGCAAGGTCACGATTGTCTTCAACGGAGAGATCTACAACTTCCAGGAGCTTCGCGCCGAGCTGGAGGCGGCCGGCTACGCCTTCCACTGCAACGCTGATACCGAAGTCCTGGTACACGGTTACGAGGAGTGGGGCGAGGACCTGGTCAACCGTCTGCGCGGCATGTACGCGTTCGTGATTCACGACCAGAACAAGAACAAACTCTTTGGTGCTCGTGACATCTTTGGTATCAAGCCGTTCTATTACTACCAGGCATCCGATGGCTCGCTGCTGTTTGGCTCCGAGATCAAGAGCTTCCTGGACCATCCCAAGTTTGAGAAGGCTGTCAACCACGACGCGCTGCGCCCCTACCTGACGCTGCAATTCCCTGCCACGGAGGAGACCTTCTTTAAGGGCGTGTTCAAGCTTGCCCCGGCGCATTGTTTTACGTATGACCTGACGACCAACACCATGGACATCAAGCGTTACTGGAGCTGTGACTTCACCGACGACAACTCCAAGACCTTCGAGGAGTACGTGGACGAGTGCGACAAGGTCGTGCACGAAAGCGTCGCTGCGCACCGAATCGCCGATGTTAAGGTGGGCTCGTTCCTTTCTGGCGGTGTGGACTCCAGCTACATTGCCGCCTGTCTCATGCCCGACACCACGTATTCTGTCGGCTTCGATTACAAGAACTTCAACGAGACCAACTACGCCGCCGAGCTTTCCGACAAGCTGGGCATCAAGAACGTGCGCAAGATGATTACCGCCGACGAGTTCTTTGATGCACTGCCCGATATCCAGTACCACATGGACGAGCCGCAATCGAACCTGTCCAGCGTGCCGCTGTACTATCTGGCGCAGATGGCTTCCAAGGAGGTCACCGTCGTCCTTTCGGGCGAGGGTGCCGACGAGCTGTTTGCCGGCTATGAGTGGTACGAGGACACCCCCGAGATGCGTACCTTTAAGAAACGCGTGCCGCTCGGCGTACGTCACGCCCTGGGCTCACTCGTTCAGCATCTCCCCTACTTTAAGGGACACAACTTCCTGACGAAATGCGCCGAGGTTCCCGAGCGCTGGTATGTGGGTCAGGCAAAGGTGTTCGATCCCTCCGAAGTCGACGAGGTGCTCAAGCCCGCTTATAACACCGGCAAGAACGCCGCCGAGATGTGCGCCGAGTACTACAAGCAGGTTCCCGACTGCTGCGAGCTTTCCAAGAAACAGTATCTGGATATGAACATGTGGCTGCCGGGTGACATTCTGCTCAAGGCCGACAAGATGTGCATGGCGCATTCTCTGGAGCTCCGCGTTCCGTTCCTGGACAAGAAGGTCATGGAGTTTGCCGAGCACATTCCCGCCAACTACCGTGTTAACGAAGAAGGCTGCAAGCTCGTTCTGCGTCACGCTGCCAACCGCACGCTGCCCGACGAGTGGGCAACGCGCAAGAAGGTGGGCTTCCCCGTACCGGTCAAGTTCTGGCTGCGCGAGCAAAAGTATTACGACTACGTAAAGGAATACTTCACCGCGCCGTGGGCTGCTGATTTCTTTGACACCGATGCGCTCATGAAACTGCTCGACGATCACTTTAAGGGTCGCGCGCTCAACCAGCGCAAGATCTATACCACGCTGACGTTCCTCATTTGGTACAAGCGCTTCTTTATCGACGAGGACAAGGGCGCTAAAGTCGCCGCTTAGTTTTCGTTATGAATTAGCGGTGAACCACGCAGGGTTTCCGCTATACTCAATCTCTGCGGGCGATTGGCGCAACGGTTAGCGCAGGTGCTTTACACGCACAAGGCTGGGGGTTCGAATCCCTCATCGCCCACCACTGATTTGTTAGGCTCCCAGCTATGGGGGCCTTTCTTTTTTGGGCCCATCGCAGAGGGATTCGAACCCGACAGGGTGCGGAGCTGAGGAAACGCGAAGCGTTTTCCAGCGCAGCACGCGAGGAGCGGAGCGACGAAGCGGGGCGCGGACGGCGCCAGCCGCACGCGGACATCCCTCATCGCCCGCCATTGAATTGATAGGCCCCCAGCGATGGAGGCCTTTCTTTTTTGGGCCGGTGCATGGGATTCGAACCCGCAAGAGTGCGGAGCTGAGGAAACGCGAAGCGTTTTCCAGCGCAGCACGCGAGGAGCGGAGCGACGAAGCGGGGCTCGGGCGGCGAAATGGACCCTTGGCGAATACCCGTGTGCAAAAAATGCCAAATATGAGTACTGCTACCTTTTTAGTAGCAGCGTTTTCGAAGTCATAAAAGGCAAATCCGGCATTAGAACGACGATCGATAGTCCAGTTAAGCCAATTTGCCAACTACAAAACTGGACATATGTGGCCCAACTCATCTAAAAGTGCCTAATTTATATGTTACGAAGTTAGTGCCCGTACTCATATTTGCCACTTTTTGCACACGGCCTATCCCAGCCATGGTAAATCGATAGCAAAACGGGCTCCAGACCGCTGAATCGTGCCGCATATGGCACGTCCGCAGTCCGGAACCCGGTCCAAATTAAGTTATTGCGCCGTGTTAGGCCAAAACACCCGCCAGGATCTCGATCAGGTTGTCCACGTCGGCCTCTTCGCACACGAGCGGCGGAAGGAAGCGCAGCGTATGTGCGCCTGTAGCGTTGATCACGGCACCAGCCCCCAATGCACGGGCCACGACGTCGTGTGCATCACCCGCGGCAGCATCCAAATCGCAGCCGAGCATCAGGCCGCGACCACGCACCTCTACCACATGCGGAAGCTTAGCCAGCGCCTGCTCCATATAGGCGCCAACCTTGGCAGCATGCTCGGCATAATCGCCGTGCACAAGCGCGGAGAGCGTCGCGGCACACGCCGCGATGGCCAAGCAGCTGCCACCGAAGGTCGAACCATGATCGCCGGGCTTAAAGACGTCGGCGATTTCCTTCTTTGCCACCACGGCACCCATAGGCACACCGTCGGCAATGCCCTTGGCAAGGCTCATGATGTCGGGCTCCACGCCATAGGTCTGGAACGCAAACGGCTTACCCGTACGAAAGATTCCGCACTGGACCTCGTCGGCAATAAGCACGGCACCCACCTCGTGCGCCAAGTCGCGCGCCGTAGCCATAAACTCCTCGGTCATGGGGTGCACACCGCTCTCGCCCTGAATCGGCTCGAGCATCACGGCGCAAATTTCACTGCCCAACTGCTTAAAAATTGCACGCAGTTCATCTACATCGTTGGGTGTGCAGGCCACAAAGCCACCCGGCAGCGGACGGAAACTGTCCTGTAGCCAATCCTGCATGGTGGCGGCAATGGTCTCGAGCGTACGGCCGTGGAAGCCGCCACGCATGCATACGATGGTGTTGCCGCCGTTACCAGCACGCTTGGCGTACAGACGCGCAAGCTTCATCGAGCCCTCGTTGGCTTCGGCACCAGAATTGGCAAAGAACGTCTCCCACACCTGCTCGTCCGCAGCCGGGGCACCGAGCGCAGCGGCCGTGGTCTCATCGCCGGCGACAATGGCATCGGCCAGCACGCACGCACCATCTACGTCGTCGTTGGCAAGCTTGGACAGCAGCGCCGCGACCTGTCCACGCCGCTCGATGTAGAAGTAGTTAGACAC
>JAXJPE010000107.1:0-16927 GCA_036426035.1 Collinsella sp.
CCCATGGCGGGCGAGGGCGGGCCGTTTGGCGCCGGTACCACCATCAAAGGCCTGGTGCGCGACCTGCTGGAGCTATCGAGCCAGCTTCCGGGCGGCATGGACGATGTGCGCGTGGCGCGTGGCCAGGCCGACACCTCGGCGCTTGCCGATGCCTATCGTGCGGCGCTCGGCGCGAGCAAGGCCGCGACCGAGAAGGCGCAGGTGGCGCTCGAGGCCATCGACGCGTTCGAGGCGAGCGGCAAGACCATGGCCGATGCGGCGCGACTCATGATGTCGTGCACCATGCCGCGCGCGAGCAAGGCATTCCCTAAGGAGCAGGTCGAGCTGCTCAAGGCCGAGGCCGCCGATGCGTTTATCAATATCGTGCTTGCCTGCGGCGGCCCGGCGCTCGATGCGCTGGTGGGGCTTGCCCGTGCCGTAGAGGCGGAGTACCGTGCGCTCAAGGCCGACCAGTCCGCGCTCGATAACAATGACCTGCTGCGCATGGCGTACGAGGCGCTGCGCGACTACCCGGCTATTCGAGCTGCCTATGAGGGCCGCTTTAAGATGGTCATGATCGACGAGTTCCAAGATACCGACCAGATGCAGGTCGATCTGATTCGCTATTTGACGGGTGCGGGCGAGCGCGCGCTGTGCACCGTGGGCGATGCGCAGCAGTCGATCTATCGCTTCCGTGGCGCCGAGGTTGAGGTGTTTCGCCGCCAGGAGCGCAAGGTGGGCTCCTCTGCTGCGCCCGAGACGGCTGTCGCATCCGATGCCCCCGCCGGCGAGCTCGTCAAGCTTGTCCGCAACTTCCGCAGCCACGACGAGGTGCTGCGCTACGTGGCGCGCGTCTTTGACGGCGACACCGGTGGTTTGATGCAGGGGTTCTTGGATCTTGAACCGAGCGACAAACGCAAGGACAAGCTCAAGGCAAAGGCGTCGCGCCGCCAGGCGCTGTTCGTTACCGGCGGCAGCACGCAGGAGCGAACGCAGGCGAAAGCTCGCGCGATTGCCGAGCGGTTCCAAGCGCTCGTCAAAGCGGGGCAGCCCCAGGGCGATATGGTGCTGCTGCTGGGTCGCATGACCAATGCCGACGTCTACGCGCAGGCCTTCCGCGACCAAGGACTCGACTGCGTCATCGCAGGCGGCTCGGTCTTTGCCCAGGCGGCCGAGGTGCAGACGGTGCGTGCCCTGGTCTGCGCGCTCGCCAATCCGGCTGATACGGCCCAAGGCCTTATGCCGTTGCTGGCCTCGCCGATGTTTGCACTCGGCGCCCAGGAGTTCCTGGCGCTGGCGACCAAGCTCGACGAGCAGACGGGCGAGACGTCGCGCCGCAATATCGATGTGGGCATCATGAGTGATTCCGATGTGCCGGGTTTGCAGAGCCTGCCGCTCGTGACGCGTGCCCGCGAGGTGCTGCGCTACGCGCTTCGTCGCGTGGGACGCGATTCGTTCGCCGCCATCGCGCGCGATGTGGTCAATGCCTCCGGCTGGTTCGTGCGTCTGGCGCAGCGCGGCCCCGAGGGCAAGGCCATTGCCGCCAACGTGCTCAAGGCGCTCGACGCCGTGGCCGAGGCAGAGGCCGAGCTCGGCAATTCTCCGCGCTCCATCGCGCTCGCCTTCGACCGCTTCTTGGCGGGCAAGGAGGCCCCGGGCGCCCTCAACGAGGAGGGCGACGGCGCGGTGCGCATCATGACCGTGCATGCGTCCAAGGGCCTGGAGTATCCGGTCGTGGCGGTTGCCGAGTGTTTTGGCGTGCGCAAATCGTCCGGTGCGGCACAGATGGGTCGCGTCGACGGTGGGGCGCATGTCGTGGCGCTGCCGGCGCGCTTCGATGGCGTTAAGCTTGCCGACGGGACCTTCGTGAAGGGCGATGACGTCAAAAAGCAGTTTGAACACGCGTTTAAGGGCAAGGGCACGTCGCTGTGGCTGCCGCCAGAGCTTATGGAGGACGTATGCGCGACGGGCTCTCCCGCCGAGGCATTTGCCCGCCTGCGCAACGACGACCTGCAGCTTTCGCTCGAGGAACGGGCCCGCTTGCTCTACGTTGCCATGACGCGTGCGGGCGAGCTGGTGATCTTGGCGATGGACGCCGGCGTGAGCCGTGGCAAGGTGACGGCGCCGACCTTCGATGTCGAGACGGACCTGACCTACGACGTCCTGCGCCGCATCCTGCCGACCGACAGTCTGGACATGCCGCAGCTCGATAGCGACCGCCTGGTGTTCGACAACTCCCAACCGGGCGACTACGAGCTCATTTCGCTGACGGACTTTACGTTTGGCGAGCAGGCGTTTGAGGCCAACGCTTCGCTGGATGTCGAGGGCAGGCTTGTTCGCGGCGATGTCGATGTCGCTGATAATGCTGCGCGCTCAACTGTGCCCGGTCCTGCCGACCCCAAGCCCGATTCGTTTGAGCTTGTGTATCCCCAGGCAGTGGGCGTGCGCATGGGCATCTGTCCGTATCCGATGCGTGATTCGTATAGCTACTCGTCAATCGCCGCGGCGCTCCATGCCGAGGCGGAAGACCGTGCCGCCGAGGCTCGTGTTCCCATGGACGAGTCCGGCGATGATGCGGAGTCGGATGGTTCCGAGATGACGGATGCAGACGTGGCCGCCGTCGAGCCCGTTGGCAACCCCATGGCGCTGGGCTCGGCCTTCCACGCTGCCTGCCAGTGGCTCATCGAGATGTGTGCCGATGCGCTGCCCGCTGAGCGTGCCGAGGCCCTGGCTCGCCTGTGGCACCTGACGCCGGAACAGCGCGAGCGCTTCGATGTCGCTCTGGATCGCTGGCTCAAGTCGGCGGTCCGTGCCGAGCTGCTTGCCTGGCCGTGCGTTCGTGCCGAGGTACCGTTCTTCTCGCTGGGTTGCGAAGACGAGGACATTGCCCGCTACGGTGCATATGCCGAGGGCGCCATCGATGCACTGGCCACCGACCCGGCCGATCCGTCGTGTGCACTGGTCATCGACTACAAGACGGGTGGCACGCCGGACGAGACGCCGGAGCAGCTGCTCGAGAAACACGCCTTGCAGGCGCGCGTTTACGCCGACGTTCTGCACAAGGCGGGCTTTGAGGTCGTGACCGTCAAGTTCGTTCGCGTGGAGCGGGCGAATCCAACCATCTTCGTCGAACCCGCCGAGCCTCAGGTGGTCACCTACAACCTCTAGTCCTCAGATAACTTGCGGTGGAATACGGACTGTTTTGGTCAAAAAAGCCGCCAAACAGTCCGCATTTCACCGCAACTGCAAGAGGAGCCGTGTGGGTTTGGGCTAGGTTCGGGTGCCGTCCGCGCTGTGCGGTAGAATCGTAACCCTAAGATCACGAACCCGCATCGGAGCTCATCACATGGCATTCGTCCATCTGCACAACCACACTGTCTTTTCCATGCTCGACGGCGCAACCCGTATCCAGGATATGGTCAACCGTGCCGTTGAGCTGGGCATGCCCGCCGTGGCCATTACCGACCACGGCTACATGTACGGCGTGCCCGACCTGGCGCTGGCCTGCGACGCCGTCAACCACAACACGCCCGAGTACAAAACCTGGAGCCACGACAAGGCCTTCCTGGAAAAGGACCGCCGCGACGAGCTGGTGGAGCCCGATCCCGAGGAAAACCCGCGCGAGCATGCCCAGTATGTGAAGGACATGGCCATGTGGGACGAGAAGGGCAACATCGACGAGCTCAAGCCGCCCCTGGTCATCAAGCCCATCTTTGGCTGCGAGGTCTACTTTACGCCGGACGAGACGCTCGCCCGCGACCATAAGCCCGAGCTCTACCACATGATCCTTCTGGCCAAGGACCAGGAGGGCTACGTCAACCTGATGCAGACGGTTTCCGAGGCCGCCGTGCAGGGCTTTTACTACAAGCCGCGCGTGACGCTCGACAACCTGCGCCGCCACGCCAAGGGCATGATCTGCACGAGCGCCTGCATCGCGGGCATCATCCCCAAGTACATCGACCGCGGTGACATGGAGGGCGCCATCAAGTGGGCCGAGACCTTCCGTGACACCTTCGAGCCCGGCGACTTCTACATCGAGATCCAGGAACACGGCATCACCACCGACAACGGCCTGACCGACGAGCAGATGGACCGCACGCTCATCGACATCGCCAAGCAGGTGGGCGTCAAGGTCATCGCCACCAACGACTTCCACTACCTGCGTCGCGAGGACGCGCCCGTGCAGGACGTCATCATGTGCATTGGCATGAACGCCAAGGTCGACGACCCCAACCGCATGCGCATGACCGGCTCGGAGTTTTACATGAAGACCGAGGAGGAGATGCGGGCGATGTTCCCGTATTGCCCCGAGGCCTGCGACAATACGCTCGAGATCGCCGACAAGTGCTACGTTGAGCTGGACTGGGACTCCATCATCCTGCCGCGCTTCCCGTTGCTCGATCCCGGCGAGACGCACGAGAGCCAGTTCCGCCGCGAGTGCGAGAAAGGCCTGCGCCAGCACTATGGTGACGACTGGGCCACGCGCGAGATCGGCGGCGTCAACATCAAAGAGCGCTTTGAGTACGAATACAAAGTCATCTGCGACAAGGGATTTGCCGCCTACTTCTTGATCGTCGCCGAGTACGTGCAATGGGCCAAGGACAACGGCATCGGCGTCGGCCCCGGCCGTGGCTCGGCCGCCGGCGCTATCGTCGCCTACGCCATGAACATCACCGCGTTCGACCCGCTCGAGAACGGCCTGATGTTCGAGAGGTTCCTGTCCCCGCAGCGTACCGAGATGCCCGATATCGATATGGACTTCGACGATGAGCGGCGCCTCGAGGTCGTGGAGCACGTTCGCCAGCTCTATGGCCCCGAGAAGGTCACCCACGTCATCACCTACTCGACCATTAAGGCCAAGCAGGCCATCAACGACGCCGCGCGCGTCCTGGACTACCCGGTCTACATGGGCCAGCGCCTGTCCAAGATGGTCTCGAGCGACCCCAAGGTCAAGCTCAAGCAGGTGCTCGAAAAGCAACCCGGCAAAGAGGATCTGTTTAACCCCGATTTTGCCGAGGCCTATAAAAAAGATGACGACGCCCGCCGCATCATCGACACGGCGCTCTCGATCGAGGGCCTCACCCGTGGCGAGGGTGTGCACGCGTGCGCCGTTCTGATCTGCCGCGACCCCGTCAACGAGCATGTGCCCACCAAGCTCGATACCAAGGGCGGCGTCGAGATTACCCAGTACGAGGGCCATACCGTTGCCGACATGGGCCTGCTCAAGATGGACTTCCTAGGCCTGCGCACGCTGACGGTTATCTCTAAGGCCAAGGCCAACATCAAAAAGAACTTCGGCATCGACATCAAAGAGGAAGAGATTCCCTTTGACGACCCCGAGATCTTTAAGCTCATGGGCTCCGGTCACACCGCCGGCGTCTTCCAGGTCGAGTCCGCCGGCATGACGGCCACGATCAAGAACATGAAGCCCACCGAGTACAAGCATGTCGTGGCATTGATCGCCCTGTACCGCCCGGGCCCGCTGGGCGCCGGCATGGTCTCGTCCTACATCAACCGCATGAACGGCAAGGAACCGGCCGTCTCCTACGACGACCGTCTGGACGACATCCTGGGCGAAACCTACGGCACCATGGTCTACCAGGAGCAGGTTATGCTCATCTCCGTCGAGATGTGCGGCTTCTCCAAGGGCGAATCGGACTCGCGTATCCGTAAGCCCGTGGCTAAGAAAAAGATCAAACTGCTCACGTCGACGGTGCTCCACTGGGAGGATGGCTCGGACGAGACCACCTACGACCACTGGATGAACGGCGCCATCAAGAACAACTACACGCGCGAGGTCGCCCAGAAGATTTGGGACGATGTTCTCGAGTTCGCGTCCTACGCCTTTAATAAGTCGCACTCCGCCGGCTACGCCATCCTGGTTATGCAGACGGCGTGGCTCAAGGCGCATTATCCGCACGAGTACATGGCGGCCGTTCTGACGTCCTATACGGGCAAGACCGACAAGATCGTGCATTACGTCTCGGCGTGCCGTCACGACGGCATCCCCGTGCTTTCGCCAGATGTCAACGAGTCCGGTACCGAGTTCACGGCTACCAAGGAAGGCGTGCGCTTTGGTTTGGCTGGCATCCGCGGCGTGGGCACCGGCGTGGCGCAGGCGATTATCGCCGAGCGCGAGGCGGGCGGTCCGTTTAAGACGCTGCACGACTTTGTCGAGCGCGTGGACTCGAGCCAGGCCAACCGCCGTGTGATCGAATCGCTCATCAAGGCAGGCGCCTTCGACTCCACGGGGTATCCGCGTCGCCAGATGATGCACTTTGTGGATAAGAACAACCCTGAGAACATCATCGATGCCGCGGTAAAGCGCCAGAAGGACCGCGCGAGCGGCCAGACGTCGTTCTTCGACATGTTTGGCGACGTTGAGGGCTCGGGCTTTGAGGTGAGCGTGCCCGATCCGGACGGCCAGGAGTGGGACCGCCACCTTAAGCTGAGCCAGGAGAAGGAGGTTCTGGGCATCTATGTCTCGGACCATCCGCTGCGCCCGTTTGAGTATGCACTAGCCAAGGCACGCGACTTCTCGTTCTCGCAGATCGACACTGGCTACGAAGTTCAGAATCCTACGGGCGGTACCATCAACCAGGAGATTCCCGAGGGCAAGGCGCTGTGGTGGGCCGGCATGGTCTCGAGCGTGTCCAAGCGCGTGACCAAAAACGGCGACCCCATGGGCATCGTGCAGCTCGAGGACATGGAAGGCGAGGCCACGGTCGTGGTGTTCCCCAAGACCTACAAGGAGGCCGAGGGGTACCTGTACGGCGAGGTCGATCCCGAGACCGGTGCGCAGCTGTCCGATGCGTTTGTGCGCATTAAGGGCAAGCTCGAGCGTTCGGACCGCGGCGACCAGATCATCGCGCAGGAGATCGTGCCGCTTGAGCTTAACGAGGAGAACAACAAGCCCAAGGTGTTTGAGGTCATGGTGCCCAACAGCCGCTTTAGCCAGGGCAATATGGCGCGTCTTGCCACGGTGCTTACCGCCAACCCGGGCGGCGACCGCGTGGAGATCTTTATCGAGCAGGTGGACGGGCGCGTACTGCGTGCCGAGGTACCGGCCAAGGTCAACGCACGCTCGATTCCGCTGTTGGCAGAGGCAAAGGCCATCGTCGGCAACCAAGGCCGCGTGACGGTGATCTAGGGACGGCGTTGCTGGTCCGCGCGAGATTGGAGGAAGTGATGGCGCAGGGGACGTTTGCGCAGGCGCTTCGTAAGGAGGCGGCGCTCAGCAGTACCTTTATGAAGGGGCGCTCGCTCATGCTCAACGGCGCCGTGCTGTCGTTTGAGGACTCCGGCTCGCGCTTCTCCAAAAATGTGACTATTGAGGGCACGGTGCGCGGCTCGCGCGGCGACCTGTACAAGACGCACGTGGCGCTCGACATGGACGAGCACGAGGTTGTCGACTACGACTGCGATTGCCCCGCCGCCTTCCGCTATTCCGGCATGTGCAAGCACGCTATCGCCACGGCGCTGGCGTATCTGGATGCCAGCGGCGCCGAGCCTGTCGAGGGCCTGCGTACGCCGGTCCGCACGTTTACGGCACCGCCCGCACAATCCAAACAGTCCGCACGCCCCGCGCCTAGCGCATCTTCGGTCAACCCCAATTTTCCCTTCCCGGCACCCGTCCCCACGAGCCCGAGCCTTGTGGCGGCGCTTTCCGATCTTTCGGACGCGCGCATGGACGAGCTCGTGGCTATGCGTCGCAAGTTCGTCAGCACCATTGACCCCGATGCGCCCAAGGCAGTGCTGGAGCCCTCGCTGGTGCCGTACTACAATCCGCTGTTTGCCGATCGTTTTAACTGGGCGCTCGAGTTTCGCATTCGCTGCGGTTCGGTGTCCTACGTGGTTAAGGATATCGACGGCATGGCCGATGCCTATGTGCGCGGCGGTACGTTCTCCTATGGCAAGAAGCTTACGTTTGTCCATGTGCCCGAGGCATTCGACGACGTATCGACGAAGCTGCTCGACTTTGTCGCAATGACGGTCGCCTACCTGAGCGATATTACGAGTTCGCGCTCGGCATCGTACGACTTTGCCCGCAGCGGTTTTGTCGCCGAGCGTCAGTTGCCGGTATCCGAATATTCCGTCGTGTCCGTGCTGGACCTGCTGCGTGGCAGGACTATGTCCTTTGAGCCTGCTTGGTCGCGGGGGACGACGACGCATCGCGCCTACGAGGTGGCGGTCGAGCCGTCGCCGCAGGGGGAGGGCGAAGTCCCGGCTAAGCGCCCGCCGCTCCTTGCCGCCAAGATTGCACCGGCGGCGGGAGGCAGCTACGACTTGCGCCTGCCGGCCGATACGTACTGCTTTGTCGCGGGCGATGCAGCCTATCTGGTCGATACGCGCCGCGCGCGCCGTACCGACATGGCGTTTGCCCAACATGCGGCGCCGTTCCTGTCGCACTTGTTGCCCTGCCGCACGCCGGTCCATATCGCCTCCGACCAGGTGGGCGAGTTCTGCCGCATGGCACTGCCTATCTTGCGCGACTACACCGACCTGACCGCGCCCGCTGCGCTCGATACCGTGGCGCCCGAGCCGAGTTTTGCCATGGCAATCGGCGTCGACGATGGGCTCGTGACCTGCAAAGTTACGGTTACCTACGGCGATTGGTCGGCAGATCTTTTTGGCCTGGGCGCTCCGGGCAGCCCCTTCGAAGAGCAGCGCCCCGGCGTTCCGCCCCGCGATACGGTGGCGGAGTTTCGCGTTATGGACACGGCGGCCCTGTACTTCGATTTCTACGAGGGCGGCCTGGCATTTGAGGAGCGCGATGACGAGAGCCTGTTCCACTTGCTGACCGAAGGGCTGACGGCTTTGTCCGAGCTGGGCGAGGTCATGCTCAGCGATCGCCTGCGCCAGATCTCGGTACGCCCTGCGCCTAAGCTCTCGGTGCGCGCCACCGTCAAGAGCAACTTGCTCGACGTCGAGCTGGGTGCGAGCGGGCTTTCGGCGGCTGACCTTGCCATCTACCTCGACTCCTACAAGCGTCACCAGACGTTTGCGCGTCTCACGTCGGGCGATATCGTGCGCCTGGACGAGGGCGCTCGTGCCGCGTTTGGCCTTGCCGAGGACCTGGGCGTCGATGCCGTCGACCTGCTCGACGGCGTGTCGCTTCCCGCGTCGAGTACCCTGTTCGTCGATGGCATGCTCGCACGCACGCCCGCGCTCGAGGCCGATCGCGACGCTGCGTTCCGCCGTACCGTCGAGCGCCTGGACACGCTCGGCAAGATGGACTTTACGGTACCCGCCTCTCTCAAGGCTACGCTGCGTGGCTACCAGATTGACGGCTACCAGTGGCTCGGCTCGCTTGAGCATCTGGGCCTTGGCGGCATCTTGGCCGACGATATGGGCCTGGGCAAAACGCTGCAGATGATCGCGCACATTCTGGCGCGCGTGGAGGCGGGGGACACCAAGCCCACGCTCGTGATATGTCCCGCGTCGCTCGTGTACAACTGGGCTGCCGAGTTGGAGCGCTTTGCCCCCTCGATTGATGTGTGTGCCATCGTGGGCGCCAAGGCCCAGCGTCGCGTGCAAATTGCCGGCGTGGCCGAGCATAACGTGGTGGTAACGTCGTATGACCTTATGCGCCGCGACATCGACGAATACGTCGAGCAGGACTTTGCCCGCGTGGTGCTCGACGAGGCCCAGTACATTAAAAACCCGCTCACCCAGGTGGCCCGCGCTGCCAAGCGCCTGCCGGCCGGCGTGCGCTTTGCTCTGACGGGCACGCCCATCGAAAACCGTCTGTCCGAGCTCTGGAGCATCTTCGACTTTTTGATGCCGGGCCTTCTGGGCACGCGCGACTCATTTGCCAAGCGCTTTGAGGGTCCCGTCGAACATGCCGAGGGCGACAGCGCCGCTCGTCTGCAGGCGCTCGTGTCGCCGTTTGTGCTGCGTCGCGTCAAGGAAGATGTGGTGGCCGATCTGCCCGAGAAGATCGAGGATACGGTGATGGCGCAACTTACCGGCGAGCAGCGCAAGCTCTACCTGGCCAACCAGGACCGCATTGCCCAGCAAGTGCAGCACCGCGAGGCCGGGGAGTTTAAGAAAGACAAGCTCAAGGTACTTGCCGAGCTCACCAAGCTGCGACAGATCTGCTGCGACCCGCGTCTGCATTACGCGGACTACAAGGCGGGAAGCGCCAAGCTCGATACGTGCATGGAGCTCGTTCACGGCGCGCTCGACGGCGGTCACCGCATCTTGCTGTTCAGCCAGTTTACGGGCATGCTCGATATCATCGGCAAGCGCCTGGCCAAGGAGGATATTGCCTTTCTTAAGCTCACGGGCGCATCATCCAAGGAGAGCCGCGCCAAGATGGTTGCTCAGTTCCAGGCGGGCGAGGTACCGGTGTTCTTGATTTCGCTCAAGGCGGGCGGCGTGGGCCTCAATTTGACGGCTGCCGACGTGGTCATCCACTACGACCCGTGGTGGAACGTGGCGGCGCAGGACCAGGCGACCGACCGCGCCCACCGCATTGGCCAGCAGCACGCCGTGACCGTGTACAAACTCATCGCCAAGGACACGATCGAGGAACGCATTATGCAGATGCAGGAGTCCAAGCGCGATCTGGTCAACAGTGTGCTCGGCGGCGATGGTATCTCGTCGGCGCTGTTTACCCGCGAGGATGTTCTGGCGCTGCTCGGCGGCGACGGTCGCTAACCGCGCGCGGGATGGGGTTGCCGGGGCGGATAGTACGCGCCGCCCCACCGTTCCCGCCCGTTATGTGTTCATTTGCCATGCCGTGGATGGTTCGCCTGCCTTTGGGCATAAGAACCATCGAGAACATCGGCACATCAGCAAAGGAGAACATCATGGCGAAATTCTTTAAGGACTCTGACGGCAAGCTCGTTGCCGCCCTTGGCGATGGCGTTGCGACCCCTGCCGGCTGCACGGAGCTGACGGCGAACACCGAGGACGCGGCGCACGAGAAGCATGTGCCTGTTGTCGAGATCGAGCGCGACGGCCACGTCATTCGCGCACGCGTGGGCTCGACCGAGCATCCCATGCTGCCCGAGCACTATATCGAGTGGATCGCGCTTGAGGCCGAGGGCCGCCTGGAGGTCCATTACCTTGAGCCCGGCATGAAGCCCACGACGTTTTTCGCTGGCGGCTCCAAGACCGGTACCGTCTATGCCTACTGCAACCTGCATGGGCTGTGGTCCGCGACGTTCTAGGAGCGCGCCCCCGCTCGGGGTATCATAGCTAGCATATGCACATGCGAGCGCCGGCTGCATTATGCGGCCGGCGCTTTTACTACGATAACGACAGTTACGATGGGAAGGGCTTGTCCATGAAGCTCGCGCTTGCACAGATCGATATGCGCCTGGGTGATATTGAGGGCATTTGCGGCCGCATCGAGGACCAGGCTCGCCTGGCTCATGAGCGCGGCGCGCGCGTGCTGTGCGTTCCGGCCCCGCTCTTTATGGGTGCCATGCCCGGTGGCCTGGTGGGCGCTGCCGATTTTGAGCACGATATGTTGATGGGCCTGACGGGCGTTGCCGAGCGCATCCAAGAGCTCGACATGATCTGCATCGTGCCCGCTGCGGTTTCGTTTGAGGGCCAGCCCCTGCTTGACTATATGATGCTTAAGGATGGTCGCGTGGTGCCCGCGCGCACAAGCATCGCCCTGCAGCGTGGCGAGAACAACGACACGCGTTGGGCACCGCCGGTGTTTGACGTGGACGGCGTGCGTATCGCCGTGATCTTCGACTTGGACCGCGAGCTCGAGATGCTGCCGACCGGTGTCGACCTCATTGCCTATTTCCAATTCAACGCATTTGACATGACCGACCGCGAGACGGCTGCCGTCGCCGCCGTGCGCAGCGGTGCTTACCGCAAGATCGCCTCCAAGCGCAGTGTATGGTTTGCCTGCATGGCGCCGGTCGGCGCCTATGACGAGTCGGTGTATACCGGCGGATCGTTTGTGCTCGACGATTGTGGTCGCGTGGTGGCCCAGGCGCCCTGTTTTGAGGAGAGCCTGCTGGTTCAGGAGATTCAGCGCGGCGTGATGCTCGATGCCCTGGAGGACCATGAGCTGCCCCAGTTTCGCTCCGAGGAGTGGCTGTGGCAGGCGCTGGTGCTTGCCGTGCGCGACAATGCCCGCGCCCGCGGTGCGTCGCGTGCCGTGGTGGCGCTCGAGGGCGATTTGCCGTCGTCCCTGTTGGCGGCACTTGCCGTCGATGCCTTGGGTCCGCGTAATGTGATTGGCCTGGTGCTGGGGCGCAATCGCATCTTTACGCCGGCGCAGGAGGAGGCCGAGGCCGCCCGTTGTTCCGCTGTTCGCTCAATCGCCGAGCGCTTGCACATTCGCACTGTCGAGCGCGATGCGCCGGATGCGGCGCGCGTGCTCGATCGCGACGTGTCGGCGGGCGATGCCGAACGCCTGCGTTCGCGTGCGCTGGGCCTGATGCTCGAGGATACGGCGCTCGAGCTGGGCGCTATGGCGCTGAGCCCGCTTTCCAAGACCGAGTACGCGCTGGCGGCGCCCGCGCTTTGCGGTGGCTACCAGGGCGATTATGCGCCCTTTGGCGATGTGTATCTGTCGACGCTCGAGTTTGTGGCACGCGTGCGCAACTGCGCCTCGGCCGTGGTGCCCCAAGAGCTCGTGACGCTCAACGCGGTGGAGGATTGCATGGATCGCGTGCTGGCGCAGGCGCTCTCGACGCTCACCGGTCCGGTTGATATGCTCGATCGCGCGGCACAGCTGCTGGGCGGGCTTGAGCCGGGCGAGGTCGATGGTGCGCTTGAGTCGCACGTAGACCGCAATCGACCTTTCGACGACATCCCGATGGCCGCCGACAAGCCCGAGGCCTGCTCGCTGCTGCTGATGCTTGTACGCCAGGGTGAGGCTGCTCGTCGCATGCTACCGACGGTGCCGATCGTTTCGACCCGTTCGTTTGTCGAGCGCGCCTGGCCGTACATGCTTGCGTGGTCCGATCTGGGGCTCAACGGTAAGGAGCGCATGACGGTTGATTCGCTGGCACGCGCCGAGGTGCGCCGCTTTGCCGACGACGATACGAGTGACCGTATGCGCGGTGAGATGATGGGCATATTGGGCGAGCTGTTGGGTATTTCGCCCGAGCAGATGGAAGAGCTGCGCTCCGAGGACGGTCAGCGTCGTTTGCATGAGGGCATGAAAAAGTTTGAGGGTGAGGTCCAGGACGCCATCGACAAGATGATGGGCGGCCAGGGCGGACCGCAGGGTGGGCCCCAGGGTGGTCCGATGCCGCATCCGCCGGTAGACCCGAGGCAGTTCCCATTCTTCAGCCAAAACTAACTATGGGATGGGATTCGCTTCCAACCCCGATACTTCAACTAAGCGTCTTGGCCCCGTTGTGTTATTCTAGAACAGACGTTCGTGAATGATGCGCGGGGCCTTGCCTTGCGCTGTGCTTGTGACGAGGGGAGGTCGGCTTGGTCATTTTGGGTATCGACCCCGGTTTGGCCCATACGGGCTGGGGGATTATCGAGGAGCGACGTGGCGAGGTTCGCTGCCGTGCCTACGGTTGTATCGAGACCAGCGCGGGCAGCCCGCTCGCGGTGCGCCTGTCGCATATCGCCCGCGACCTCAAGGGCGTCGTCGAACGCTACCGTCCCGATACCGCGGCTATCGAGAGCATCTACTTTGGCGCTAACGTCCGCTCGGCCATCCCCACGGCGCATGCCCGCGGTGCCGCGCTCGTGGCGCTTTCGGAATGCGCGCTCGAGATTGGCGAATACACGCCCATGCAGATCAAGCAGGCCGTGGTGGGCACGGGCGCTGCAGATAAACGGCAGGTTGCCTACATGGTGCGTACGCTCACGCAGCTCGATCACGACCCTCACCCAGACCATGCCGCCGATGCGCTGGCCTGCGCCATCTGTCACGTTAACCTAAGCCGCACCCGGGCGCTTACCGGCGGCGAGTTCTATCAACAGAGAGGAACCGGATACTGATGATCTCCCAGCTCCATGGAACGCTTGTCGAGGCCACGATGAGCTCGGCCGTCGTCGATGTATCGGGCGTGGGCTTTGAGCTCGGTATTTCGGGCAGCACTGCCGCCACGCTGCCTACGCCCGGCGGTGAGGTTCGCCTCTATACCCGCATGCAGGTGCGCGAGGACGCCATGACGCTCTTTGGCTTTGCCTCCAAGGACGAGCGCACGATGTTCGATCGGCTCGTTTCCGTCTCGGGCGTTGGTCCGCGCCTGGCGCTTGCCGTGCTTTCCACCTATACCGTGGGACAGCTGTATTCCCTGGTAATGGCCGAGGATGACAAGGGCATGGCCAAGGTGCCTGGTGTGGGCAAAAAGACCGCTCAGCGCCTCATCTTGGAGCTCAAGAGTACCTTTGCCAAGGACAAGGGCTTTGTTCCGGTCGACGTGATTCCCGGCCAGGTTGCGATGCCGGTCCCTGCCGCCGCTCCCTCGGCGATCGACGACGCCCGCGCGGCGCTCCTCTCCATGGGCTTTAGCCCGCAGGAGACCGAGGTTGCCCTGAGCGGGTATGATGGGCAGGATATGCGTGTCGAGGATCTGCTCGGCGCGGCGCTTAAGCGACTCGGAATGGATGCGTGATGTGGGAAGCCGATGACTCTCAGGACCTGTGGGCGACGCCCGGCAACTCGCCAGCGGCATCCATGGCGCACGGTGAGCGTATGGTGGGTTCGGAACTGACGCCCGAGGATCTCGATGTCGACCGTACCCTGCGTCCCCAGCGCCTGGACGACTACTGCGGTCAGGAGCATATCAAGCAGAGCCTTCGCGTGCTGATCGAGGCGGCGCAGAGCCGTGGCGAGACGCTCGACCACGTGATTTTCTCGGGCCCTCCGGGTCTGGGCAAGACCACGCTGGCCACGGTTATCGCCAACGAGCTGGGCGCTCAGATCAAGACGACGAGCGGCCCGGCCATCGCGCGTACGGGTGACCTGGCGGCTATCCTTACCAACTTGCAGCCAGGTGACGTGCTGTTTATCGACGAGATCCACCGCCTTAACCGCTCGGTCGAGGAAGTCCTGTATCCCGCGATGGAGGACTTTGCGCTTGATATCGTGATCGGCAAAGGCCCGGCCGCACGTTCGATTCGCCTAGATATCCCCAAGTTTACGCTGGTGGCGGCAACGACCCGCTCGGGAATGCTGACCGGCCCGCTGCGCGATCGCTTTGGCATTTCGTATCGCCTGGACTACTACACGGTCGAGGAGCTCGCTCAGATTGTGACGCGCTCGGCGACTATCCTGGGCGTGACGATCGACCATCCCAGCGCGCTCGAGATCGGCTCGCGCTCGCGTGGTACGCCGCGCCTCGCCAACCGTCTGCTCAAACGCGTGCGCGACTATGCGCAGGTGCGCGGCAACGGTCCCATCGAGCTCGATATCTGCCGTCAGGCACTCGAGTTCTTCGAGATCGATGAGCTTGGTCTGGACTGGATGGACATTCGTATCTTGGAGACGCTTGCCAAGACGTTCTCCGGCCGTGCCGTAGGCCTGACGACCCTTGCCAGCGCGGTGGGCGAGGACCCGGGTACGCTCGAAGATGTCTACGAACCCTATCTGCTGCAGTGCGGCTTGATGATTCGCACGCCCCAGGGCCGTCAGGCAACGCTTCGCACCTTTGAGCACTTGGGTATCGAGCCAGCCGTTTAGAGACGGGTTTGTTTTGGCTGGTCTGTAGGCTATCGCTGAGCATTGGATAAACATATCGCCATTCATCGGTTACGGGTGTTTTACTATTGCGCGCCCGTGCTATGCTGAATTGGTCTTTTTCTCATCCGGTAACGAAAGGACCGCCCATGCCTACTGACATCGAAATCGCACGTTCCGTCACGCCGCTGCCCATTACCGAGGTGGCTAAGAACGCCGGTGTCGACGTAAAGCACCTGATTCCGTACGGCTTCGACAAGGCTAAGGTCGACTATTCGCTGCTCAACGAGCCGACCAATCACCAGGCCAAGCTCGTCCTCGTGACCGCCATCAACCCCACGCCTGCCGGCGAGGGCAAGACCACCACGACCATCGGTCTGGCCGACGGCCTGCGTCGTCGCGGCGTCAAGAGCGCTGTGGCCCTGCGCGAGCCTTCGCTCGGCCCCGTCTTTGGCGTCAAGGGCGGTGCCGCCGGCGGCGGTTGGGCTCAGGTCATCCCCATGGAGGATATCAACCTGCACTTTACCGGCGACTTCCACGCTACCGGTGCCGCCAATAACCTGCTGGCCGCCATGCTCGACAACCATATTCAGCAGGGCAACCAGCTCGGTATCGACGTTAAGCGCATTACTTGGAAGCGCGTCGTCGACATGAACGACCGTCAGCTGCGCCATGTTATCGACGGCATTGGCGGCAAGGCTCAGGGCGTGCCGCGCGAGGACGGCTTCGATATCACCGTTGCCTCCGAGGTTATGGCAATCCTGTGCCTGTCCACGAGCATCAACGACCTCAAGGAGCGCTTGGGCGAGATCGTCGTCGGCTACAGCTATGCCGGCGAGCCCGTCCGCGCCCGCGACCTCAAGGCTCAGGGCGCCATGGCCGCGCTGCTTAAGGACGCGCTCAAGCCCAACCTGGTGCAGACGCTCGAGGGTACGCCTGCGTTTGTCCACGGCGGTCCCTTCGCCAACATCGCCCATGGCTGCAATTCCATCATGGCCACGCGTATGGCTATGCGTTTTGGCGATGTCACCATTACCGAGGCAGGCTTTGGCGCCGACCTGGGTGCCGAGAAGTTCCTCGACATCAAGTGCCGCATGACGGGCGTCCGCCCCAGCGCCGTCGTGATTGTCGCCACCGCCCGTGCGCTTAAGTACAACGGCGGTGTTGCCAAGGCCGACCTCAACGAGGAGAACCTCGAGGCCCTCAAGGCCGGTATGCCCAACCTGCTGCGCCACGTCGACAACATTCAGAATGTCTACGGTCTGCCCTGCGGGGTCGCCATCAACCGCTTCCCGACGGACACTGCGGCCGAGCTTGCGCTCATCG
>JAXJPE010000108.1:0-11317 GCA_036426035.1 Collinsella sp.
CCCACGACGGGGGTGGAGCTGAACTCGCTGACCAGATGATTAATCTCATCAGGCAGCTTTTCAAAAATTTCCACGACTTACCTTTCGACCTCATGAGGATCTCGCAGCGCCTTGGCGACGCGAACCGCGCAGGCGGCCATAAAGGCCACGAAGCCGATCGCCTCGCCCAGGAGGAACATACGAAACGCCTCTCCGAACAACGCGAACACGACCAGGGTAAAGACGAGCAGGGCGACTGCCGAGACCGCCAGACTCACCATGCCCTTGAGCATGTCCGCATTCTGTTTATCGTCAAGAACCGGCTTGAGCGTAAAAACAAAGGGAAGAAAGGCGACCGCGCCCGCGATGGCGCCTGCAACGATAGCGAGCAGATCGGCTATCTGAAACACTGGCATCCTCACTTTCCTTTTTAACGCTCCACAGAACAGTTCCCGCCAAACATTGGTGACTATTGTACGAGCCAATCGCTAAAGTACAACCGAAAAAACATCGGTTAATACGCACCTGTTCGTTTTCTTAAGACCTTCTTTATGCCGCAGGTACGGTAATACGTTTTTCTAGAACCCTGCAGGGCAAAACGTCCGTTAACAGGAGTGCGCGCGGACGCCTTTTGCTCGCCCGCGCGCACCATTTCTTCGTATTTGCGGCTGTAGCCGATATCGCTCAGTGGTTAGAGCGTTCCGTAAATACGGTCACCAGCGTCACCCAGGCCGGGAACGATGTAGGCGTCCTCGTTGAGATGGTCATCGATGGCGCACGTATAAATATGTACGTCGGGGTCCTTCTCGGTCAGCGACTTGAGGCCCTCGGGCGCGGCGACGATGCACAGCATGCGGATGTCCTTAACGCCGCGCTCGCGCAGGTAGCTAATAGCCATCTCGGCCGAGCCACCCGTGGCGAGCATGGGGTCGACAACCAGGCAGATGCGCTGGTCGATATCCTTGGGCATCTTGCAGTAATACTCATGCGGCTCGTGGGTGACCTCGTCGCGCTCCATGCCGATATGACCCACGCGAGCGGAGGGCACCAGGTCGAGGATGCCGTCGACCATGCCAAGACCGGCGCGCAGGATAGGTACGATAGCGAGCTTTTTGCCGGCAAGCTGCTTAAACGTAGCAGTGGTGATGGGGGTCTCGACTTCGACGTCTTCCATGGGCAGGTCGCGCATGGCCTCGTAGCCGTCAAAGAGCGCAAGCTCGCGCACGAGCTGGCGGAACTGGTTGGTGCCGGTCGACTTATCGCGCAGGATCGACAGCTTGTGCTGGACGAGCGGATGGTCGACAAGCGTCACGCGAGACGCATCGTAGGTAACGGTCATGGGTTGATTGCCCCTTTCGTTGCGGCCGCAAAACGGCCTTGCTGACATGGTGCGCAGCGATGTTGCCGCCGCGCGCCATGCATAAGTTTAGCGGTTCGTTGTATCGAGCGGCCCGTCGCAGCCCTACCGCGCGGTGCCGAGCGAGCGCTTGACGGCATCACGCCAACCAGCGAGGTTGCTCTCACGGCGCTCGGCGGACATGTGAGGATGGAAGATCTTGACGATCTGGGCGTTTTGCTCCAGCTCCTCCAAGTCCTCCCAATAGCCGACGGCAAGGCCCGCCAGGTACGCGGCACCGATCGCTGTGGTCTCGACCGTCTCGCACTGCAGCACGGGGATATCCAGCAGATCGGCCTGGAATTGCATGATGAACTCGTTGCGCGAGGCACCGCCGTCGACGGACAGGCGCTCAATCGCAAGCCCCACGTCCTGTTCCATGGCGCGCAGCACGTCGTAGCTCTGATAGGCCATGGACTCGCAGGCGGCACGCACGATGGTTGCACGGCTCGAGGCACCAGTCAGGCCGCACACGATACCGCGGGCATGCGGGTCCCACCAGGGAGCACCCAAGCCCGCAAAGGCGGGAACGAAGTAGCAGCCCTCGTTGTCGCTAATCGAGGTGGCAAGCTGCGCCGACTCGGTCACGTTTGAGATGATGCCCATGTTGTCGCGCAGCCAGTTCATGGTGGAGCCGGCGGCAAAAATGGAGCCCTCGAGCGCATAGCTAATCTTGCCGTCCGCGGCGATACCAATCGTGGAAACCAGGCCGTTCTTGGATTCGACGATCTCGTCACCGGTATTCATGAGCATGAAGCAGCCCGTACCGTAGGTGTTCTTGGTCTGACCGGGATGGAAGCAGCAGTGGCCGAACAACGAAGCCTGCTGGTCGCCCGCCACGCCCATAATGGGCGGCATATTGGTCATAATATCGCTCGCGACGCGGCCGTAGTCACCCGAGCTCCAGCGAACCTCGGGCATCATGGAGCGCGGAATGTCGAAGAGCGCCAGCAGGTCGTCATCCCATTCGAGCGTATGGATGTTGAAGAGTGCGGTACGGCTAGCATTGGTGTAGTCGGTAGCAAAGACCTGGCCACCGGTGAGATTGTAGATGAGCCACGTGTCGATGGTGCCAAACATAAGGTCGCCCGCCGCCGCGCTCTCGCGTGCGCCGTCGACGTTATCGAGAATCCACTGCACCTTGGAGGCCGAGAAATACGGGTCGAGCGTAAGTCCCGTGCGGGAGCGCACCAGCTCTTCTGCGCCCTGCTCAACCAAATTATCGATCTGAGACGCGGTACGACGGCACTGCCATACGATGGCGTTATAGATGGGCTGACCGCTCACGCGGTCCCAGACCACCGTGGTCTCACGCTGATTGGAGATGCCGATGGCGGCGATGCGGTCGGAATGAATCCCGCTCTTAAACTGGACCTCCATCATGACCGCAATCTGGCTGGCAAGGACCGCCATGGGGTCTTGCTCCACCCAGCCGGGGCGCGGGAAGCTGGTTTTGACGCTGCGACGTGCCTGCGCGACGATGCATCCGTACTCGTCGACGATGGTCGCAAGTACCGAGGTGGTGCCGCAGTCGAGCGCCATGATGTAGGAACCGCCAAAGTTAAACGAGGCATCTTCCATGCCCAGGCTGCCCAGATTCAACGACATCGCTTACACCTTTCTATTGCATCGGGTCGGACAGGACCCGCTCGATCTCTGATGCGGGAAGTGCGCCTTGGCGCAGGATCTGGAGCCCGCCGTGCTGGAACGACACGATGGTCGAGGCGTCGCGACACGGGGTCTCACCGGCGTCGACGGCCACGTCGACTCCCTCCAGGATGCGACCCTCGACGGCGGCAAAGCTTGCCGGCGAGGGCGCCCCATGTGTATTGGCACTGGTACAGGCAAGCGGACTGCCGCAGGAGCGGATGAGCGCCTGCACCACAGGCGAGGCCGACGCGCGAAGTGCCACCGTGCCGTCTGCGGCGCGCATAAAGGTCGGCACGCAGGGAGCCGCCTTGACCACGATAGTCAGGGCGCCTGGCCAGCATCGTCGGGCAAGCACGCGAGCCTCTTCGGGGATATCCACGCCGTAGCGGTCGAGGGCCTCGGCACCATCAACCAGCCAAGCCACAGTTTGCGTGAGCTCGCGCTGCTTGAGGGTAAAAATGCGGCGGTAGCCGGTACCGAGTGCAGGGACCGCGGCGCCGTTAACGGTGGCACGTGCATCGCGCGGCCACAACAAGGATTCGCTTGTATCTTGAGACACGGCGTCCGAAAAGGCGTTGACTGCCACAGCGACACCATAGACGGTCTCAGTCGGGATCAAGGCCAGACCGCCACAGCCGAGCACCTCGGCCGTGCGCTCGACGGCAAGCCGATGCGGCTCGCGCGTTCCCTCGTATACCCGATAGACCGTCTGCATGTGTATGCCAGCCCCTTACGCTTTGGTGCAAGTTTGTTTACTGTGGGGCATTCTCGCACGAAACGTTCAACCTATTTGCCCAGAGCGCATGTTGGTTTGGTGAGCGGCTCTAGTAGTCGGTGAAAGTGAGGGGGTTATTGGACTGCGACGAACTTCTTTGGCCTGCCGGCGTGGCGTTCTTGGGCGGCGTAGCGCTCGATGCTGTCTATCGTTATCATCCGACGGCCGTCGACGAGTTCAACATCGAGCTTTCCGGCTTTGACCAGCGCGGTAATCCGCGGAGCGGAAACTTTGAGGTCCAGAGCTGCGTCTTTAAATGTTCGGCACGCCGCTTCCCGAGCGTCCTCGTGGTCGATTTCGACTGAAAGGGTCACGACCTCGGCCGAACGTTCGTACCCTGCCGGAGTCAAACCGTTGTTGAGGTCGTCGGCCAAAAACGCCATCAGTGCCTCGGTGGCATGGGCAATCGCTTCTTCGCGCGTATCGCCATCGGCAAAGGCGCCGGGAATCTGCGGGAAGCTAGCGCAGTAACCGTCGTCTTCTTTTATGAGAACGCAGTCATAGGTAAATCGCTGCCTCATTTTGCCTCCAACTACCATCCAGCTTGGCGACGAATACTTGCCCACGTGCCCTTCTTTGGTCGATCACCACCAGAACCGTTCACGGTGACAACGCGGTCACCAGAAACATACTTAGCATGACTACCGACTTGCGCGACCTTCACGAATCCATCGTGCTTGAGTAGGGCAATGATTTCCCGAAAGGTAGGAGGTTGCATGGGCCGACCTCTTTCAGCCGTCCTAATTATAAACTACTTTATAATTTTTGCTAACCAGTTAATAAATGTTACTGGCGCTGTTTGGGCTCGGTGACGATGGCTCGAACGATGCGGGGACGATCGGTAAGGTCGCGGACGATGCGCACGTCCGAGAGACCCGCCTGGCGGCAGAGCTCGGCGGCGGCGTCGAGGGCGCCCTCGTAGAGCTCGCAGGCAAACAGGCCGCCGGCGCGCAGCATATAGGGCGCCGCATTGAGCAGACGGCGGAAGATATCGAGGCCGTCAGCACCGCCCTCGAGCGCCAAATCGGGCTCGAAGTCCTTGACCTCGTGCGGTAGCGAGCGCATGACGTCGGTCGGAATGTAAGGCGGGTTGGAGACGAGCACGTCGAAGGTGCCCCATTCCTCGCGGGGGATAGAGCTCACCAGGTTTGTGAGGCTGAAGGCAACCTCATCGGACGTAAGCCCGAGCGCGTCGCGGTTTTTGGTGGCCAGGTCGATGGCACGCGGCTCGATATCAGTAGCGATGCAGGTGACATGCCCGCGGCGCTCCCAAGCAAGGGAAAGCGAGATGCAGCCCGTGCCGCAACCGACCTCGAGAACGCGGGCAGTGCGGGGCTCGACCGGAGCGGGCGCGGCGGCATCCTCCGTCAGAGACGCCTCGTGGTCGGCGCCTTCGATGGCGATGCCGTATTCGTCGAGCTCGGGCTCGGCGGCCTCCTCGGCCTCGGCATCTGCTGCCTGCGCGGCGGCTTCCTCGGCCTCGCGGTCGGCCAGTTCCTCGGCATAGGCACGGCTGCCCAGTACGTCGCTGCCTAGCGCCGCCTCATCGGCAGCTGTGAGGTTAGCGGCACGGCGCTCGGCCGTCGCTCGCTCGTCGGCCAATGCGGCTTCGACTTTGCGCGCTTGCTCGACCTCGTCGTTCCAGGGCAGCTCAACGCGCTGACGGGCGGCAGCCTCGGGGCTCAGCACCTCGGCATCCAGATAATTGAGGACTTCCTCGACGAGCATCTCGGTCTCGGGACGCGGAATGAGTACGCCGGGGGCGCACGCGACGTCGATCATGCGGAACTGCGTGCTGCCGGTGATGTACTGCAGCGGCTCGCCCTTGGCGCGGCGGACGACCGCCGCGTGCATGGTCTCGAGCTGCGCCGCATCGAGCGTCTCGTCCATACGCATATATAAGTCGATGCGCGCCAGACCCGTGGCAGCGCAGAGCAGCCACTCGGCAGAAAGTCGGGGGTGTTCCTCGCCGCGCTCGGCCAGGTACTCCTTGGTCCACTCGAGACAACGCTTGATGGTCCAAATCTCGTTTGCCATGGGGCCCTCCCCTCTTAAGCGCCGGGCGGCGCGCGAATGTCGGAGCAGATTGTACGCGAGGCCAGCGCTTGGCAAGGGACGATTAAAGGCAATTATCGAGAATCAGCCCAGATTTTTGTACCGGGCTTGCTCAAAGTGTTCATTCGCTGACGTCTAAATTTGCATTCGTCAAGCTTTTGGCAAGGTTGACCCAAAACTGACCAATATCTAACCAAGAACTTGCCACATCGCTTGACGCACGACCCATCAAAAATCGCTCCGCGACTTCTTGAACGATATTCTGAGCAATATTTTCAATAGCAGATGCATGCTATTAATTACTTTGAGCAGGTAGACAGCTCAAATGCCATCACAGCTGATTGAATAACATCTCAAAGCAATGTGCCCAACCTAGTCATTTAAGAACGTCCCCAATGACTACCTCTAAGGCGCCGCAGGTTGAGCATACCGCATCCGGAGCAAGGCGGCGCCGCAGGTAGAGGACGGACAGCGAGCGGGCCGCATTTGAGACAAGGTGACGTGAAACGAAAGGGCGCTGACCTTCTGGTCGCGCCCTTGAAGTTGAACGTCAGATTGTCCAAATGCGGCCCGCGCAGCGTCGGCTGGTCCGCCGTTCGGTAGAACGGCAGAACTTAGACTGCCTGTGCCAGCTTCTCGGCTCGCTCGGCGGCGGCGAGCGCCTCGATCACGGTGCCGAGCTGATCGCCCAGAAGGACGCCGTTGTAGGTGGAGTTGAAGCCGATACGGTGATCGGTCACGCGGTCCTGGGGCTGGTTGTAGGTACGGATCTTCTCGGAACGGTTGCCGTGGCCGATCTGGCTCTGGCGCTCGGCGCCGAGCTCGGCCTGCTGCTTCTCGAGTTCCATCTCGTACAGACGGGCACGCAGCATCTGCATGCAGACCTCGCGGTTCTGGATCTGGGAGCGCTGCTCCTGCGACTGCACCACGGTGTTGGTGGGCAGGTGAGTGATACGCACGGCGGAGTAGGTGGTGTTAACGCACTGACCGCCAGGGCCCGAAGCGCAGTAAGTGTCGATACGCAGGTCGGACTGGTTGATCTGGACGTCAATCTCCTCGGCCTCGGGAAGCACTGCGACGGTTGCCGTGGAGGTCTGGATGCGGCCCTGGGACTCGGTCTTGGGAACGCGCTGGACACGGTGCACGCCGGACTCGAACTTCATGACGGAGTAGACGCGGTCGCCCTCGACCTTGAACTCGATGGACTTAAAGCCGCCGGCCTCGCTGGGACTGGAATCGAGCACGGTGGTCTTCCAGCCGCGAGACTCGCAAAAGCGCTGGTACATCTTGTACAGGTCGCCGGCGAAGATGGCCGCCTCGTCGCCACCGGCGGCGGAGCGGATCTCGACGATGGTATTCTTGTCGTCGTTGGGGTCGCTCGGGATGAGCATGTACTTGATATCTTCCTCGAGCTGAGGAAGCTTAGCCTCGTTTTCGGAGATGTCCATCTGGAGCATCTCCTTCTCATCGGCGTCGGTGGTATCGTGGAGCATTTCCTTGGCAGCCTCGATGTCGTCGAGCGCGCCGATGTACTCGCGCGAGGCAGCAATGAGGTCGGACTGGTGCGCGTACTCCTTGTTGAGACGCGTGAACTCCTTGATGTCGGAGGCGACGGCCGGGTCGGACAGCTTCTTCTCGAGCTCCTCGTAGGCCTTGATAATCTTTTCGAGCTTGTCGCGCATGGCAGGACTCCTTTATATGCGTGAAGATGAAAATCGGCAGAGTTGATGGGGCGCATGGCGCCACTGCGGGGGTAAGCCCAGCTAGAACATGTCGATCTTCAGATACATGCGCATCCCTTCGCGTGTGGGGTACATAGTTGCGGTCTAACCCATACATGATAGCGTGCGCAGACAAACCTGCATATAACCCGCACGGAATGAGTGGACGTAGCCGTTGGGTATGTTCCTTAACGACTAGTCGTTTAAGAACGTTCCCAACGGCCAACAAAGGGACTGTCGCTTTATCACATTCTAGAGCGTGTGGAGCAAGGCGATGAGGAAGCGGACACCCTGGAGGTAGGCACGGCGGGTAATGCGCTCGTTAGTGCCGTGGACACCGCGCTCGCACTCGTCATCGTCGACCACAAACGCCGAAAAACGAATGCACTCGGAGCAAATGCGCTGATAGTTGGCAGCGTCGGTCGCACCAATCACGGTCGAGGGCACAATTGCCACTGGCTCGAATGGTCCGTTTTCCTCCATCCCCTTTGGATCACGGAAATAGCGGGCGGCGATGGAGCGAACCGCCTCGAGGCTGGGGCCACCGATGTGCGGGGACGGCGAGGGTTCGGAGCTGCCGGGGCCTAGCTCCACTTCGACACGACCGGCAAGGTCCGCCGCGGCAACTGCCTCACGGCAGCGCGCCACAACGTCGGCCACGCTCGTGCCCTCGAGCATGCGGAAGTTGATATTGGCCCACATATCCTGTGGCATCACGTTAGCGCCAGTGCTGCCGCCCTCGATCTGCGTGGGCGCGTAGGTGGTCGTCACCAGCGGATAGAGCTTGTTGCTGACGAGGCAATCGCGGACAATGGCATCCCCGTTGGCGGCAATCTCATCCGCCGTGTAGAGCCCCAGCTCGACGAGCTGTGCGGCAAGCAGGTCCGTGACGCGCGTCGGCCACTCGATATCGCAGATTGCGGCGATGGCGCGGCTCAGCACCTCGAGCGATGTACCGCCGTAGGGGTTGGACGAATGCCCGCCCTCACTCTTCGTCTTGAGCACAATGTCGGCGTAGCCCTTCTCGGCAAGGTCGGCATGCATAAGCCAGCCCTCGCCCGCGCCGTACTCGGCAGCCGAAACAATACGGTAGTCGCCCTCGTCGATCAGGTATTCAAGTTCAACGCCGCGTTCCTCGAGCACGCGGCCGATTGCTCCCGCGCCGTGCTGCGTAGTTTCCTCGTCCTGGCCAAAGGCGAGCAGCAGCGTGCGCTCGTGCTCCCAGCCGTGCGTCAGCGCATACTCAACCGCCTCGAGAATGCCTGCGACCTGGTCCTTCATGTCGATAGCGCCGCGACCCCAAATGTAGGTGTCGTCCACGTGGCCACTAAAGGGGGCATGCGTCCAGTCAGCCTCGGTGCCGGGCACCACGGGGACCACGTCCATGTGGCCCATGAGCATGACGGGTTTGAGGGCGGGGTCGGAACCGCTAAGCGTCACCAATAGCGAATGGTCGATAAGCTCGACCTCGCCCGCCGCAAACACGCGCGGCCAGGCCTGCTGCATATAGACGCGCAGGTCGTCGAAGGGCTGCCAGTCCACCGCCTCGGCATCCATGCTCGAGACAGTCGGAAACGACAGCACGCGGCCCAAGCGCTCGCACGCGCCAGCTTCGTCCAAATCGGCAAAATCATCCTCATGCGCAAAGAAGCGCCAAACCTCGGCCATGGCATCCTTTCGATTGTGATGACGAGGGCCGCCCCACCGGAGCGGCCCTGCCACATAAGCGTTTGCGGTCGGTTATTTGTCCTCGAGATAACGCGAGAGGAACTCGCGGGTGCGCTGGTGCTTGGGGTTGCCGAAGAGCTCGGCCGGCGCGGCATCCTCGAGTACCACGCCCTTGTCCATAAAGACCACGCGGTCGGACACCGTGCGGGCAAAGGCCATCTCGTGCGTGACGACGACCATGGTCATGCCGTCGGCCGCGAGCTTGCGCATAACCTCGAGCACCTCGCCCACGATCTCGGGGTCGAGTGCGGAGGTCGGCTCGTCGAACAGCATGATCTGCGGATTCATGCACAGGGCGCGCGCGATGGCCACGCGCTGCTTTTGACCACCGGACAGGCGACCCACGGCGGCGTGCGCGAACTTTTCGAGCCCCACGCTCGTCAGATGCTCCATCGCGACCTTCTCGGCCTCGGCCTTGCTCATCTTTTTGAGCGTGACGGGCGCAAGCGTGCAGTTGTCGAGCACGTCCATGTTGTTGAACAGGTTGAAGCCCTGGAACACCATGCCGATGTCCTCACGCAGCTTGTTAATGTTGCAACGCTCGGCCGTGAGGTCCTGGCCATGGAACCAGATGTGGCCCGCGTCCGGGGTCTCGAGCAGGTTGAGGCAGCGCAGGAAGGTCGACTTTCCCGAGCCCGAGGCACCGATGATGGTAACGACCTCGCCGTGGTTAACGGACAGGTCGATGCCCTTGAGCACCTCGAGCGAACCGAAGCTCTTGCGCAGGCCCTCGACGCGGATGAGCGGCTCATTGGTCTGTGCGGCGGCCGCAACGCCGGTAGTGGCGGTATCTGCCATGATGATTCTCCTCGTCTTAAGCCTAGTTAGAGCTGGGCAGCGTGGCAGGGGCCTCGGCGCCGAGCTTTTTGCCAAAGGCTTCGAGCAGGCGGCTCGCCACGAGCGTCAGGATCAGGTAGACCACGAGCGCCACGCAGTAGACCTCCATCTGGCGGTAGTACACGCCGGCGACCGTGGTAGTAGCGTACATAAGGTCGAACACGCCGATGACCGAAAGCACCGACGAATCCTTGATGTTGATGATGAGCTCGTTGGTGAGCGCCGGAATAGCGTTTTTAATGCCCTGGGGGAACACGACTTTGCGCATAGCCTGCCACTGCGAAAGACCCAGCGAGCGCGCTGCCTCGGCCTGGCCGGGGTCGATGGACTCGATACCGCCGCGCAGGACTTCCATCATGTAGGCGGTGGAGTTGAGCGAGATGGTGACGAGGCCGGCGGTGAAGGTACTCCAAATCTGGTTGGCCTGGGCGGTCTCGAAGCCCATGCCGCGCAAAACGGTGAAGCCCGCGTAATAGATGAGCAGGCCCTGAACCATCATGGGCGTACCGCGCACGATGGTGGAGTAGACAGTCGCAAAGCCGCGACCGACACTCTTAAAGAAGCGCACCAGGTCGTTGTCCACGCGATCGAACGTCTGAATACGCAGGAACACAAAGAGCAGTGCCAGGAAAAAGGCGATGACGGTACCGAAGGTCGCAAGTGCGATGGTGATCTCGATGCCGCGGATAAAGAAGTCGCCGCTCTTGTAGGTCATGTAGACCAGGCTCGACAAAAAGTCGCTAGGGTTGGAATCCGAGACAATGCTCACCTGCACCAGGTCGATAAACGACATGACGCAGCGGTCCACGAAAAAGATCGCCGCGATGGCGACCACGACGTAGCTGCCCAGGCGCGCGCCGCGGCGGAAACGCTCGGATGCGAACGGCGACTTTTCGCGATAGTCATTCCAATGCATGAGTTTGGTGACCAGCGCCGCCGCCGACACGACAATCCAGGCCCAAAGAATCGCCCATAGGCAATCCTGGAAGATACCGGTGGGGGCTAAGAAGCTCAGCGGTGTGGGATTGCGCTGACTAAACGCCAGGCCGAGCGCCGCGATGACGCTCGTGCCCAGGTACACATAACGGTGGTCGGCCTTGATAAAAGAGGCCAGACGATTGATGGTTTTCATGCTGCCTCCCTATGCCGGCTGACGGTCGAGGCACGCGTCCCACA
>JAXJPE010000109.1:0-2551 GCA_036426035.1 Collinsella sp.
CAAGCCGGGCTTGAGCATGGCGGTGTCGAAGTCATCGATCGCCACGAGCATATCGGCATAGGTCTCGCGCATCATGTCTGCCGCACTGTTGTCCAGCAGCAGCACCGCCTCGGGATCCAGCGCCTCGAGCGCCTCGCGGAACAGCTCGCACGGCAGGGCGTGGCCCACCGCCACCGTTCCGTCACCCGCGCCGGCGACGCTTGCCAGCACGCAAAAATCCTCGGGCGCATAGCCGATGGCCCCGAGCGCCTTACGCAGCGCCGCGCCATCCGCGCCCGCGGCAAGCTCGCCACCCGAGCGCTCGGCTTCATCCAAATCGCCTTTTACCAGCACAATTGGCGAGCACGCGTTGCCTGCGATGCGCACGCCACGACCCGCAAGCGATGCGAGCTCCTGCTCGGCCGCCTGGGCGATGGCTTCTTTTTTCTGGCTTTGTGACATAGGTATGCGCTCTCCAATCGTTTGCGTGCCCACCATTATTTGACACTCCCCATGGCTAAAGCCAGGGGATTCTTGCTTCACCGAGAATTGCCTAGACTGCGCATGCAGCCGTAGGTCTTACGCCCTCTCCACAAGCGTTTGCGGCGTCTGCCGCGGTTCCCGCATGCCCTGCGGTACCTTCCAGGATTCTCCTTCCCTCGCGGGCGATGTTGACGGCGGCGTTCAGGTCGCGGTCGTGACGCATGCCGCACGCGGGACAGTCCCATACCCGTTCGGCCAGCGTCAGTCCCCTGTAGACGTAACCGCATGCGGAACACGTCTTGCTGGACGGATAGAACCTGCCCACCCTTACGAAGCCGCGCCCCGACCATGCGCATTTGTACTCGAGCTGGCGCGCCAGCTCCGACATGGCGGCATCGCCCACGGCCTTGGCGAGGCGGCGGTTCCTCTGCATGCCCCTGACGTTCCGGTCCTCGACCGCGATGTTTTGGCTTTCTCTCACCGCATGCGTCGTGAACTTGTGCAGGGCGTCCTTCCGCCGGTTGGCCACCTTCTCGTGCGCCCGCGCGACCCTGACACGCTGCCTGGCGCGATTTGCGGAGCCCTTCCGCTTGCGCGAGAGCCGTCGCTGCTCCCGTGCCAGCTTCCTCTCGCTCCTCTGCAGGTTTCTGGGGTTGGGCAGGCGCTCCCCCGTGGAGCAGGTGGCTATGTCGTGTATCCCCGCATCGACCCCCAGGAATCCGACGGTCGGGGCCGGTGCATCCGTGGCGGGGACGTCCGCGCAGCATATCGCCACGTAGTACTTGCCGCTCGGCACCTGCTTGACCGTCGCGGACAGGACGCGCCCCTCCACGGGACGGCTCACCCGTGCCCTGACGGTCCCCAGCTTGGGCAGCCTCACGTGCCTGGCGTCGATTATCCCGACGCCGTTCGTGCGGTAGCTCTTCCTCCCCGCGCGTTTGGACTTGAACTTCGGAAAGCCCACCTTGCCTGGTGCGCGGAAGAAGTTCCTATATGCCTTGTCCAGGTCGCGCAGGGACTGCTGCAGCGCCATGGAGTCCACCTCGGAGAGCCACGGCGCGTCCGTTTTCTTCCAGGCGGGGATCTGGGTGATGTAGGAGTTGATGTGCTTCGCTTTGCCCGTCCGCGCGTACTCGTCCCGCCTCATCGCCAGCACCCTGTTGTAGACCCAGCGACAGCAGCCGAAGGTCTTCTGCAGGAGGGCCTCCTGCTCGGCGCTCGGGTATATGCGGTACTCGAAGCTCTTGTCCATGGCCCTCATGCGTTCTTCTGGTCCTCGATATATTGCCTGACGGTCTCGGGCGTCGCCCCGCCGACGGTCGAGACGAAGTAGCTGTTCGTCCAGAGCGTCGGCAGCTTGCGCTTCAGCTGCGGGAACTCGGTGCGCAAGTCATGGCTGGTCCTGCCTTTGATGCGCTTTACGGCCCGGTGGATGCCGAACTGGGGGTCGACCGAGATGAGCATGTGCACGCGGTCGGGCATGACCTCGATTTCCCTTATCTCGAAATCGAGCTCTTCCGCAACCTCGTGCGCAATCTCCTTGAAGCGGGAGTCGATGCCGTCCACGAGCACCTTTCTGCGGTATTTCGGGCAGAAGACCACATGGTAGTCGCAGCTCCAGACTATGTTGTCGTTGCTTCTGTATCTATCCATACAAACAGTATACCACTTGCAGCCGTATATGTATATCGGCTGACGCCGATGCGCCTTATATCCCCATATCTGAAGAAAGGGGTTTTGCGGCGCTTTTGATAAAAGAGCCGCCCGCGAGTGGTTGCTTTGCGGGCCGCTGGGTATAAGCACGGTCGTACTGAGTTTTACGCGGCCGAGCCGCGTCGCATTATGGAGGTCACCATGGCTGACATTAAGCAGATTACCCCCGAGAACTTCGACGCCACCGTCAACGACAGCCTTCCCGTGCTGGTTGATTTTTGGGCACCGTGGTGCGGCCCTTGTCGATCGCTCTCGCCCATCGTTGACGAGGTGGCCGACGAGCTGGCAGGCAGGCTTGCCGTCGCAAAGTGCAACGTCGACGATAACCAGGACCTGGCCATGAAGTATGGCGTCATGAGCATTCCCACACTCATCG
>JAXJPE010000110.1:0-34573 GCA_036426035.1 Collinsella sp.
TCGCCCAAAATCCAGTATGCAGGCACCCTCGGCTGCTGAATACTCCCAAAAATGCACGCCGCATCCTACCCCAGGCACTTGCAGCAAGAAGACGAATAGCCTCGGCCTCCCCGGTTACCGCAGGAGGCCCCAGGGCTTACCTCCCAAATCTTTCCGCAGGACGGAAGGACCCCGCCGCGCGAAGCGCACGGCGGGGTCCTGACATGTCCGAGGACGATTTGGGAGGTAAGCCCTGGGGCCTCCGATGGGGGCGGTTCCAGCCGAGGCTATTCGTCGCCGAAGCTGATGCCCAACGCCTTGGCCTCGCGCACCAGATCGCTCTGGGGATCGACAAACTTGAGCTTGCCGGCGACATCCTCGAGCGGCATATGGTACATCTTGCCGTCGCGCAGGGCAATCATGTAGCCAAACTCGCCGCGCAGGCAGCCGAGCGCTGCCTCGACGCCGCACTGGGTCGCAAAGATGCGGTCCTGGGCGTCGGGCTGGCCGCCGCGCTGCGTGTGGCCGGGGATGGCGACGCGGGTCTCGCGACCGGTCTTGGCCTCGATCTCCTTGGCGATGTCGTACACGATTGACGGGCTCGTGCGCTCGGCGAGCTTCTTCTTGTACTCCTTCTTGGGCAGCGCCGCGTCCTCCTTGGAGATAGCGCCCTCGGCGACGGCCACGATAGTAAAGCGGCTGCCGGTCTCCATGCGATGCTCGATGGTCTTGATGACGTTATCCATGTCGTAGGGAATCTCGGGAATCAAGATGACATCTGCGCCGCCCGCGACGCCGGCATACAGCGGAATCCAGCCAACCTTGTGACCCATGATCTCGATAACGAACACGCGGCCGTGACTTGAGGCGGTGGTGTGGATGTCGTCGATGCACTTGGTAGCGACGTCGATGGCGCTCGTAAAGCCAAACGTCAACTCGGTGCCCCAGGTGTCGTTATCGATGGTCTTGGGCAGCGCGATAACGTTGAGGCCCTCTTCGCGCAGGCGGTTGGCGGTCTTGGTGGATCCGTTGCCACCCAGCATAAACAGGCAGTCGAGCTGCAGTTTATGATAGGTGTGGACCATTGCGGGCACCTTCTCGACGCCATCGGCCTCGGGAACATTCAGGCGCTTGAACGGCGTACGGCTCGTGCCCAGGATGGTGCCGCCGCGGGTGAGGATGCCGCTAAAATCGGCGGGCGTCATGACGCGGAATCTGCTGTAGATAAGGCCCTGGTAGCCGTCCTCAAAACCATAGATCTCGATAGGTTCTTCGCTATTTGTCATAAGCGTTTTGACGATGCCGCGCATAGTGGCGTTGAGCGCCTGGCAGTCGCCGCCACTGGTAAGAAGACCGATCCTAAGCATGATGAATCCTTCCGGGCAAGTTATAACATGCGCATAAGTTTACCCCCGCACACTGTTGACGCGGGGGTAAAACGTGTTAGCTCAAGCGTATGGAAATGTAAACAACGTCAGGCGGGCGTAAGGTTGACGGGCCTGGCTCCTTACAGTGCGAAGGCGTCGACGTCGCCCCAGTGGCGGCGCAGCGTAATAGCGGCGGCGGGTTCGGTATTGTCAAAGACGACCGACCATTGCGTATTGCTGGTGATGTCTTCCGGATTGGGTTCTTGCGCTGCGGCACGCAGGGCTTCCCAGACAATCGTTTCGTCCTGGGCACCGACATGGGCGTCAAGAACATCGGCGATTGCGACGGCGCGCTCTTTACCATGGCCCAGCTCGCCATTCTTTTGGTTGGACAGCACTTCGTCGTCATAGCAGGCGTAGAAGTTCGTAACCTGGCGTACAGGAGTCGCTTTGAAAGCGCGGTCCGGATCGCGCGGGTCCCATTCTACTACGCGCGCGTCACCGGCGGCGTCGTTGATAAAGAAGTGGTAATCGCGTCCTGCCATGGCGTGCATGTCGTAGGCGAAAAGCAGGTCGACAGCTTCTTGCGTGGTGGCGGCACGGTCGAGCACCAGACGGATGGCGAGCGAGGTGTTGATGACGGGCCGTTGCGTGTCCTGGTCACAGGGCTTGGAATCCAGGGTGAGTACGGCAATGAACACGCCGCATTCGTTAACACCGTCGAGCTGGGCAAACGGGCCCATGAGTGCCGCGGCGCGTCCGGCGACGGAGTCAAGTGGAGTGTTATCGCCCAGGTTGTTAAGGGCGGCAAGCCCGATGGAAGCATAGCCGCCGCGTGGGTGATTGCGCACCAGCAGCGCCGAGGTGTCGTCCTTAAAGTCGTAATTGCGACCGGTGCGCACGCGGCCTTCGGCATCTACGGCGACAAAAGCGCTGCAGGCAAACTGGGGCGCCTGGACATGTGCCGGCACACCGGGCAGCACCTGCGCCACCACGGCATCGATGTAGGCCTGGTCGTCGCGCACGCCAGCGGCGATGATGCGATCGAGATCGTAGTCGTAGGCGATGTCGATTGCGTACAGGTCATAGCCATCCGCGTAGCCGGTCAAGCGTTTGAGCGACGCGGCGGACTTGATTTGCTTGTGATAAACGATACCGGTGGCAGCGGCAAGGCCGACGGCGACTCCCGCGACACCGCAGGTGATGGCAATGTTACGTGGCTTCATGACGGCTCCTCTCGTCCTGTTAGCGCAATTGTCGCAAAAGGAGCGCGGGCATGATGGCTCAACTTGGTGAGTGGCGCGGAATTAAGCACGGAATGAAGAGTGCGGCGCTGGCGTGGCGGGGTATGCTGGAGGGGACCATCAACCCAGCGAAAGGGGAGAGCATGACGGATCAGGAAACGCCCGAGCGCGCGCATGTGACGGCCGATGATATCGAGGCCGCCAACGACCTTATCGACTTTATCGAGGCATGCCCCAGCATGTTCCATACGGCGGCGACCATTATGGCCGAGCTCGACGAGGCGGGCTTTACCTACCTGCCCGAGAATGCGGCGTGGGACATCGAGCCGGGCGGGCGTTATTACACGCAGCGCAACACCTCGAGCGTTGTTGCCTTTAAGGTGGGCGAGGACCTGGCCGCGACGTGGGGCGAGGACGGTGTTGCCGGTGACTATCATTTTCAGCTCACGGCGTCGCACAGCGATTCTCCGACGTTTAAGGTCAAGGCCGTGCCCGAACTTGACGGTGCGGGCGAGACGCTGCGTCTGAACATCGAGGCCTACGGCGGCATGATCGACTACACTTGGTTCGATCGCCCGCTGGCGCTCGCGGGCCGCGTACTGGTGCGCGAGGGCGACCGTATCGAGAGCCGCCTGCTTGCTACCGAGCGCGAGGTCGCTATCATTCCGAGCCTTGCCATCCACATGAACCGCGGCGTTAACGAGGGCTTTGCTCCCAACCGAGCCGTCGACCTGTGCCCGCTCATCAGCGTCGGCGAGCTTAAACAGGGAGATTTTGACGCACTGATCGCTGACGAACTGGACGTTGAGCCCGAGCAGATTCTGGGTCGCGACCTGTTCCTGGTCAATCGTCAGGATGCGCGCATTTGGGGCTGGGCCGACGAGTTTATCTCGACGCCCAAGCTTGACGACCTGGCCTGCGCCTATACCTCGCTGCAGGCATTTTTGGGTGCCGAGAATGCGCATGACATCTCGGTCTTCTGCTGCTTTGATAACGAGGAGGTTGGCTCCGAGACCAAGCAGGGCGCCATGTCGACGTTCTTGGCCGACGCGCTGCGCCGCATCAACGGATCGCTGGGCTTTGACGACGAGTCGTACCATCGCGCACTTGCCGCCTCGATGCTTGTGAGCTGCGACAACGCGCATGCCGTGCATCCCAACCACGCCGAGAAGTGCGATGCCCGCAACCAGGTTGTGCTCAACGGCGGCATCGTCATTAAGGAAGCCGCCAACCAGCACTACTGCACCGATGCCTTTAGCCGCGCGGTGTTCCAGGCCATCTGCGATGACGCCGACGTACCCACACAGGCCTTCGCCAACAAGAGCGATATGGCCGGAGGCTCCACACTCGGCAACCTGTCCAATATGCAGGCGAGCATGCATGCCGTGGACGTGGGCCTGCCGCAGCTGGCCATGCACTCAAGCTACGAGACCGGCGGCGTACGCGACGTGATGTACGCCATCCGCGCCCTCACCGCCTTCTACGAGCGCGACCTCCATATCAACGGAGCCGAAAGCGCGGAGCTCTAAAACCTGCCAAAGAGGGATGTTGATTTCGGCAGGTTTTATCTGGGCAAATGCAAAGGGTGAAACCGAGTTAGATCTGTGATACGTGGCCGCCGAGGTGCAGTGTGCCTCGGCGGCTTTTTGTGTACAGAGTACGGCTAATGCTTATAAATGCTATACATGCTTTACGTATTTACCATAGAGTTTTATGATAGTTTTGAAGTATTAAGGAGGGGTCATGACCACAACAGCCGCTCAGATCAACGTGCGTCTCGATGCCGATCTTAAAAGGAGTGGGGACGCCGCTCTCTCCAGGGCCGGTATGACGCCGAGCCAAGCGGTGCGTGCGCTCTGGCAACTTGCGGCATCTCTGGCTGATCGGCCCGGCGCGCTCGAGGATATCCTGCTGCCCAGTCGTGCCCGGGCGGAACAGCGCGAGCGCGAAAAGGCCGCCAAACGTAAGCTCGAGCTCATGGATCAGGGGTCGAAGCTGTTCGCTGCCGCTTGCCGTGAGTCGGGAATCGATATGGTCAGGGCTCAGCCATCGGACGACGAAGAGCTCAAACGGAATGCCTATGCGGATCGCTATGGCGAGGAGATGAGCTGGCTGTATGAGTGAGGCTCCAAGGCGTATCTTGGTTGACACCAACGTGTGGCTCGATTACTTCATTCCCTCACGACGTGGTCGTTCGGTGGCGATTGAGTTTTTACGCGATGCATGCACGGCGCAGGTGGATTTGCTGTATGCGGCGACATCGTCCAAAGACCTGTTCTATTTGATTTCAAGCGAACATAAGGCATGGTATCGGCGCGAGCATGGCTCACTATCCCAAGATGCCGCCGTGGCGGCGACATCACTTGCATGGGATTGCCTCGACGTGTTGTCGCAACTTGCCACGCCGGTACCCTGCGACCTGAGTGACATATGGATGGCGAGCAAGCAGCGTAATCTCCATAGCGATTACGAAGACGATTTAATCATTGCGGCAGCGATGCGCTCCCAAGCAGATTTACTGGTCACCAACGATGTCAAACTCTGTTCACACGCGCCTGTCGCAGCAATGAGCGTAGAAGACGCAAGAAGCTATCTAACAACGCTTAAATAGCGCTAGACCCCTTTGGTCGAATAATGGTCAGCGAGAGCCCACAGGTAGGGCCGCGCCAGCAAAGCGCCGCAGGTTGGCCAAACGGCGGGCTCGCAGCGTCGGCTCATTACGCCGTTTGTAAAACGGCGTAATTCTTAGTGTTCGATCCAACGGCGGAGCGTCTCACCCGCTTGCAGATGACGCAAGTTCTCCGCGGCAATGTCGACCACATTGTTGAGCGTGGCCTCCAAGTGGAACCAGCCCGAGATATGCGGTGTGATGAGCATGTTGGGCGCATCCCACAGCGGGCTTGTCGCGGGCAGGGGCTCGGGGTCGGTGACGTCGACCGCGGCGCCGGCGAGATGTCCCGACTCCAAGGCGGCAACCAAGTCGTCGGCGACCACAAGGTCGCCGCGGCCGCCGTTGGCAAAGAAGGCGCCCGGCTTCATCGCGGCGAAGAACTCGGCGTTCGCCAGGCCGCGGGTCTCGGGTGTGCTCGGCATAAAGGATGCGACGATGTCGGCCTCCGCCAAGCGCTCAGGTAGGGCGTCCATGCCGTCCATGTCCTCAAACACAATGGGGTAGACGAGCGGATGGCGCTTGATGCCGCGGACGTGCGCACCCATGCTGCGGCAGAGCGTGGCAAAGTGGCCGCCAATGTCGCCCGCGCCCAGCACCAGCACGTTGGCATTTTTGAGCGAGGTAACCGGCCCCAAATCCTCCCAGCGATGCTCGCGCTGCAAATCGTGATAGCCGGGCAGGCGCTTCATCATGGAAAGGACCATGGTAAACATGTGCTCGCTCACGGCCTGACCGTAGGCGCCGATCGAGCAAGACAGCTTAGCTTCAGCCGGCACGGTGCCGGCGGCCAAGTAATCGTCATAGCCGGCGGTCTGCAATTGCAACAGCTGGAGATGCTCGCATGCCGTGAGCATGCCAGGGTCGATGTTGCCCAGGATCACGTCGGCATCGGCGACCTGTTCACGTGTGGCGGCGTCGGCGCTCGTGTAGATAAAGTCCTCGCCTGGAGCGCTCGACTCGAGGATCGCACGATGGCGGTCGTTGACAGGCAACAAAACCAGGATGTTCACAAGCAGTCATCTCCGCTCAGCCTGCCAAAAAAGGACAGGTTTATTTTGGCAGGTTTTATCAGGCAAAACGTTCAAATAAAACGCCGGATGCAAAGCGGGTTTGCCCGTCAGCATCCGGCGCATCTGCGGCTACCAGCTCAGCAGCTCGTAGCCGTCCTCGGTCACCACGAGCTGTACCTCGCACTGAGCCGAATCGCTGCCGTCCTTGGTGCGCACGCACCAACCGTCACCCTTGCTAATCTTAATGTCGGGCGCCCCGGCGTTGACCATGGGCTCGATGGTAAAGACCATGCCCGGAGCCATGATGGTGTCCACATCGGGCGCCTCGGTGGTAAAGCCCACAAACGGGTCCTCGTGGAACTCCTTGCCAATGCCGTGTCCGCCGTACTCGCGCACCACGCTAAAGCCGGCGTCCTCGACCGTCTTTTGCACGGCTTCGGCCATAACGGAGAGCGGCAACCATGGCTTGACGGCTGCCAAGCCCGCTTCCACGCTGGCGCGGGTGACCTCGACCAGGCGCTGGCGCTCGGCAGAGACCTCACCGATGCAGAACATGCGGCTCGAATCACTAAAGTAGCCGTCCAGGATCGTGGAGCAGTCGACGTTGATGATGTCGCCCTCGTGCAGCACGTCCGTATCGCAGGGGATACCGTGACAGACCACGTCGTTGATCGAGGTGCATACGCTCTTGGGGTAGCCCTCGTAGTTGAGGTCGGCCGGCGTGCCGCCGTGCTCGACGGTGTAGTCGTAGATCATCTGGTCGATCTGGTTGGTGGTCATGCCCGCGGCGATGTGCTCGCCTACGTAATCGAGCACGCCCACGTTGATGGCGGCCGAGCGCTTGATGCCCTCGATATCGGCGGGCGTCTTGTAGAGCGTGCGGGGCAGAACCTCCCAGCCCTCTTCCCACAAGCGCTCGAGGCGCTCATCAAAGGTGCTATGGCATTTCTTATATTTTTTGCCGCTGCCGCACCAGCAAGCGTCGTTGCGGCCGGGCACGGGTCCTTTGTCAAACATGGCTAACTTCCTTTCATCCGCAGCTAGTATAGCCCACTCACGCGTCTATAAAAGTTGCGGTGATATAGTTCCGATTTAAGCGGTTTAACAGCACAAATAGGAACTATATCACCGCAACTGATGGGGCGGGATGGCGGGCACTGGCTGCTGCGTGGTTTTGCTAGTAGCTCACCTGGCAGGGGATGCCGAGGGCGCGCACGCGTGCGGCGATCGTGTCGAGTGCCTCGGGCGCTGCTTTGGCAAGGCCGGCGACCGGTGTCTCGCGCGCCACCGTGTAGATGGTCGTCTCCTGCGGGCGAATGCGCTCGAGCGCCGCGAGCCAAGGGCCGACGTACTCCTCGCCGGTGTTATCGAGAGACTTGCCCCGGTGCTCGCCGGTCAAAAAGATCGTCTGGATAATGACGCGGCCGTTAAAGCTCGCGAACGTCTCGATCTGGTGCTCTACATCGTAGGGGCCAACGGGCTGGTCGAGCAGCTGGATAAAAGCCGGGTCGACCGTATCGAGCTTGAGGATGTTGTCGTCGACCATCATGAGCGCATCGTGTACCTGGGGACGGTCGGCGCGCGTGCCGTTGGAAAGCACGGCAATCTTGGTGTTTGGGGCCAGCTCGTCGCGCAGCGCGACGGCGCCGGCGATGGCCTGCGGAAACTCCGGTGCGGCGGTGGGCTCGCCGTTGCCTGCGAAGGTGATTACATCGGGGAGCTTGCCCTCGGCTGCCATCTCGCGCAGCTTTACCTCGAGCGCGTCGAGTACCACGGCAGCTGTGTTGTACGGCTCATGGCAGGGGCGCTCAGCGTTGAGACCGTTTTCGCAGTAAATGCAGTCGAACGTGCAGATTTTGCCGCTGGCCGGCATCATGTTGACGCCGAGCGAAAGGCCCAGGCGACGGCTGCGAACGGGCCCAAAGATGGGGCCGGCATTCAAAAACGTAGACATAGGCATATGCTCCTCAAGACAATTGTGCCTAAGCATAGCATCGGCTCCAAAGCAAGGTGTGGGCTCTTGCTTTACAAGTTTCGTTTTTTCACGTCGCTCATTATGCCGTGCCATGAAAAGCCTCGGGTCGGGTACAGTTAATCTGTTAACAAGTCGTAAGGCAATGCGGGTCCATCCAATCGTACTGACGTGCAACTGGATGGGCGTTGATGATGGGAACACAGTATGGATTTTACGGTCGAGAATGCGGGCACTACGATCGCCTGCCGCGAGTATGCCGGCCCGGTTGTATCGTCCGATGCACCCGCCTTGGTTTGCGTGCACGGTGCGTGCGTCGACGGTGTCTTTTTTGACGGCATCGCCCGCGAGCTCGCCTGTGACTATCGCGTCATTACCTACGACCGCCGCGGTTGCGGCGAGAGCGGCGACGCTGCAGACGGACGCTACGACCTCGCCGCCCAAGCCGCCGACCTGCAGGTCGTTATCGAGCATATTGGCGCTCCGGCAAACGTGCTCGCGCACAGTGCCGGTACGTTGGTGGCCCTGGAGCTTCTCCGTGCAAACCCCGCCATAATCTCGCGTGCGATTCTGCATGAACCCGCCGTGACGGATGAGGGCGCCGGTCTGGGCGCGGCCCCGGTTTTGCTCGAGATGATCGCCGCGGGAAAGGTCTCCAGGGCATTACGGGCCTTCCTGGGCGCCATCGGCGATTCGGACCCTGAGGCCCCCAAGTTAACCGAGGCGGAAGCCAAGCATGCCCTGCGCAACGGCCGCAGTTTCATGGCGAACGAATACGGGATTACTATGACCTGCGTTCCCGATTGGGATAGCGTCCGTGCGTCGAAAACGGTGGCCGCCGTGCTCCTGGGCGAGCTCTCGATTGGCACGCCTCGCGAGGCGGGCACGAGGGTGGCGGCTGAGCTTTTGGACTGTCCGCTCGTAATGGTTCCCGGCGCGCACAACGGCCTGCGCGATCGCCCGGGAGCGGCTGCCCAGACTGTCCTTGGCATCCTGGGGCTCTAACACCCGCAATAGCCAAAGCAGACTTCACCCGCAAACGTTTCGGCCGTGTTAACAAATGTGCTCAAAACCTCACGTCTGCGGCTTTAATCGCGCCGTCTGCCAACTCATAAAAATGTAACAGCATTCACGTGCTTACCTGCATCGACAAGGTGTTACCCTTGTAACATTTGGAACCCACCGCCACCATGCGAAACTATCGAAAGGGCCCCATATGCTCAATAATCACGAGGTCAATCTAACCGACGAGGAGGCTGCCGCCGAGGTCGCCCGTGTCGCGAAGACCTACCCCGTGGTACGTTTACTGTCGGCCGATCAGATTAAGAGCGAGCCTAACTGCCTGCTCGCCGGCGATCGCTGCCCTTGTTTGCGCCAGGCAAGTCTTGAGGCCTTGACAGATTCCGATGAGGTGTCGGAGCAACTGCTCAACGATGGCGTTGAGTACCGTGCCCATCTGCGCCCTCTGAAGGTCGAGGGCAAGCCTCATGTCCTGCTGATGGTGCGTCCGATCGATGGGCAAGAGGCTGCAGAAGAGGACCTTGTCTACACCGACGTGCTGACGAGCGTGCATAATCGCCGGTATTACGAGGAAAAGCTCCGAAGCGCCCGCATGAATGCCGGCGTTGCGATGATCGACCTTGATGATTTTAGGGTCTTCAACGATACGTGTGGCCGTCATGCCGGCGACCTTGCGCTCGGTGCTGTGGCGACAGCCATGCGCAGCGGAATCCGTTCGACTGACGAGCTTGTGCGCTATGGCTGCGACAAGTTTGTGGTTGTCATGCCCAATATTCCCTCCGATGACTTCACCCGTCGCCTGCATCAGGTGTCCGATGCCGTTCGTTCCACGATTATTCCGGGCCATGAGTACGTGAGCTTGACGGCATGTGTTGGTGGCGTTCGCATTCATGGCGAGACGGTCGATGAGGGCGTTGGCCGCGCTGTCCAGTTACTGAGCCGCGCTAAGGCAAAAGCCGGTACGGTCGTGACCGATGCCGATTCCATCGAGGCCTTCCAAAGCGAAAGGCCTTTGGTGCTTATTGTCGATGACTCCGAGATGAACCGAGTCATTCTCAGCGAGATGCTCAAGGACGAATATTGCATCCTCGAGGCCGATAACGGTCGTGCGGCGCTCGACATTGTCGACCGCTATGGCGATGAGTTGTCGCTCGTGCTGCTGGACATTGTCATGCCGGGCATAAGCGGCTTTGAGGTGCTGGCCGGTCTGTCGCGCCGATCGGTTGGTGACAATCTGCCTGTCATCATGATTTCGAGCGAAGACTCCGATGATATGGTTCTGCGCGCGTACGAGCTAGGCGCCTCGGACTATATCAACCGCCCGTTTGACTCCCGTGTCGTGCGCCGCCGTGTAAGCAACACCATCCGCCTATACGCCAAACAGCGCCGCCTGACGAGCCTGCTGTCCCAGCAGTACAACGAGCGTGTCAAGAACAGTCGCATGCTCATCGACATCATGGCTGGCGTCATGGAGCTTCGCAACGGCGAGAGCGGCAGGCACGTTACGAACATCGAAAAGCTGACCGAGCTGCTGCTTGGCTGTCTGGTCCAGCGTAGCGACACCATTTCCCTTGACAATGAGGAGCGCTCCACGATTGCCCTGGCTTCGGCGCTGCACGATATCGGCAAGATGTCGATTGACGATGCGATTCTCAACAAACCCGGGCGCCTTACGCCCGAGGAGTTCGAGATTATGAAGACGCATACCACAATCGGCGCCGACATGCTGCTTGAGCTGGGTAGCCATCACGCCGGCAATGCGCTTATGGAATATGCGTACCAGATTGCGCGTTGGCATCACGAGCGCTGGGACGGCAAGGGTTATCCCGATGGCCTTAAGGGCGACGAAATTCCCATTGCCGCACAGGTGGTTTCGGTGGCCGACGTGTACGATGCTCTGACGAGCGTGCGCGTGTACAAGGACGCTATCCCGCACAAGGAGGCAATTCAGATGATCCTGGACGGTAAGTGCGGCACCTTTAACCCGCTGCTGCTCGATTGTCTGCTCGAGGTGCAAGACCAAATTGCCGAGACGTTGGCACGCCCCGCTGACGTCGTCGCGTTTCCCACGATTTAGTTTGACCAAAGGAGTTTTAATCCATGATTTCCATGCGTGAGGCGTATGAGAAGATCGGCGCTAATTATGATGACGCGTGCGCTCGGCTGATGGGCGAGGAAATGCTTGCCCGCTTTGCCCTCAAGTTTTTGGATGACGAGAGCATGGACAAGCTGGAGGCCGCCATGGCGGCAGGAGACGCCGAAGGTGCGTTTATGGCAGCGCACACGCTCAAGGGCGTGAGCCAGAACCTGGGATTCGATAATCTGTACGAGCCGGCGGTCGTGGTGACCGAAGCGCTGCGCGGTGCCGGCTCCGTTGACGGCGCTCGCGAGGGAATGCATGCGCTGCAGCAGCAATATGCAGCTACGATGTCGGCCCTGCGCGAGGTGGCCGAGTAAGAGGCTGTGAGCCTTGATGACTATGAGAGTGGATAATTTCCCGTTTTAGGCCCGGTGACGGGGAACTGCGGACGATTTCCTGGACCGTCACGCGGCCCTTCCCAGCGCGGCGCGGAACTCGGCCGGCGTGCGGCCGCCGAGCGCATCGCTGCGCCTCTCCGTATTGTAGCGGCCGATCCAGCCACCGAGCTCCTCGATGAAGCGGGCGGGGGCCCAGCCCGCCCAGTCCCTGCCGTGCCAGAACTCCCTCTTGAGCAGGCCGAAGAAGCCCTCCATCGCCGCGTTGTCCGGGCTGCAGCCCTTGGCCGACATGCTCCTGGTGAGGCCGTGCCCCTCGCAGATCGAGATCCAGCCGGGCCAGCGGTAGTGCCCGCCGCGGTCGGAGTGGATGACGGGGCCCTCGCCGGGCGCGAGCAGCGCGCAGGCGTCCTCGAGCGTCGAGTTGGCGAGCGCGGCGTCCGGGCTCTCGCCGGCCCTCCACGCCACGACCGAGGAGTCGAAGCAGTCCCTGATGGCCGACAGGTAGACCTTCCTGCCGGAGGGCAGCCTGAACTCGGTGATGTCGGTGAGCCACAGGAAGTTCGGCAGGGCCGAGCGGAAGTCGCGCCGCGCTCGCGGAGCCTGCGCACCACGAAGCGGTAGCCGCGCGCGCCGTCGCCGTCCTCCAGGAACACGCGCCGCACGAGGGCCCTCAGCGGCGCCAGGCGGTCCGGCCTGGCGATCGCGCGCCGCTGGTAGTCATAGGAGCTCCTCGATATCCTCAAGAAAGCGGTGAGTTCTCTCAAGGACCACTTCCCCGCAGGCCTCAGGCGGTCTATCACCAGGGTCTTCTCCCTGTTCGACATCCCGTCGAGGCTCGCGGCTTTTAAAACGTCGTTCACCGCCCTGAGGACGGCGTTCTCCAGGACGAGGCGCTCTATCAGGGCGTCCTTGTCGTCCGGGTCGATGTCGGGGTACACCGGACCGTCCCCGACGACCTTCGGCAGCTCCATCTTCGCGACCGCCCTCCCGACGGTTCCGCCCGCGGCCACGGACCTCGTCCAGCGCGCGACGGCGCTCTTGCTCGGCCCGTCGAGCTCCCGGGCTATCTCCCTGCACGAGAGCCCGGAGCGGCGGAGCTCCCCGGCCCTCTCTACTACGGCTCTACTGTATGTCATGCGGACTCCAAACCGGACCTTGACGGTCCAACTTTTTGTCCGCAGTCCCCGGCCTCAAAGTGGGAGATTATCCACTCTCGTTCGATACGTGTCCAAAAATCCACTCTCACCCTTCGGATTAGTAAATAACCTATGCGTACCGGCTGGGCTTTGTACATGCAATCCATATCGTTGTTCGATAAACTATTCCGATAACGATAGATTCGATGAGGGTGAGTATATGTCCAACAGCGTTCAGCGTATGGCCAAGGCGGGCGAGACTGTAAGGAAGCTTGGCTTTTGCATGGCGGTCGTTTTTGCGGGAATGCTCGTCGCTTTCGCCGCGTTGGTTGTTTACGTGATCTGGTATGCGGTTGCAAACGCTGCTTCTGTCGATTCTTTCGGTGTTGTGACGCTTCTCAATGGCGGGTGCATCGTTATCCCAAGCGGACTGTGCATGGCGCTTGTCATGGGTATTTCGCTTGTCGTTTTGTGCGGAATCAGCCGTGACATTTCGCGGGGCGTATCGCCCTTTACCAGGGCGCATGTGCGGCTTATCCGTGTTCTCGCGCTTGCCTTTGCTGTTAACGCCGCGGTTTCGCTTGTTGGTGCCTATGGATCGGTCAATCTTACCATTGGTGGGCTGGAGCTTTGCGTCGTGCCTCATTCCTTCGTTATCGCGATTTGCCAGGGCGTTGCCTTTGACGCGGGGTCGCTTATCGGCGCGGCCGTCTGTTTGTTTGTCTCGGTGATCTGGAGCTATGCCTCGCTGCTCCAGGAGCAGTCTGACGAGCTTGTGTAGGAGGAAACATGAGCTATCTCATCATCGAGCTTGAGACGCAGCTGCTTAAGACCGGAAAGACCAGCTCTGATCTGATTCGTGCCACGGGGCATACTCCGGCTAATATTTCTAAGCTAAGAAACGGAAAAATTAAAGCTATTCGTCTTAAGACGCTTCTTGAAATCTGTGATGAGCTTGATTGTCAACCGGGAGATATTATTCAGCGCGTGAGCGAGAAGGAGCTCGAGGAACTTATTGTCGAGCGCGCGAAGAATGCCGTGAGGCAGATGCGGGATGGCAGAGGCAATGAGGTGTCGCTTCCGACATCGGTCTTCGCTGTAGATTTGAGCGACGAGTAGCATAAAAAGAACAACTATAACGAAATATCAGTGTAACGGAACCCGTGTCTAACACGGGTTCTTTGTTTATTAATTATCTTGACAAATATAAGTTATCGGCAAACAATAACATCAAGAACGAACGATAAAAGAAAGGAGGAACGATATGAGCTGGATTGTAAAGCCGAGTTATGTGGACCCCGGTGGTGGGTGCAACGGTTACTGCAAGGCATTCTGTGGAGCACGCGTCTGCGTCAATAACTGCAGCAAAAACTTGTGTGTTGTTAATTTCTAGCAGTTGCGGCTGCTGCCAGGCGACAGTCTGGCAGCAGCGGTTTTGTTATCAAGCAGAATAGGAGGCCAATGAGCGCATCAGCGATAAAGCTATCAAAGGTGTCAAAGCGCTATGGAAAACGGCGTGTGTTGCATGACGTTTCCTTCGAGGTGAATCAGTCTGAACTTTGCGCCCTTGTTGGTGCAAACGGGGCGGGCAAAAGCACGCTTATTAAAATAGTGCTGGGCCTCTGTGAGCCATCGTCGGGGAGCGTGGAGCTCTTTGGAGGCAAGTCGAAAAAAGAGCTGAGCCTGATGCGGACGCGTGTCGGCTATGTGCCAGATTCCAGCGGAGCATACCAATCCCTCAGTGCGGTGGAGAATCTTCGGATCCGATGTGCGGAATGGGGGCTCGATGAGACACGTGAGGTTCCTCGCGTCTTGGGCCTAGTCGGGCTGGACGTCGATGAGAAAAAGAGCGTGAGCAGTTTTTCTCTGGGAATGAAACGGCGACTGGATATAGCTACGGCTTTGTTGGGCGACACCGACGTACTAATTTTCGATGAGCCGGCAAATGGGTTGGACCCGCTGGGCATCGAGAGTATATGGGCCCTTATCGGCCGATTGAATCGAGAACAGGGTAAGACCATGCTCATCTCTAGCCATGATTTGGATGAGTTGGCATCGGTTGCAACAAGTTGCGTGTTTATTCATGACGGTGAACTGCTGAAAAAGGAATCGATGGATGTCATAAGGGATGAGGCGTCGTCCCTAAAAGAATATTACAGGCGCTTGATGAACGCGGTCTCGCTATGAAGCGGGCGATCCATCCCATAAAGGCAGATATGATGCGTCTACACAGGATGTTTCCGGCGCAGTTTGGTCTTACGCTTATGTTGGCGTGCGGTCTTCTCTTCGGTGTTTTTTTAAATAACGGAGCAACGTTGCTAGGCTTTGGCTATGGCGTTTGTGGGGAGGATATTGGTTTCCTCTGGAATGCAATCGATCCTTCTGCGCCTGATGAGTCCCTTGCGCGCAGCGCTTTTGCCGGTACATCCCTGTTCGTTCCACTCATCGTTTGTTTGGTGCTTTTACAGGAGCATGGCTATAAAGAGGGATACCGAATTTCTTCAGCAAGAGGTCTCGCCCGCTTTAATGGGGCTCTGGCACATGTGCTTTCGTCTGCTTTAATAGTCGGTGCAGCATATAGCGCACTTTGCCTTCTTTTGTTTGCAATAGCCATAATGCGTGGGGAGCAAAACTACACGCACGGCATGCTGGCTGCATTTTTTCCTGCGATGATAATCAACGCCGTATTGGTGATATCGGTTGCGTTGGAGACGATGACCATCTATCGGATTACAGGCAGCGCTGTATTGAGCGGGGCTGTAATAATAATTGGATTTGTCATGAGCTTGACGCTCTACGGAACCTTCCTTCAGGCACCTATACCATCCTTGCGATGGATCTTCTTCCTTCCTGGGCCGTACCTAGGGGTCGGATGTGCCCTTGGGTATAGCGATATGGGGCACCTGGCGCTTCTGGGCTATGGCGTGGCAGCCAGCTGTCTATCGGTATTGATTTACGCTCTCGTGACCTGTCGTGTCGGAGGTGTGCTCAATGGCTCGTCAGATTAAAAGGTTCCTCCATTCAGAATTGAAGCATGTGAGCAAATGGACGTACGTCTTAATCCTGGCAATTTATGCGTGTATGGTGATATTGCAGCTTAATTCTTTCCCGATGTGGTTCTGTAGCCTCCGCGAGGGCAGTTTCTTGGGCTTTTTCCCAGACCCGACGCTTAAACTGTCGGCAGAGGACGCCCTTCTATTTGGTAATGCAGAGGTTTTTCGCGGCTTGCTGTTCAACGTGGCCCCGTTGGCTCATGCATTGTTCTTTCCGTTCATCGCGGCTTGTATTGTGCCGCGCTTTGTTAGTTCGGGCTTTGTCGAGGAACCGTGGGGGCTGTCGGAGGCTCGGGGAGGGAAGCGGGCGTGCGTTACCGTTGCGCGAACGGTGCTGTCTTCTTTCGCCCTATTGGGCGCGTTTGTCCTGTCAAGTGTCGTTTTGTACTGTCTTAACTGTGCAATCGTTTTGGATGCTCAACAGTGTTTCAACCTGAATATGTTTTGCGATCGACTTCTTCTGGCGAGTGCCGTCTGCCTTGCATATGTGGTCTCTTGCGTGATCGTTGTTTCCTATTTTGGGTCCGGCTTCGGTCCTATTGGCATGCTGCTGCTTGTCAACGTCGTAACGATCTACATACAGGTCGGAGCCAATTCCATGCTTCCGTTTCCGTCCTCGATGCTCATGTGGATTTGCGGCGTGACCCCGTTGGAGGATAGTCAATGCACCTCGATTTTAATTGACTGCCTGATTAACGTAACAAGCGTTCTTGCCATTTGCTTTACCGTCGACCAATTGCGGTCGAGATTTCTTTGATTGTTTGTGAGGGATAATCATATGAGGCCGTCTCAATACAACTTGATTGAAAACCACGGCGAAAGAACGCTGGTGATGAATGCGAAGACCGGTGCGATCCTTTCGTTGGATAAACAACATGCAGAAAGTATGTGCCGCATGGTATCGGGAACCGAATGGGAGCCAGATGAATTGCGCGAAGCGTTGCTTCAAGGAGGAATGCTGTTAGAAGATGATCGTGACGAAAAAGAGGAAATGAAGGCGATAGGCCGTCTTCTTCGATTTTCCAATCGCTCTCTAGGCATGACGATAGCCCCGACATTGGAGTGCAACTTCTGTTGCCCATACTGTTATGAAAAAGGACAACGCAAAACGACAATGACTCCGGAGGTTGAAGACCGGCTTGTCTCATTCGTGAAGGAGCGTTCACGGGGGCTGAGCGAGCTTGAGATCGGTTGGTATGGTGGAGAGCCGTTGCTGCAAGTCGATAAAATTCAGCGGCTTACGGAGCGTATAAAGGCGATCCTTAATCCAGAGTGCTCCTATTCGGCATCCATCGTTACAAATGGATATCTTCTGACGCCAGAAGTGGCCGAGACTCTCGCGGCTTGTGACGTCAAGATGGCTCAAATAACCTTGGACGGGTCTCGAAAGGACCACGATTCTCGACGGTTCTTGCGGAACGGACAGCCGACGTACGATGCGATTCTAGACAACGTTTCTAAAGTCACGCATCTGTTGGATATTTCTATCAGGTGCAATGTCGATGCCCATAACATTGCCGGTGCTGGCGATTTGCTGGATGCACTCGAGGAAAAAGGGCCTTAAAAACAAGGTTGGATTCTATCTGGCGCCTGTCGACAATATTAACGATACGTGCCCAAGTGACAGTAGTTGTTTTTCGATGGAGGCGTTTTCTCGGGAAGAGCTGGACTTTTATAGTCATGCAGTTGATAGGGGGTTCTACGTTGACCTGACGGTGCGCTTTAATCCGGCTATTTGTGGCGCCGTTTGTGCAGGGTCGTTTGTAGTGGATCCGGAGGGCTATCTTTATAAATGTTGGGACGAAATCGGGATGCGTGAACGCTGCGTCGGTACGCTTGCCGAAGGGCCGAGGATGAATGCTCAGCTGGTCCAATGGCTAAACTATGAGCCGAGCGATCATGAGTGTGAAGAGTGTTTTGCCTATCCCTCATGTATGGGAGGTTGCCCTAATCACGCTCTTCATGGAGGGTCAAAACAGTGCGTATCTCAAAGGTATCAGGTGCGCCAACGAATGATTTTGACCGAGAAGGCTCAGCGATTGCTTTCGGAACTGGATTCAGCTCATGTTTAATCTCTGCGCAAGAACAATAATCAAGAATCCAAAGTATATAACCTATCTTCTAATGTGCCTGCTCTCGCTTATGGTTGGTCTCGCAATTCCTTTTCTGACGGGACAACTGGTCAACAACTTTGTCGGTGTCGCGCGAGATGGGGAAAGCGCAATCGCCATCGGCGCTGAGATAGCAGCGCTGGGTATTGTGCGAGCCGGTTTGAATTGCGTCAGTGAGCTGGTCTATGTCGATCTGCAAACACATGTGGGATTTGCATTGAATGAAGAGGTGATAAGTCACGTTCAAAGGCTACCACGGGCCTTCTTTTCTAATTTTGATGCCTCATATTACAACCAACAGATTAATCATGACGCTAACGATTTGGTGATATTTGTTATAAACGCAAGTGTCCAAAGCGTGAGCAATATAGTGACGTTGCTTGTGGTGTTTGTTGTCCTGGCGACCATAAACGGTCACCTGGCAATGCTGTGTATGGCTCTTGGCATAATAGGTGGCGCGGTCTATTCGCTTTTCAAAAAGTGTTTGTTCGCAAGAAGTTTCGAGGCTCAAGAGCAGGAGGCTCGATTCTTTTCCGATCTGGAGAAGCAGCTTAGCAACGCACAATTTATCCGCAGACATGTTCTATTCGAGGTTTTCAAGCAAAGGCTTGAGCACTCTTTTGCAGAGCTATATCGTTGCGTTTATCAGAACCAGCAAATTAATGCGACCTTTACGTTTGCCAACACTGTCGTCACATCTTTGGCACAGGGTGGAATCTTGATCCTGGGCGCAAAGGAAGTTCTCGACGGCAATTTGCTGCCCGGCTATCTTATGACGGCGCTAAGCTATTACTCCTATTATTCTTCGGCTATTGAATTCTTCCTTGCGCTGGGCAAGGACTATCAAACGTCAAAAGTATCCTACGAGCGTTTGCGGCGCTTGCTGGACATGCCAGAGGACTCAAATGGGGCCATTATCCTCGCCGATGTTTACGAGGTGAGCTGTTCCGAGCTGGCGTATAGCTATCCTGGGTCTGAAAAAACCGCGTTCAGAGACATTCGAGCTTCTTTGGAAAAAGGAAAGGTATACGGAATCGTTGGGCCGAACGGTTCCGGTAAGAGCACGCTGTTGGATGTGATAAGCGGTTGCGATCCAGAAAACTGCAAGGGTGATATTTGGATTAACGACAAGCCCCTGAGCTCTCTGGACCGTTATGCGCTGCGGAAGCGCAATATCGGGATTACTGAGCAGGAGCCGCCCCTGACCGAGGGGTCGATACGGGACAATTTAACTCTTTGCTGCAGAAGCACTGAAGAGCGTGACCTTGAGAGCCTCATTGAGAGAATGGGGCTTAAAAAGATGGTCGATTCAAGTGGTGGACTTGATGTCGAGCTGGACGATAAGCAGAACAACATTTCAGGGGGGGAGAAACAAAAAATAGCGATAATTCGCCAGCTGCTGAAAAACCCGGACGTGATGATGTTTGATGAGCCGACATCTGCACTTGACAGTCAGAGCAAGCAGGCGTTTATCGAAATCCTTAAGGAAAGAAAGGGGCGACATATCACGGTCATCGCTACGCACGACCCTGTGCTTATTTCGGCATGCGATGAGGTGATTGAAATTGCCTGACGGGTTAGTGGACCTAGCATATCAAATACAGGGGGCGGGCACCGTAGTTGGTGTCCGCCCCCCCCTGGCATGGATGGTTTTAGCCGGTGTGGTTCGTAAGCTAGCGGGCCTGCTTAACCTTGGTCGCTGCCTCGACAAACGACTTCCACAGGTTAAAGTCGGTCTCGAGCGTCTTCCACGTGTACTCAGGGTGCCATTGCACGCCCAGACAGAACGGCTGGCCTTCGACTTCGATGCACTCGGGAACGCCGTCGGTTGCCTTGGCGACCAAGCGCGTGCTTTTACCCAGACGGTCGACGCAGCAGTGGTGTGCGGAGTTGGTCTGGATTAGCCTGTGCCCGCCAACCGCGCGTTCCAGCAGCGAGCCCGGCACGACCTCGACGGGGTGCACGGGATCGTTGAGCACGTGGGTGTGACGCCACTGCGTGCGACCCTCGCGCGCACCCAGGCTCGGCACGTCCATGCACAGGGTGCCGCCGGTGGCGACATTGAGCAGCTGCGTGCCGCGGCAGGTGGTAAAGAGCGGCTTCTTGGCGCGGAGCACCTCGTTAACCAGCTTAAACTCAAAACGGTCGCGAATCTCGCAGCACAGCGTGGGGTCGTAGGGTCGATCATCGCCCCAGCGCTTGGGGTTGACGTCCGGGCCGCCGGGAATAGCGATGCCGTCGGCGATATCGACGTAATGACGGATAACCTCAATGTCCTCGGTGATGGACATCTGCAGCGGCAGGCCGCCGGCGGCAAGGATGGCATCGACAAAGACGCTTGCGATTTCCTCGTTGGGGGAGAGCATCTCGGTTAAAAACGGCTCTGCCTCTTCCCAGCGCGGTGCGACGAGGATGAGTGGGCGGTCGGCGGGGGCGACGTCGACGTGCGGGGTGTAGGACGATGAGGTGCGGGTTCCGATCATAGGTGTTGCTTTCGAATCTGAAGGTGACAGGGCGCATGAGAGACGTGGGACAACGCTTCCGATGGATTGGTCCCACGGGGTGGCTGGCTAGTGACCTTTGATGGAGTTGAGGAAGTCCTGGGCGCGCTTGGTCTGGGGGTGGTCGAAGAACTCGTCGGGCGTGCCGGTTTCCACGATCTGGCCGTCGGCCATAAACACGACGCGGTCGGCCACGCGGCGGGCGAAGTTCATCTCGTGCGTAATGACGATCATCGTCATGCCCTGTTGCGCCAAGCGTACCATGACCTCGAGCACCTCGTTGATCATCTCGGGGTCAAGGGCACTCGTGGGCTCGTCAAAAAGCATGGCCTTGGGCTGCATGGCGAGTGAACGGGCGATGGCCACGCGCTGCTGCTGGCCGCCCGAGAGCTGTGCGGGCACCTTATCGGCCTGTTCGGCCACGCCCACGCGGCTCAGCAGGTCCATGGCGCGCTCACGAGCTTCCTCCTTGGACACGCCCAGCACATCGACCGGCCCCAGCATGACGTTCTGCAGTACGGTCATATGTGCGAACAGGTTGAACTGCTGAAACACCATGCCCAGTTCGGCACGCATGCGGGCAAGGTCCTTGCCTTCCTGCGGCAGGGGCTCGCCCTCGATGAGGATCTCGCCCGAGTCGATGGTTTCCAGACGGTTGATGGTGCGGCACATGGTCGACTTGCCCGAGCCCGAGGGTCCAATCACAACGACGACCTCGCCGCGGTCGACCGAGAGATTGATGTCGTTGAGGACGTGCAGATCGCCATAGTGCTTATCGACGTGTCTGAGCTCGATCAGCGGCTGATTGCCGGTGGAAGAGGTGCTCTGTGCCATGGTGCTCGGCTCCTTATGACTCGAAATGGTAAAGCGTTAGCGGATGATGGTCGCGCCGGTCTTGTGCGAAACATAGACAGCGGCCTTGTTGATCGCGACGTTGATGAGGATGTAGATGACCGCGATAACTAGGTAGACCGACACGAGGGCGTCGTAGTTGGTAATGAGCACGCGGGCGTTTTGCATGAGGTCGGGGTAGCTCACCACGTAGGCAACGGTGGTGTCTTTGACTACGACCACAAGCTGCGAAATCAAGGACGGAATGATAAACCGAATAGCCTGCGGCAACACGATTTTAAAGGTGATTTTAGCTTTGGAGAGACCGAGTGCCTGGGCTGCCTCGACCTGACCGCGCGGCACGGCGTTGACGCCGGCGCGGAAGATCTCGGCCAGCACGCCGGCCGCAGCGAGCGCGACAGGCAGCGTGAGCATCCAAAACGACGGTAGCGCGATCTTGTACTGGGGCAGCACCAAAAAGAAGAAGTAGATAAACAGCAGGCTCGGCACGCCGCGGAAGAAATCGGTGAGCACGCGGCAGACCAGCTGCAGCGGCTTAATGTCGCTGGTGCGGCCGAGCATAAGGGCTAAGCCCAGCACCAGCGCGATGGCGCCGGCGGTGAGTGCGACTTTAACGGTGCCCTCAAAGCCGGCAAGCAGGAACTTCCAGGTGGTGAGGTGCGTAAAGAAATACCAATAGTGGACCGAAAGCTGGCCGGTCACATAAAAGCGCTGCAGCACGAGGACGACGAGCGCGGCGACGGCGACAAGCGAGATGGCGGTGCCGATGCGAATCTTGGCGCGCATCTTGGGGCCGGGAGCCTCGTAGAGCGCATCGCGCATGGTAAGTGCAGGGGAGGAATGTTTGCTCATCGGAGGATCCTCACCTTCTTATCGATGTAGTTGCCAATGTGGCTCACCACAAAGGCCGTGCCCAGGTAGCCGAGCGCCGAGATAAAGAACGCGGCGACGCCGCCGAGCGAGCGCGTGTTGATGTAGCTCACCACGCCGGTGAGCTCCTGCGGTTTAAGCGGCACCTGGCTGCCGAGCGCGGTGGTGAGCATGACGGCGATAAAGAGGTTGGTCATGGGCAATACGCTCGAGCGCAGCGCCTGCGGAATCACGATCTTGGCGAGGATGCGGCTGAAGCTCATGCCGAGCGAGCGGGCGGCTTCCACCTGGCCGACGCCGACGGTGTTGATGCCGCTCATAAAGTTCTCGGAGCCAAAGGCCGAGCCCAAAAGGACCGTGGCGACGATAACGCAGGTGCGGTAGGGCAGGACGACTTTGAGCGGCGGCAGCGCATAGACGACGATGATGAGTAGCGCGATGCCGGGGATGTTACGGAAGACCTGAACATACAGGTCGCCAAAGACGCGCAGCGGCTTGAGCGGCGACACGCGCATCACGGTGACGGCGACGGCCAGCACCATGGCGATGGCAAACGACTCAAGCGTCATGCCCCAGGTTGCTAGCAGTGCGTCGATATAGTTCTGGCCATAGAGCGACCAGAGCTCGGAGAGACTCATGCGGACCTCCCGCCGGTAAGGAAAGGGGCTCCCGTGTGTACGGAAGCCCCGACAACTCAGTGAGGAAACAGTTTACCGCAATAAAGCGCATCATGCGTTTCCGTATGGTTTCGTTGCGGTCGTTACCAGGCTCGCTGCCTAGGCGCCGATCTCGGGCAGCTCGGGAACATTGGTGTCGCCCGTACGGTCACCGATGCAGATCTGCCACAGCTCGGTCCAGGTGCCGTCGTCCTCGATCTTCTTAAGGAAGTCGTTGACAAAGGCGACGCCGTCGGAATCGAGCGGCAGGCCGATACCATAGGGCTCCTTGCTGCCGAAGGGCTTGCCGGCGATCTTGTACTTACCGGGCTCGCGGACCAGGGCGCTCTGCTGCATGTTGTTATCGATGACGTAGGCGTCAACGCGGCCCTGCTGGAGTGCCTGGCGGGCCTCCTCGTCGGTCTTGAACTCCTGTTGGCTGGCCTTGGGAGCGAACTCCTCCAGGATGGCGGGGCCGTTGGAGCCGGACTGGACGGCGACGTTCTTGTCGGCCAGGTCGTCGACGCTCTTGATGTCGTCGTTATCGGCGAGCACCAGGATAGCCTGCTGGGTGTAGTAGTAGGGACCGGCAAAGGAGACGAGCTTCTTGCGCTCATCGGTAATGGTGTAGGTGGCAAAGACGGCGTCGACCTGGCTGTTCTGCAGGACGGACTCGCGCGTGTCCGAGGTCACCTGGGTGATCTCGACCTTGTTCTCGCCCAGAATGTAGTTGGACAGGAGCTGTGCGATGCCGGCGTCGAAGCCGCGGGTCTGACCGTCCTTCTCGTTGAGGAGGGAGAAGAGCGTGGAGGTCTGAACGCCACCGATCTTAAAGACACCGGCGTCCTTGACGGCCGTGGCCCAGGTGCTGGCGGCGATGGCGTCGTCATCGGCCTTGGGGCCGTTGTCGACGAGCTTGTCGAAAGCCTTGGCATCGAGCGTGGTGGAAGCCTCGGTATCGTCGGAGCTCTTGGAAGAGCCAGCGGCGGAACCCTTGTCGGCCTCGGCGCTGGTGTCGGAGCAGCCGGCAAGACCAAGGCCGGCGACGGTTGCGAAGGTGGCGGCGACAAAGCCGCGGCGGTCGAGAACGACCTGCTGGGAGAGGTTCTTGCTCATAGGAGAACACCTTTCTCAAAAAATCCTAGCGGTTGAGTAGAGTTATACCCCATCCCGCTCAAATGGGTCAACACGAAATAACTCAGAAACATACTTGTCTTATAGGTTATTCTACCTACCAAAAAGGGACAGGTCTATTTTGGTAGGTTTTATCTGGGAAAACGTCGGTTATTACTGCTGAGACGGCGTTTCGCGGACGGCGTGGTCGCTCGCGGCGGTCGCTATAATGGCGGCAACGCGACACATATATAAGTAAGGAGATCGCGTATGAACGGTTATTCGTTTTTCGCGCCGACCATGCCACAAAGGGGACGGGCACCTTTGTGGTGGTTCTTGCAGATGTGGTGGCCTGTCTCGCTGCTTTGTCTCAATCTGTAACATCTAGACGGGCAAAAGGTCTCTATCTGTTACAGATTGAGACAAAGATCAGGGGCAAAGACGGTCTGTCTCGATCTGTAACAGCTAGACGCGGATTCGTCCGCTAGGTGTTACAGATCGAGACAATTGAGTTGGGAAAATAAAAACCTCCGCAGGGGTGCTTCCCTTGCGGAGGTTTTCTTACTCGTTCAGCAGCCTTACGGCTTCGGCAGCCATGTTCTCGACCGTCATGCCGTTCTGGGCGAGCAGCTCGTTGGGGTCGTAGCGGTCGGGGAAACCCTTGGCAATGCCGAAGGTGCGCGTGCGCAACGGCGTGCATGCCAGATAACATGCCACGCGCTCGCCCCAGCCGCCGTCTAAGATGCCGTCCTCGAGGGTGACGACAACGCGATGCTCGGCGGCAAGGCTGTCGAGGAACTCACGGTCAAGCTCGGTTGCATAGCGCGGGTTGACGAGCGTGGCCTCGATACCGTACTCGGCAGTCAGACGGTTTGCCACGCGCTCGCCCAGCTCAAAGAAATCGCCGAGCGCGAGCACTGCTACGTCACGACCCTGGCGCACCACGTTGTAGCGAACGGCGCTGTAGTCGGTGCCTTCGGCGGGCGCAAGGTCGGGACGGCCCACCAGGCCAATGCCCGGTACGCGGATCGCCACGGGATGCTCGTGGTGGTCGAGCGACCAGCTCAGCATGGACAGATATTCCTCCATGCAGGCCGGTGCCAAGTAGTGCATGTTGGGAAGACCGCCCAGCATGGAAATATCAAAGAACGAAAGGTGCGTCTCGGACGTAGTGCCAAAGATTGATGCGCCAAACACTAGGATCGTCGCCGGGGCATCGTTGAGGCACAGGTCGTGCCACAGCTCGTCGTAGGCGCGCTGCAAAAACGTGCCGTACACACCAAAGACTGGCTTGGCGCCCGAGCGCGCAAGCGCGGTGGCAAAGGTCACGGCGTGCTCCTCGGCAATGCCCACGTCAACAAACTGCTTGCCTGCCGCGGCGCGAAGCTCGGGTGTAAAGCCCATGATGTAGGGCGTGGCGGCCGTGATGCCCACGATCTGCGGATCGCGCTCGATGGCGGCGCTGAGCGCCTCGCCCGTAATGTCGGCATAGGTGCGCGGCGCAGGCTCGCTCGGATGACCCGGGCAGAGCTTGCGCCCAGTCGCCATGTCAAACGGACCCACATGATGCCAGCGCTCGGGGTCGCTCTGGGCTGGCTCAAAGCCCTTGCCCTTTGCGGTGGAGACGTGCAGCACGATGGGATGATCGATATCGCGCAGCTCCTGCAGCGCGTCGACCAGGGCCAACACATCGTTGCCGGCGTCCAGATAGCGGTAGTCGAGTCCCATCGCGCGGAAAACGTTGCGCTCGCAGGTGCCGTTGCTGGCGCGCAGCTCGGCCAGATTGCGATACAGGCCACCGTGGTTTTCGGCGATGGACTGGTCGTTGTCATTGACGATGATGATCAGGTTGCTGTCGAGATCGGCGGTGTTGTTGAAGCCCTCAAACGCCAGACCGCCCGAAAGCGAACCGTCGCCAATGATGGTAATGACGTTGTAGCTGTCGCCCGCCAGATCACGGGCGTGTGCCAAGCCGCAGCCCAGGCTCACCGATGTGGAGGTGTGGCCCATGGCGAACAGGTCGTGTTCGGACTCGTCGGGATTGGCAAAGCCAGAAGCCTCACCATAACGCTCCGGATCGATATAGGTGTACGCGCGCCCGGTCAGCGCCTTGTGGGCGTAGGTCTGGTGCGATACGTCAAAGACAATTTTGTCGGTGGGGGAGTTAAACACGCGATGGAGCGCGACCGTAAGCTCAACGACGCCCAGGTTGGGGGCAACGTGCCCGCCGACGGCGGCGGAGCTTTCGAGGATGGCGTGGCGGATCTCGCCGCAGAGCAGCGGAAGCTCGGCGCGATCGAGAGCCTTGACGTCCTCGGGCGTTGTCGTTTGCGTAAGCAGCATCGTTGTGGGTTACTCCATGCGAATCGTGCGCCGGCGCTCCCTCGGCCGACACAATTGCACAAGACAGTCTCGCACATTTTGGCGTTTGATATGTGACGGCGGCGCGGTAATTCGCCAACTGGTGGGGCAAAACGTTTTGTCCGATGCCATACTGATATGTTCCATGATGTTTTTATCGATTGTGCACAGGCCGTGGCTTGCCGCCGTGAGCCGCTGGAAGGAGGCAGCATGTCCGATGTCGTTCGTGCCGAGAAAATCGCACGCGAAGTAGACCATGCTGCCCGTCAACTGGCGCAGGCGGGCCGTCTGGACCTGACGCGCGAGTTTATCCAGCACGGCGATGTGACGGTGTATGCGCATGTGACTTCGGTAGCGCGCGCGAGCCTGTCCTTTGCCGAGCGCTTGGGCCGTGCTGGCATTTCGATCGACCGCGCCTCGCTGCTGCGCGGGGCCCTGCTGCACGATTACTTTCTCTACGATTGGCATGACCCCGACCCGAGCCATCGACTGCACGGATTTCGGCATCCGTTTTTTGCCCTGGCGCGTGCGGAGGAAGATTTTGAGCTGACGTCGCGCGAGCGGAATATCATCGCGCGCCATATGTTTCCGCTGGTACCGGTGCCGCCGACGTGTCGTGAGGCATGGATTGTGTGCCTGGCGGATAAATGGTGCGCGCTGCGCGAGACGATTGCCGGCCGTCTGCCGCGCAAAGGCGGCGCGAACGATTTGAACGAGGGCTCGAGTGACGGCTCGAGCAAAGAATCGAACGAAAAGAGGAGTGGGTAGACGGTGGGAACCGCGATCGACATGGCATTTGACGGCGCGACGCTTGCCGCCTGTCCGCTCTCGGCGCTGGTACTCTCGTTTGCCTTCTACGGTTTTTGCGGCTGGGTATGGGAGTCGACAGTCTGCGCCATGCTCAACCACGGACGCTTTGCCAACAGCGGCTTTTTGCTAGGGCCGTGTTGCCCTATCTATGGTGTGGGCGGCATAGCCTGCTGGCTTTTGCTGCGCGGGATTCCGGATGCCTCGAGCCAGTTTGTTGCCGCGGCGCTCGTATGCAGCTTGATTGAGTACAGCGTAGGCGTGTTGTTGGAAAAAACAACAGGCGCGCGCTTTTGGGATTACTCGCACCTGCCGTTTAATTTGCATGGACGCATCTGTCTGTACTGGGCCTGCGCGTTTGGCCTGGGTGCGCTGTGCATTTGTCGCTTGGTTGAGCCAGCGCTGCTGGGGTTGCTTGGGCATCTGCCGGTGCTGATCGTGCGACTGGCGGCCTTTGCCGTTGCCGTTGCGATGGCCGTGGACGCGTTGTGCTCGCTGGCGAGCTGGCGCCGTCTGTCCGACCAGCTTGAGCGCGTGCGCGCCGACCTTGCCGACCGCATCAACGAATCGCTCGCCGACGCCTCGGATTCCATGCTCGAGCGCATTCCCGATTCGGCAATTGACTCGGTGGCGCAGACGCATATCCGCAGCCGTGCCGTCAACGCGTGGCTGGCAGAGCTGGGCGATGCCGCGCTCGATGCCCTGCGCGAGAAGGCGTCGGTGCCGACGTTTATCGCGGACGGTGCCCGTGGCCTGGCGCTTGCCGCCCGCCGCGTTGCCGATGCCGCACCGAGCATGCCGCGTCCGTCGCTCACTCGTCTCCGTGCCGGCAAACGTGCGAGCCGTCCGGTGCCGAGCGTGTCGCTCAGCCGTCGTGACCTGCGCTTTTTCAATGCCTTCCCGCGCTTGCGCATCAACCGCTACGAAGGCGTCATCCGAGCCACCGACCTCCGCGACCGCGCTCGCGACCTGTTCCGACGCTAGGGGATGAGGCGGCGCGACTCACGCCCAAGCTCTCACGTTTCCCGTTCGTTTCGCGTCCGTTGCCGCGCCGTTTCCAAGATTGCGGCACCGTTTCCATTCGACAACGCAGCGTTTAACAACGCCGTATCTGGTCTACACCAGTTGCCCCTCGGCCGCATCATGAGCGCCGACAACGTTCATGCGACCAAGGGGGACGAATGTACGATACGGGATCGACAACGTTTATGCTCATCTGCACCATGCTCGTGTTTTTAATGACACCGGGTCTGGCGTTTTTCTATGGCGGCCTGTCCAGGCGCAAAAATGTCATCAACACCATGCTCATGTGCTTTGGCGCCATTGGCCTGGTCGGCGTGCTGTGGATTGTTGCCGGCTGGTCGCTGGCCTACGGCGGCGACGGTTCCAGCCCGTTTATTGGAGGCCTTGACCAGCTGCTGTGCCTGCCGGTGCTCAACCAGGTGCTGCAGGCGGCCGAGGGCAATGCCGCAGGCGGTGCCGTCTACCCTCAGATCATCAACATCGCCTTCCAGATGGCGTTTGCCATGATCACGGCTGCTATCGTCACGGGCAGCCTGGCCGGCCGAGTTAAGTTTGGTGCCATGACGGCCTTTCTGGGCATTTGGCTGCTCGTGGTCTATGCGCCGCTCGCCCACATGGTCTGGGGCGGCGATGGCTCTTTTATCGGCGACATCATCGGCGCGCTCGACTTTGCCGGCGGCGACGTGGTGCACATTTCGTCCGGTCTTACGGGCCTGATTCTCTGCTTAATGCTCGGCCGTCGTCGCGGCTTTGGCATGGTGAGCTACCGTCCGCATAACGTGCCGTTTGTGGCGCTGGGCGCCGGCCTGCTTTGGTTTGGCTGGTTTGGCTTTAACGGCGGCAGCGAGTTTAAGGCCGACGCCGTGGCGGCGCTCGCCATCCTCAACACTGTGACGGCCAGCGCGGCGGGCATGGTCTCGTGGCTTGTCGTCGAGCGTGTACACACCGGTCGTCCCACGCTGGTGGGTGCCAGCACCGGTCTGGTCGCGGGCCTTGTGGTGGTCACGCCGGGCGCGGGCTTTGTCGAACCGTGGGCGGCGCTGGTCATGGGCCTGATCGTCTCGCCCGTCTGCTACCTGGCCATCAGTCATCTTAAGACCAAGTTCGGCTACGACGATGCGCTCGACGCGTTCGGTTGTCATGGTATCGGCGGCATCTTGGGCGGCGTGCTCACGGGCCTATTCTGCGTGCCGGAGCTCTCGTGGACCGGTAAGGGCGGCCTGCTCTACACGGGCGACGTGTCGCTGCTCATCTCGCAGATTTTGGGCATTGTGGTGACGGTCGCTATTGTGCTGGTGCTCGATTTGGTGATCGCCGCGGTGGTCAAGGCGCTGTTCCACGGCAGCCTGCGTGTGGACGAGGCCGAGGAGGCACTGGGCTTGGATGCGAGTCAGCACGGCGAGAGTGCTTACCCCTCCTTCTCGGGACTCGATTAGCAGCTTCCCCAAGCACCGCACCTCGGCCTTCAATCGTCGTTTGCGTACCTTAAGTACGCGGCACTCCTCTTTCAGGCCGATCTGCGGCACTTGGGAAACCTGCTAAGACCAGTCAGTTGAACTTTTTTGATTTCTGAGGTTAGTTTGCGGCACTTGGGAAACCCGCGTCTCATGTAAAGGGATACGTTGATTATTGAGAGGAATTCATTATGAAAAAGATCACGGCTATCGTGCGCCAGGAGAAACTTGAGGTTCTTAAAGACGCGCTGTTTGCTGCCGATGTTCGTGGCATGACTATCAACCAGGTGCAGGGCTGCGGCGCGCAGCATGGCTGGAAGGAATACGTGCGCGGCAACGAGTTGCTTGTCAACATGATTCCTAAGGTGCAGTTCACCCTCATCTGCGCCGATGAACATGTCGATGGCATTGTCGAGATTATCTGCAACGCCGCCCGCACCGGCGCCGTTGGAGACGGCAAGATTTGGGTCGAGCCGGTCGAAGAAGTCATCCGCATTCGCACCGGCGAACACGGCCCCGCCGCGGTGTAGGACAATCTTTCGCCTGACGGGCGTGCCTCTCTTGGGGTGCGCCCGTTCTCGTCTACAATATCGTGCAGACGAAGGAGAGGCATGCCCATGATCAAGATGTTTGCGAGTGACTTAGACGGAACGCTGCTGAACGCCCTGCACGAGGCGGATGGGACCATCCGCCGCGCCATTCGCGAGCTGACCGAGGCTGGCTTGCATGTGGTTCCCGCGACCGGGCGCTCGACGTTGCCAATCGGCGAGCATGGCTTTACGGGGCTGGCGCTCGATGCCTGCTGCTCCAACGGATCCATCGTGCGCGACAGCCATGGCGAGGTGCTCAAGACCTGGACCATCGACCCACAGATCACCGAGGAGCTGCTCAAGGAGTTTCCGGATATCTGTTTTGACTGCTCCACGCCCGACGGCATGTTTTCGAGCGGATCGTTCGAGATGCACCAGGCGGGCTTTAAAAAGGACAGCCCTATCAAGCGCATCGTGATGCGCGGCATGCGTGCGCGTGGCGGGTACCACGAGGAACAGTACTTCGACCAGTCGATCGGTGACATCCTGCGTCATGACGTGTGCAAGATCAACTGCCGCGTGACCTCGCCCGAGCTGGAGCGCGACCTTAAGGCGTATTTGGCCGAGCGTTCGGACCGTGTGGTCAACGCGCCGTTCGATCCGGTGATGTTCGAGATCACGGACGTGGCGTGCAACAAGGGCGAGAGCGTGGCCTGGCTGGCGGGCTACTACGGTATTGCCGAGGACGAGGTCGCGGTTTACGGCGACGGTGGCAACGACATCGCCATGCTCAAGCGTTTCCGCCACAGCTATGCGACCAAAAACGGCAGCGACGCGGCCAAGGCCGCCGCGAGCGCGACCATCGGCAGCTGTATGGCCCATGCCGTCCCCAAACACATGCTCGCCACCATGCGCAAGCAAAACTCCCGCACCGTCATCGAATAATGTGACAAAAGGACAGCCCCTTTGTCACAGGGGTCTGTGTGCTTGGAATACGAACATATATTCGTATATATAACTAAGCTCTGGTAGAATCGGTATCGTTGACGGCAGTTCCATGTGCCGGGCAACGCCCTCCATCTGATGGGAGGTGATGCCCATGACCGATCTGATTGATTTTGTGAGACTTCTGACCGCTTTGGTCTCGTTCTTCACAGCGCTCGTCGGGCTTTCCGAGGCACTCAAGCAACGTTCGAAGCAACGTAAAAGGGGTCGCCGCCGCTAAGGCGTTGACCCCTTAATCCAAGCAACGGCGCTGCCCAGCTTTCCAGAACTTGGGCTGCCGTCGACACTATTCTACCCACGAATGACATTTTGGACAATCGGTAATGCCGCTCTAAAAGCCTGGCACAACCGGCACAACCTAGGCGGTCGCTGGATGTGACAAAGAGGCTGCCCCTTCGTCACATCCCAAATATTGCCTTTACGTGTTGATGCACACGGTGTGCAATAATACTCGCACTGTGCAATAGCGCACAGGCTGAGTAACAAGGAGGACGCTTGTCCCAGCTCGAGAAATGCGATCGCCGGTCCCTTCGCTCGCAGCGTGCCCTTCGCCAGGCACTTGCCAGCGAGCTTGCCGAAAGCGGCGACCTTTCGCGCATTAATGTCGCGTCACTCACCGAGCGTGCCGGCCTTACACGCCGCACGTTCTATTCGCACTACCGCGATATTCCCGACTTTATCAATCAAATCGAGGACGGCCTGCTGGCTGAGATCCGTGAGCACATTGAGCTCATCACTGCAGCTCAGCTGCCCGATCTCTATCACAACATCGATGAGCTCGAGCCGGCGCCCGGTTCGGTTGAGCTGCTGCGTTATCTTGCGGCCAACCGCGACTTAATCGGTGCGCTGCTGGGTCCGGGCGGCGACCAGGCCTTCATTAAAAGGATCATCGACACCGCGCGTGAGGCTGTGGTGCCGCGTGCGCAGACGGGCATTTTGGGCCTGGCGCTGGGCACGTTCTTTGACTACTACGTCACCTATGTCGTGAGTGCCGAGGTCGGCATGATTCAGCGCTGGTTTGAGCGCGGGCTCACCGAATCGCCCGAGGCCATGGCGCGCATTATGACGGTGCTCGCTTTTGTGCGCCCTGGTGACCTGTATGGACAACCCATCGATATCAACGTGCCAGAATACGGCATGAAGCTATTGAACTTGCAGCTCGAGGACGCGGCCGACACCGCCGCAACCGTCGAGTCCAACAACTAAGAGGAGAGACAATGAGCAAACTCGTCGAGGGCATTAAGGACCGTATGGTCGCTGCCGCGCGTGAGGCTGCACCCGCCGTGGTGGATGCTGCGCAGAAGGCCGCGACCGCAGCTGCCGAGAAAGTTGCCGAGGCAGTTGCCGATGCCAAGAACGCGACAGGGGAGACGTCCGTCGCTAGCGAGCCCGCCACCGCCGAGCCCGCAGTCACCACCGCCGCTCACGCCCCCGAAGGCGCGATCTTCAACCCCGAGAACGCCCGCGGCAACCTGCACCTGGGCATCGACGTGGGCTCCACCACCGTCAAACTTGCCGTGCTCAACGACGACAACCAGATCGTCTACGCTAAGTACCAGCGCCACCACACCGACGTTCGCGCCTGCGCCCGCGACCTGTTCGAGGGCGCTGCGACCGTGCTGCCGACGGCCCAGATGACCTGTGCCATTACCGGCTCGGGCGGCCTGCTGCTGTCTCAGTGGCTCGACCTGGAGTTTGTCCAGGAAGTCATCGCCAGCAAGCGCGCCGTCGAGACCCTTATCCCGGCCACCGATGTCGCCATCGAGTTGGGCGGCGAGGACGCTAAGATCATCTACTTCGATAACGGCATCGAGCAGCGCATGAACGGCACCTGCGCCGGCGGTACGGGCGCGTTCATCGACCAGATGGCAACCCTGCTGCACACCGACGCGAGCGGTCTCAACGAGCTCGCGGCCAACGCCACCACCATCTATCCCATCGCCAGCCGCTGCGGCGTCTTTGCCAAGACCGACGTACAACCGCTGCTCAACGAGGGCGCCCGCCCCGAGGACGTGGCCGCTTCCATCTTCCAAGCCGTCGTGACCCAGACCATCTCGGGTCTGGCGTGCGGCCGTCCCATCCGCGGCAACGTTGCCTTCCTGGGCGGCCCGCTGCAGTACCTCTCCGAGCTGCGCCATCGCTTCTACCTCACGCTCAACCTGGACGAGGAGCACCGCATTGTGCCCCAAAACGCTCACCTGTTTGTGGCGAGCGGCGCCGCCATGGCGCACGAGTCCAATAAGCTCAGCACGTTCCCGCAGCTTATCGAGGCTATCGATGCCCTGGGTGACACACAGGGTGCCGAGGTCGAGCGCCTGGATCCGCTCTTTGCCACCGACGAGGACTTCGCCGAGTTCAAAACCCGCCACAACCAGGAAGTCGTCCCCAAGGGCAAACTCGAAGGCTACACCGGCCGGGTGTTCATTGGCATCGACGCCGGTTCCACCACCATGAAGGCTGCGCTCGTGGGCGAGGACGGCCAGCTGTTGCACACCTGGTACGGCAACAACAATGGCGACATCCTGGGCACGGCCAAGGTCATCATGGCCGATTTCTACAACCACATCCCCGCCGGCTGCACCATCGGCCACGTGACCACCACGGGCTACGGTGAGGCGCTGCTCATCGAGGCCCTCAAGGCCGATTCCGGTGAAATCGAGACCGTTGCGCACCTGCGCGGCGCCAAGGCATTCCTGCCCGGCGTCGAGTTTATTCTGGACATTGGCGGCCAGGACATGAAGTGCCTGCGCGTCAAGGACGGCGTGATCGAGCACATTATGCTCAACGAGGCCTGTTCGTCGGGCTGCGGCAGCTTTATCGAGAGCTTCGCCGTGTCAATGAACATGGACGTGCGCGCGTTCGCCGACGCCGCCATCCATGCCAAGGCCCCGGTCGACCTGGGCAGCCGCTGTACGGTCTTTATGAACTCGCGCGTCAAGCAGGCGCAAAAGGAAGGCGCCACGGTGGGCGGCATCGCGGCCGGCCTGTCCTATTCCGTCATCAAAAATGCCCTGTTCAAGGTCATTAAGCTGCGCGATCCCAAGGAGATCGGCAGCCAGGTAATCGTTCAGGGCGGCACCTTTATGTCCGACGCCACGCTGCGCGCATTTGAGCAGCTCACCGGCGTTCATGCCGTGCGTCCCGACATCGCCGGCTGCATGGGCGCCTACGGCGCGGCCCTGCTCGCCCGCGATCGCGCTGGCGCCGACGGCACCTCGACCATCCTTTCGGCCGAGGACATCGCGCACCTCACCGTGACGCAAAAGCATGTTCGCTGCGGCCGTTGCTCTAACAACTGCCTGCTTACCGTCAACGACTTTGGCGGCGGCAGGCGCTTCATTACCGGCAACCGCTGCGAGA
>JAXJPE010000111.1:0-23142 GCA_036426035.1 Collinsella sp.
CACGGCTTCATCATCATCGCCGGCTCGGGCTTCGACGCCGAGATCATGATGAAGGCCGCTCCCACCAAAAACGACATTGGCGAGATCGCCTACTTCCTCTCCGCGCTCGCCACGCCCAACCCCACGGTGGCGCACTTTACCATTGAGCACGACGGCATTGTCGAGGAGCTCGACGGCATCTGCTGCATGGCAGGCAATACCTCGGTCATCCAAAACGACATCAACCTGTTCCCCAACTGCCGCATGGACGACGGCATGGTCGACATCGTCGTTATTGAGCCCGTGCGCACGATGCAGCTGCTCCCCACGGTAATTACCGCCGCGCTCGACCCCGCTGGCAAAGTGCTCGGCCGTCCGCAGTTTAAGATCATCCAGACCAAGGAAGCCAAGATCACCTGCACGCCATCGCTGGGTATGCAGTTCGATGGAGAGATCATCTCCAGCAACTCCGGCGTCTTTGGCGCTCGCGCGCTGCCGCAATGTCTCGACCTCATCGTCGACGATTTTTCACCGCTCGGAAAATAGGAGGACCCCATGAACGACAATCCCCTGATTGGCTTTATCGTCATCGTCTTGGCCATGCTCGTTGGTTACGCCATCAATGTGATCCACCGCCGAAAGAAGTAAATCCACATTGGTATGATATTCATCCAGTTATCGACTCTCCCGTTGTTTATGCAAATCCTAAACAGCGGGAGAGTTTTCTTTTTGAGCATTGTCTGGCGCTTTATTCAGCTACAGTAAATGCAGGGTGCCTTTATTTAACTAAAGCAATAAAATGAGTATTATTATCCGCTCATCGTATATTTCTTCACGCTCATCGAGTAAAAGCTGTTGTCGAATGAATACTCTTTACACTTCCTTTAGGCTAGTAGATGTATTTATTAGCTGAAACTCCGTACGGTTTCGCGGGGTTTCAACAGTTGGGAGGGATCATGAGGTTTACTCATCCTGTCAACACGCTCAAGAAGCTCGGCTGCGGCCTTGCATTTGGAGCAGCGGCCATTATGGCCATGCCGACTTCGGCGCTCGCTTGCACCCAGATCTACATGGGCAGCCAGCTCACGGCAGACGGCAACACGTACTACGGACGCTCCGAGGACTTCGGCCCGCGCTACATCAAGCACTTTGGCATCGAGCCCGCACACAAGGACGGCAGCAAGTACACCTCGGTCGAGTCCGGCTTTGAGTACAAGTCCAAGGGCGCAACCTACCGCTACACCTTCGTTCGCGACAACCCCTCTCAGTGGGAAGATCGTTACGACGCATATTCCGAGGCTGGCATCAACGAAAAGGGCGTTTCCTGCTCTGCCACGCTGAGCACCTCCTATAACGAGAAGGCAGAGGAAGCCGACCCCGTCACCGAGGAGACCGGCATCGGCGAGTACAACTACGCCAGCGTCATTCTGGGCGAGAGCGCCACGGCCCGTGAGGGTGTCGAGCTCCTCGGCAGCCTGATTGACGAGCAGGGCGTCTGCTCCAACGACCAGATCATCATTGCCGACAACAACGAGACCTGGTTGTTTGCAGCGCTTTCCGGCCACCAGTGGATCGCTATGAGGCTCACCGACGATATTGCCTCACTCAACCCCAACATCGGCAACCTCACCTATGACGTCGACCTCGACGACACCGAGAACTGCCTCCACTCCGAGGGCATCGAGTCCATGCCTAAGGAGAAGGGCTTTGCCGAGTACACCGACGGCAAGTTCGACGTCGCCAAGACCTACGGCGAGGAGATTAGTGAGGCCGGTATGCACCAGTGGTCGCGCTATGTCCAGGGCCGCGATTACTTCATGGCTCCGCTTGCTGAGGGCACCGACTATGAGATCGTCAAGGACGAGCGCGAAGACGCTCGTGCGACGACCGGCGCCCTGGTCCACGAGATGCAGCCGCTGTTCTTCCAGCCCGGCAAGTCCGACTGGAACACCTTTGAGATGATTCGTTCCTTCGCCGCTCGCGGCGAGAATGTCGCCGGCCTCAACGCCAACACCGACGGCGCCTATGCCATCGGCTCCAACCGCAACACCGAGATCCACACCTTCCAGATCCGTCACGGCATGGACCCCGAAATCGCGACCATCCAGTGGGAGATGCTCTCCAACGCCGAGTTCTCCGTCGCTATCCCCCTCTATTCCGCACTGCTCACCGAGGTCAGCCCCTACTTCAGCGATCAGGATGTCTCCTTCGATCACTGTGAAGAGGAAGACGTCGTGAACAACGAGGAGCCCAAGAACTCCATCAACTACGTCCTCATGGACATCAACACGCTCGCCTATGAGAACCGCGACAGCTGCGCCACCGGCGTCCGCGCCTATCTCGACGCCCTGCAGAAGGAGCTCATTGAACAGAACCTGACCGTCGACGAGGCCATGCAGGCCGCCGAGGACAACGAGGCCCGCACCGCCCTGGCCAACAAGGCCGGCAAGGCAGCGACCAAGAACACCTACGTCAAGTGCAAGGCCATGCTCGAGGAGATGCGCGACTACCTCAAGGAGGGCGACTTCTCCGAGGAGTTCGTCCCGAGTGACTACGATGCCGACAACGACTGCCTGGTCGAGTCCATCACCTACGCCGACGAGGCTCTCTCCGATAAGGACGTTGCCGAGCCCGAGGCTGAGGAAGAGGCGACCGAGGAGAAGTCCGAGGGCAACAACATGGCCGCCATGGCCGTTGGCGCCGTCGTCATCATCGGTGTCTGCGGCTTCGTGCTTTATCGTCGCAAGAAGGCCTAAGGCCCTTGCGTTCCAAGAGACGGGCGGGGTCGCATGAGTCATCCCGCCCGCTCAGCCTGCCCTTTTGACCGGCAGGAAACGCCGCCGAAATCTTTTCAAAAAAGATTTCCCCGCACACACTTCGCTGTGCTATAGTGCAGCGCAACAGCAACGAGGTGCGACCGCGCCAAGGCATCACGAAAGGAGCCACCAAGATGATGAACACGATGAAGTCCCTCAACAACTGGTGGTGGCGTGATGCGAATACGATCGGTCGACAGTGAGTCCCTCACGCCTGTTTTTGCGCTCTAGGTGATTGGAAGGCCTCCGGTTTCGACCGGGGGCCTTTTTCTATCTCGAGCCCAATCGCGTTCGCATCACGCGCCTCCGCTTTCTTCTCTTGTACTTCCCTTCCGAAAGGACTTTCACCATGTCTCAGAACACCACCGCCACCGCCCAGCCCCGCACCGTCCAGACCGCCGACCGCGGTAAACTCGATATTCGCGCCCTTGTCCTGCTCGCCATTCTGCTTGCCGCCGGCTTCATCCTCAACTTCACCGTCGGCAAGGCAATCTCGGGCATCTCGGGCGGTATGATCAGCCCCGAGTTCATTATCTCGGCCTTCTGCCTCACCATCCTGGTCATTCGTCCCAACATTGGCCAGGCGCTCGTCATTGGTCTCATCTCGGCGGCCGTAATCCAGATCACTACCACCTCGCCGTTTGTCGATTTTGCCGCCGAGGGTATCGCCGCCATGCTCATGGCCGTCATTGTCAACGCCGCCGCCAAGGACGGCCAGGTTAAGCCCGTCGTCGCCATCGTCGCAACATTCGTGACCACCTTTGTCTCGGGCGTCATCTTCATGGTCATCAAGATGGCCATGCTCGGCGTGGTGGGCGAGCTCGCCGCAGCCATGCTGCCCGTCGTCGCCATGACCGCCGTATTTAACGCCATTCTGGTCGGCGCCCTCTACCTGCCCATCCAGAAGGCCCTGAAGCTCAACTAACCCGCTCGGTTTTACGAGCCACCCCATCTTGGCGTTCATTCGTCGCTCGCATACCCAAGTACGCTTCGCTCCTCTTTCGCGCCAACCTGGGGCACCTCGTAAAGCCGTATCCGTGCTTCACCACCAAAGACTGTCCCAAACAACGAGCTTTTGGGGACGTTCTTAAACGACTAGTCATGTAAGAACGTCCCCAATGATTATGAAAGGTATCCATGGAAACGATCATCAACGTCGACGATGTCTCGTTCTCCTATGGCACGCAAACCGAGCAGGCGCTCAGCCACGTTTCGCTTAGCGTGAACAAGGGAGATTTCATCGGCATCATCGGGCCCTCGGGTGCCGGTAAGTCCACACTTGCCGCCTGCCTGTCGGGCGCCGTGCCTCACCACTACACCGGCGCCTTTTATGGCTCCGTGTTAGTTGACGGCCACGACACCTGCGAGGTCTCGCTCACCGACATATCGCAAATCGTCGGTAGCGTGTTGCAAGACATTGACACGCAGATGGTCGCTTCGGTCGTTGAGGATGAGATGCTCTTTGGTCTCGAGAACTTTGGCGCTCCGCATGACCAGATCGAGCAGCGCTTGTGCGAGACGCTTAAGACCGTCGGCATTAGCGACCTGCGCGACCGCGAGATCGCCACCCTCTCGGGTGGCCAAAAGCAAAAGGTAGCTATCGCCGCCATCCTCGCCATGCGTCCGCGCGTCTTAGTGCTCGATGAGCCAACCGCAGCACTCGACCCCGCCAGTTCCACCTTGGTCTTCGAGACGCTGCGCGAGGCAAACCGCGCGCTCGGCATCACCATCGTCGTCGTTGAGCAAAAGGTCGCTCTGCTTTCGGAGTACTGCAACCGTGTGTTGGTGCTCGATCACGGCCAGATCGCGCTGCAAGGTGAGCCGCACGAGGTCTTCGCACGCACCGACGAGCTTCGCACCATCGGCGTCGATTGTCCGCGCGTCACGCGCATCTTCAACAGTCTCGAGGCCGATGGCTTGGTAAGCGGCACGCCCTGTCTGGATGTCGACGAGGCAGAACGCCTGATAACGGAAATCGTCGACCCCGACCGTGCGACAAGCGATACCCAGGCGCCCGCAGGCTCCCCGCACGCGCCGTCGCTGCGCCCGCATGCGAAAGACGCCGAGCCGGTGCTCACCTTTGACCATGTCGAGTTTTCCTACCCCCATGGAGGCGCCGCCGTCCACGACCTCAACTTGACGCTCTACCCCGGCGAGCTCGTGGGCATTGTCGGCCAAAACGGAGCCGGCAAAACCACGCTCACCAAACTGCTCACGGGTTTGCTCAAGCCCGCATCGGGCAGCGTACGCGTTACGGGCTTGGACACGGCATCGGTTCCCACGAGCCGCATCGCACGCGAAGTGGCAACGCTTTTCCAGAACCCCGACCGCCAAATCTGCAAAGACACCGTGCTCGACGAGGTCGCCTTTGGTCTAGAGCTTGCCGGCATCGACCGCGCCGAAGCCCTGCGTCGCGCCCAGCTGGTCATCGACCGCTTTGGCCTGCCAGCCGACGAGGCACCGTTCTCGCTGTCACGCGGCCAGCGCCAGATGGTGGCGCTGGCATCCGTTGTAGTGATCGAGCCCAAGATCGTGGTGCTCGACGAACCCACGAGCGGCCTGGACTACCGCGAGTGCATGACCGTCATGGAAACGGTGCGCACCATGGCAGAGCGCGGTTGCGCCGTCATCATGGTCTGTCACGACATGGAAGTCGTTTCCGACTTTGCCGAGCGCATCGTGGTGATGGCCAACGGTCGCATCCTCGACCGCGGCCGCACGCACGAGCTATTCTCGAACATCGAACTCATGCAGCGTGCCTACGTTGAGCCGCCCCAGGTCATCGAACTCTCGCGCCGTCTGGCATCCACCGTCTCGCCCTCCTTTACGCAGGTGAGTGAGGTCACTGATATCGTTCGCATTACCGAGGAGATGGTCCGCCGTGGTTAACGTCATCGACTACATGCCGGGCGACACGCTGCTACACCGCCTGAACCCCGTCATCAAACTGGGCCTCGCCGCCGCCATCATCATCGGCATTTTCTTGTCCGACACCTATGTGGCACTGCTGGGCTTTCTGGCACTCACGCTCGCGCTGGGAGCCTACGCCGGCGTCGTCGACCGCCTGCTCGCGCTGCTCAAGCTACTGATTCCGCTCGCGCTCATCATGCTGGTGCTGCAGCTGGCTTTTATGCGCGATGGCAACGTGGTGTGGAGCTTTGTCACCGATGAAGGCCTCATCACCGGAACAAAGGCCTGCCTGCGTCTGCTGGGCGTGACGCTACCGCTCATCCTGATGCTCATGGTGACCAAGCTCAACGACCTTGCCAACGCCTGCGTCGAGGTGCTGCACGTTCCGTATCGTTACGCCTTCACCTTTACCACGGCGCTGCGCTTTGTGCCGGTGTTTGGCCAGGAGATGAACGCCATCATGGAGGCGCAGACCGCACGCGGCATCGAGTATGACACCAAGAACCCCATCAAGAAGCTCAAGCTCATGCTGCCGCTGTGCGTGCCGCTACTGATCTCGAGCGTGGGTAAAACCGATGCCACGGCCCTGGCAGCCGAGCAGCGCGGCTTCTACCTGCGCACGCGCGCGAGCTCGTACAAGCGCTACCCCATCAAGAGCCTGGACATTGCCATACTTATTGTCAGCATTGCCCTCATCGTCCTCGGCTTCCTGTTTTAACCCATCGCCCCCGGCAACCGACAAATGCAAAAGGCCTCGGCTCGCATCAAACGAGCCGAGGCCTTACTGTTTACCCAGATAAAACCTACCAAAATAAACCTGTCCCTTTTTTGGCAGGTCGAGGGCTACAGGCGGTAGGGGGCGCCGCTGCGGATGATGGATTCGCGCACCAGGACGTCCATGGCGTCAAGGGTAATCTCGGGCATCTCCCGGTACTTTTGCAGCACCGAGAGCTCGGTGCAGGCCAGAATGACGCGGTCGCAGCCGCTGCGGGCGAACTCCCACATCACGCGGTCAAACTTGTCCATATCGGGCTCGCGTCCGGCCTTCACGTCATCATAAATCAGCGACATCACGTCGGCCTGGCGCTTCTCGCTGGGATAGACGACCTCGACGCCCGCGGCCTCGCACTCGCGCCCATAGACGCCTGCACCCACGGTGCCGTCAGTGCCCATGATGCCGATCTTGCGCACCGGCTCGGACGGCATGCTCAGGTTGGGATCGAACTCGCACTCCCCCATCACCGCGCCCGCCAGGGCATAGCGCACCGACTCACGCGGCATGTGGATAATCGGCACCTTGGTAAACGACTGAATCTGGTCGAAGAAGTAGTGCGATGTGTTGCAGGGAATGGCGATATGGGCACAGCCCAGCCCCTCGAGTGCCCGTGCACATTCCTTCATGGTCGCCAGCAGCTCGGCATGCTCGCCGGTCTTGATGGCCAGCGTACGGTCGGGCATGGTCGACTTGGAAAGCACCACCATGTCGATATGCTCCTGATCACAGGCAGCAGCCGTATGACGCACGACCTGGTCGTAGTAATACGACGTGGCCTCAGCGCCCATGCCGCCGATAACTCCCAGCTTTTCCATCGCCGCCTCCTTGGTGACGCCCATGCAATTGCTCGTATCATGCCCGCGCCCGTCCGTTGCAAACCGGGCGGGCGCCGCGCTCATCTACTTGTAATACGTCTTGAACAGCTTAAAGTGACGCAGCTTGGTGTGCCACATGCGCAACCAGCGGTTAAAGACAAAATCGCCCTTCATAAACGAAGGATCGGCGGCCTTGCCCTCCTTGGCCAGACGATGCGCCTTCGCACGTAGCTCGGGGTCCTTGACATACTTGTCAACGACACCCATGGGGACGACCATCCACAGAGCCTCGTCCTGCGCCGTCACAAATTCCGGCTCAAACGGACGGTTATAGACGTACTCATCCACCACGTACTTGGCAACGTTAAAGCCGCTGTTGGTGACGTAGTAGTTACTGCGGCCCTGACGCGTGTTGAAGTCGAAGAACTTAAACGAACCATCGCGTTGGTCGTACTTGACGTCGAAGTTGGAGAAGCCCGTGAACTTAAGGTCCTCAAGCAGCTTGCGCACGCCACCCATGAGCTCGTCGTTGGGCTCGGTGATGATGCAGGCGTGGTTGCCGACACCATGGGGCTGATGCTCCTCGAGCAGCACGTGACCCAGGCACATCATGCGAACCTTGCCGTTGCGGTCGGAATAACTGGTAAGCACGCGCATGTACTCGTCGTTGCCGGGCACGCGGTCCTGCAAGATGAGGTCATCGGTGTAGCCACTGGCGTACACATCGCGAATGACCTGCTCCAGCTCGGCGCGATCGGCAATCTCGTAGGCCTTCTTCTGGCCCTCGAACTCGTGCTCCCACCACATGATGCCGTCAGAGGGCTTCAGAATCATCGGGAAGGGAAAGTCGATCTGGTCGAGCACCTCGGCGGAAGCCTCGCCCTGGGCGTTGAGCATCGCCATGGTAAAGGTAAACGTGTGCGGATAGGGCACACCGTGCTTCTCGCACAGCTCGTAGAAGATCTCCTTCTTCTGGCACTGCTCGAGCATGCTGTAGGGCGCATAGGGCGCGATGACGTTGGAGGCAAGCTGGCCGGCATCCTGAGCCTGTGCGGCAAGCGCGACGTAGTTATCGCCGCAGCCCATGAGGATAATCTTCCTATCGGGATTGGCCTGTGCAATGCCGTTGACGGTCTCGATCATGACCGGCATAGTGTCGATATCCACATTGGGCGTATAGTCGATAATCTGGCTGCGGTATGCAGGACCCGTCTGATACTTGCCAAAGACCAGGCTCTTGACCTGATACTCCTCGTAGAAGGCGCGCGCCACCGAATAGGCGTTGATATCGCCGCCGAGCAGCACGGGTATAAACTCGCGCTCTGTAAACTGCAATGCCATGGAAACTTCCTATCATCAACTGCCCGTACGATGGGCGGTCTTTATGCAACTGGTTTATTCTAGCGTGCCAAACCGTCGCTTCCCAAAGTTCCACCATATCTATGGCAAGCAGGCGCTTATGATCGAGCCCGCAGGGTTCCGTAACGTTAAAGTTGAACTCTATGGTTTCTCAACAATTCACTATAACTGCAGGTCAAGGCCAAAACCTCAAGTTCAACTTGACCCTTTAGAACCTTTAAGGTTCAAGTTGAAGTCGAAAGCAGTAGTAGAATACCTTTCGAACTATAACCTACGATTGATTGCAGAGGGACTGGATGCAGCATTCGAACCATCGCACCGCAGCGCTCATCGCGTCGAAGCCGGCTCGTATCATCACGAGCGCCGCGCTTACCGTTACACTGACGGCCGCGCCGATGCTCTCCCCCGTCGCAGCCTATGCCGCCTCGCAGGCAACGCAGGATCAGCTTTCCGCTGCCCAGCAGAAAATCGAAACCGCCACGAGTGCCTACAACGAAGCCCGCACCAAGCTCGAGGATCTGCAGAAGCAAATCGACACTAACGAGGCAAGCATCGAGAAGATCGAAGCCGAACTTCCCGATCAACAGGCCAAGGCGAGCTCCGCCATGCGCGATCTGTATAAGTACCAGAAGGGCACCAACCCCATCGTGAGCTTCCTGGTCAACGCGCAGAGCCTGGGCGAGTTCATCACCACCTGCAAGTACACCAACCAGATCACGAGCTCGAGCGTCGACGAGATCGAAGAGCTCAACAAGATGCAGACCGAGCTCGAGCAGAACAAGACCGAGCTCGAGCAGGCGAAGTCCCAACTCGAGACCGAGCAGAAAACCGCCGAGGACGCACTGGCACAGGCCCAGCAGCTTCGCAGCGAAGCCCAGGCAAAGGCCGAGCAAGAGAATGCCGCAGAGCTGGCCAAGCTCGAGGCCGACAAGGCCGCTGCCGCCGAGAAGCTCTCGGGCGAGGGCGTGAGCGGCAACAACTCCAACAGCCAGGCCAATAACGCCAACACCACTATCGACACCACGGTGAACAACTCCAATACCGGCAACTCCGATTACGACTCGTTTATCAACGAGTGGACGAGTCGCATCGACAACTACCTCGCCGGCTCCCCCATGGCAGGCCAGGGTTACAACTTTGCCGTGGCAGCCTGGAACACCGGTGTTGACCCTCGCTGGTCTCCCGCCATCGCCTGCATCGAGAGCAGCAAGGGCCTCTATTGTGCCGGCTCCTATAACGCCTGGGGCTGGAGCGCCCGCGGCGGCGGCTGGCGGAGCTTTGGTAGCTGGAGCGAGGGCGTCTCTGCCCACGTTGCCTACCTGGGCGCCAACTATGGCTCCACGCTTACCCCGGCAGCCGCCAAAAAGTACTGCCCGCCCACGTGGCAGGACTGGTACAACAAGGTTGCAACCCAGATGAACCGCATCTAAGATCAACGTCAAAGGGCCCCAATTGGGGCCCTTTTTCTTTTACGCGACGGAGGTATCGACGACGCCAGTCGCGTTTGCAATGGCAACAATGATAATCATTACCAACAAGAGCACACCCATAGCCTTGAGCCAGAGCTTTGCAAGCTTTTTACCGCGGTATCTATCGAGTAGCTCAAACCGCCGGCGAAGGCGGCGTTTGTCGAGCATCACAAAATGGATGAGCACTACGAGACCGTCGACGAAGATAAAATACTCAATCGCGAGAAACCACATCGGGTAGTTTTGGTTGGCGCCCGTAGGATGAAAAACGGCAAAATGGCTTCCGGCAAAGAAAACAAGTAGCGAAAGATAGACGAATGCGTTCCAAATGCGCCCAACGGTGTCGGGAATGCGGGAGAGTAAATTCGGGCGCTCAGGCACCAACGGCAATCCGCCCTGAGACTGATCCGTGGGGAGCACGGGCGCAGGGCACACGGCTCGCCGCTCCGGAGGCTCTTGGAAGGAAGCAGCATTCGGCGCGGACGACGGCGTCGGTGCGGACAACGCATAGGATGCACGCGCAGCGTGCCCTAGCGCCTTCGCGCTTGCAAAGCGCTTGTCCGGATCGAGCGCCATCGCCATGCAAATAACATCGGCAAGCGAGGCGGGGATATCATATGCCTCGCATTGCTCGCGCATGTTCCGACCCGGCTTGGGGTCGGCCCCCGTCAGACAAAAGAACAGCAGGGCACCGAGCGCATAGACATCGCTGCGCACGCTCGTCTGGCCAAAACCATACTGCTCGGGCGGCGCATAGGGACGCGTGCCAAACTTAACGGTATCGGCATCGGCTCCCTCGCGCCACACGCGAGCGATTCCCAAGTCGATAATCACCAGCGATGAAAATGTCATGCCTGTATCGGGCGTATAGTTTGCGCCCGATACGATGATATTCGAGGGCTTTAGGTCGCGATGGATCACCGGCGCAGCCATCTCCCCCGCCGACGCAAAGCCGGCATGGAGCTCCGCAACTGCATCACAAAGGGCGCCAAACAGCTCACAGGCATAATCGGGCGTCGCACCCAAACGCCCCACCAGGGCCCCGAGCGTTTCGCCTTCGATGTATTCCATGACCACGCAAAGCTCGTCGCCCACGCGGCGGCAATCGACAATCCGAGGCAAGTGCTCGTAACGTCGCCCGGCATGCTGGGCCGCAAACAGGCGTTCATACGCCCCGCCAATCTGGGCCGACGCGTCGATGCGCTTGCGAACAAAGGGGCCAAGAGATCCCCCGCCAGAGCCCTCAAAGTATACGAGCTCGGTCGTCTCGACGTCGGAGTGCTTGAGCACACGGTCTACGCGATAACTGTCATCACGCTCAAGTGACGCCAGGTGTCCGGCGAGCGCAGCGGTCAACTCATCATCGGAATATGTTGGGCTCTGAGTATCCATAGCGTCCATAATAACGCAGGGCACGGACGCCCCATGACGCCCGTGCCCTGCACGTTCAAAATGTCGTGAACGGCGCTTCCACCGTCAGCTAACCGTTAGCTCACCGTCTCCTCACCAAAGCGATACAGCTCCTCGTTCACCTTTTGCAGGCTGCAGCCACGATCGATGCAGAAAATGATGATGGCGTCACGGCGGTCCTTGCAGTTGAGGACATTGGCGCCCGCCGCCGTCAAGACGCGGTCGGTCTCCTTGAGCGTCAGCGCCATGGCAAAGGCAATCTGCAGCACCTTATTGCGGCTCGGATGCCGCGCACCGGTAAAGATCTGATAGCCAAACGTCTCGTTGAGGTCGGCCATACGCACCACGCGCGAACGCTCCAGCCCCTTTTCTTCCAAAAGCTGTTTCAGATACTCCGAAAGCGACGGGGCGGTAAAGTCATGCTCTTTGATATAGCCCTCGATACTCGGGGCATCAAGCAGCTCGTTGAGCAACTCTTCGGTTAACTTTTTATTGGGCATATGGCCTCACCCCCAGCTCGCATAGTAACCATGTTTTTAATTCTAGTTAAAAGCCGCTCACGTCAGAACGTTCCCAGCTGGCAACCTGGTCGGGAGATACCGTGCTTATCGCTTCGAACTTCCAGGTGCCACCCGCTTTGAGATGGTTAGTATTTGCAAGAGCCGTTCCCACCTGATTGCCGTCTGCGTCATACAGAACATACTCAATCTGAATGTAGCTTTGCTCTTTATCCGTATTATTGGTCAACGTGCCAGTGATCTTATACGCGAACTGATTAGACGTATCACCGGCCTCATCCGAAACCGTATAGGGCTCTTGTGCCTCTTTTTGTTCTTCGACTTGCTGGGCCTGTTCGGCAGACTTTGCTGCATCACCCGTAGACGAATCAGACGAGTTGCCGCCCATAGACCCTACGACGCCGGCAACAACGAGCACCACGATGACACCCAATACGATCTTGCCGATCGGCTTCTTTCCCTCTTTTGCCATTATGCATCCTTCCTACGATCCGGCTACCGCGCCGGCACACAGCACATCGTAGGAGGCAGCGAGCTCAAATTCATTAGCTGGCAGCTAATGCAGCAACACAGCTTGCCATCCGACGCTCATCGAGTCCTTTTTTCCTTCACCGAACTCATGCCTTTGTTGTTGACTATTAAACATTTAGACGTAAACTGCTTTGTTACCTTGTCAACATCAGAAAGGAACCTCATTGGGAAAAGACGTACTGGTGCAGCAACTCGTCGACTCATTCGACAGCTGGCCCGCCACAAATTCCGGTTGCGGATCGTCCCGCATGACACAAGAGCTCTATCCTTTTGACAAGCTCTTCTCTCCCATCAAAATTAACAAGCTCACCGTCAAAAACCGCATCGTCATGGCGCCGATGGGCAATATCGACATGTGCGAGGAAACTGGTCGCCCCAGCGACATGATGCTGCAGTACTTTTTCGCCCGCGCCAAAGGCGGCTGCGGCCTCATTACAACAGGACTCGTACCGGTAAGCCACGGCATCGATACCACGGTCACCGAGCTGGACAAGCTCACCTATTTCCCGCGCATCGATCGAAGCCGAACCGTTATGGCAGGCTGGCGCGACCTTGCCCAAGGTGTCCATGCCTTCGGATCGCGCATTTTTGTCCAGCTTACGGCTGGACTCGGCCGCGTGGGCAACCCGCAATGCCTCATCACGCAAAAGAAGTTTCCGGTCTCGGCGAGTTTCTTGCCTAACTACTACATCCCAGCCATTGCATGCATGCGCCTCTCGAACCAAAAGCTGCGCCGTATCGTAAACAGTATCGGCCAAGCGGCGGCCGATGCCCATGCCATGGGCATCGATGGCGTCTATTTGCACGGACACGAAGGTTATCTTATCGAGCAGCTCGGAAACCCCGCCTTTAACCATCGCAAGCTCGGACGTTATGCCGATTGGCGTCAATTTGGCCTCGATATGGTCAAAGAAATCCGTCGCCGCGTTGGGCCCGACTACCCCATCATGTACCGCATCGACCTTTCGCTTGCACTCGAGGAAACCTATGACGAGCAGGTCATGAATTCGACCTATCTGGGACGCATGCGCGGCGGCCGTACCGTCGAACAGACCCTGTGCTATATGGAAGAGCTCGTGGCGGCGGGAGTAGACATCTTTGACGTCGACCTTGGTTGCTATGACAACTGGTGGATGCCCCACCCGCCTGCGAGCATGCCCGCAGGCTGCTTCGTTCCCGTGGCGCGCGCCGTTCGGGAGCGCTTTGCCGCCGACAATATCCGATCCAATGCCGGCCTTCCCGTACCCGTTGTCGCGGTGGGTAAGTTGGGCTACCCCGACATTGCCGAACGCGCCCTTCGCAATGGCGACGCCGATATGATCATGCTCGGACGCCCGCTGCTTGCGGATCCCGAGTGGCCCAACAAGGCGTACGCCGGTCGCGTGGCAGATATTCGCCCCTGCATCGGATGCCAGGAAGGATGCCTCAACGAGTTTGTCGAAGGAGGCCACCCGCAGTGCGCCGTCAATCCACGCTGCAGCTTTGAATACCTCATGCCCCAGACACCCGCTCCTGCCATAGAACCCAAACGCATAGCGGTGATAGGAGCCGGACCCGCCGGGATGGTCTGTGCGCTAATCGCCGCGCGTCGTGGCCACGACGTAAAGCTCATCGACGTCGAAGATGAACTTGGAGGAAAACTCCTCTCCGCCAGCGCCGCCCGAATCAAGTTCGACCTCGATAACTACCGATCATATCTTGTTCGACAGGTGCGCGAGCAGGCAGAAAAACCCAACGGGAACCTGACACTCGAACTTGGGCGGGCAGCACGCGCCGAAGATCTTGCAAAGGCAGGCTTCGACGCAATCGTGTGCGCAACAGGCACTTCCAATGCGATACCGCCCATCCCCGGCCTTACGGAGCTTGCAGCATCAGGCCATGCCGTACAGGCAACGCAGCTGCTGCGCCAACCCGCGCTGCTTGGCAACGCCAAAACCGTCGCCATCATTGGCGGAGGGGCCGTGGGCTGCGAGGTTGCCCAATGGCTCACCGTCGAACACGGCATACCACAGGTCAGCGTAATTGAAATGCTGCCTCACATGATGCAGGGCGCCTGCACGGCAAATCGTGGCCACCTACTCCATGCGCTCAGGGGACGCAATGTGCGGCTCCTCAATATGACACGCGTCGAGCGCGCGAAAGTCGGCGGCAAACGCGAGTCTGGAGCCCCATCGAGGTGTGCGCGCCTCCACTTGAGTCGCAACTGCCACAAAAACGTTCCCGACCCCTACGTCTCGTGGTCACCGGTCTTGCCCGAGAACGTCGAAAACCCACTTGCACCCAAAATCGGCAACGACTGGAAGTCACTCGAGCTAACTTGCGACCTAGTAATCATTGCCTGCGGCGGACACCCCGACGACGCGCTGTTCTACAAACTGCAGCAGGCACACGCCGCAGACGAGCTGCATAACATCGGCGATGGGTTTGCACCCGGCCGTGTGCTCGAAGCGGTCCGTGCGGCATACCGGCTCGGCACCAATATCTAACACGAAAGGATGGGCTCACAGATGAACCTGACCTCCCAACAACAAGCCCTGCTCGACGGCGCCAAGGGCCCCGCCATGGCCAAAGTGGTCAAGACCCTCGTTATGTACGGCGAATGCTTTGGCGCCGAGCGTATGGTTCCCGTGACCGGCGCAAACGGTCATCTTGTCACAAGTTTTGGCCTCTCCATGCTCGGTCCAGTCTATGACCTTATGGATGAGCTGCTGAAAGACGGCGCCCTGTCCGGTCAGTCATTCTCGGTCGACCCGAGGCCCCTCGACCCCGCCGTCCCGGCCAACCCGCTGCAAAAGCTGCTGTTCAAGATTATGTATTCCAAACAAGACGATTATGAGGCACAGCTGCGCAGCATGGGCCTATTGGACAACGATGCTTTCACCTGCACCTGCTACCAGCCCGAGGTTGGCAATCGACCTCGACGTGGCGACATCCTAAGCTGGGCAGAAAGCAGCGCCGTGGTCTTTGCCAACTCCGTGTTGGGCGCTCGCTGCAATCGCAACTCCGGCATCATCGAGATGTTCGGCTCAATTGCCGGCTTTGTCCCGGAATTCGGCCTGCTCACCGATGAGGGCCGCAAGGCGACCTGGATCATCGAAGTCGACTGCAAGCGCAAGCCCGAAGCGCAAGTGCTTGGCAGCGCCATTGGCATGAAGGTGATGGAAGACGTCCCTTACATTAAAGGCCTCGACCGCTGGCTTGGCCGCGAGCTCACACCCGGCACGCAGGACTACCTTAAGGACATGGGCGCCGCCAGCGCATCGAACGGCGCTGTCGGGCTCTACCACGTGGACGGCATCACGCCCGAGGCCGTCGAGCAAGGCGAACAACTCATAGCACCAGACACCCAAATCTATCGCATTGACGACGCCGAGCTGGAACGCATCCGCTCGAGCTACCCCGTCATGTGGAAGAACCCGGGCGCGCGCCCCAAGCTTGCCTTCATCGGCTGCCCCCACCTCTCGTCTGCACAACTCGCCCATTGGGCAGACGCCATCTGCGATGGGCTGAGCGCCTCCGGCAACTGCCGCGTGCAAGTACCCACCGTACTGACCGCCGCCCCATCCGTGGCAGACGCCTTCCGCAAGACTGCGGCATACAGACGCCTCTCGACTACCGGCGCCGTCGTCTCGAGCATCTGCCCGCTTATGTACACCAACAACCCGCTGTGCGGCAGCATGCCCATCATCACCAACTCCAACAAGTTACGTACGTACTCGGCATCGCGCTACTACACCGACGACGAGGTGCTCGCCTACGTCACCACCGGAAAACCAGTCAAATAGGAAGGCGACTCCTCATGGAAAAAATCTTTCACGGCCGCGTCGTTGTCCCCGGAACTGCCCACGCCAAGGCACTTGTCTCTCACGGAGGGCTCAACACACTCGCATCGTTTCAGAAGGCACTGATGTTTGGCGACAAAAAGGCCACGTGTTCCGACCAAAACAATCCCGACTTGTACGGCAAACCTTTGGCGGGATGTGCCTTGTGCCTTCCGCAGACCATCGGCTCCACCACAGGTGGCATGGTGCTCTTCTGCGCCACCAAAATGGGGCGCCAACCCGCATGCCTGCTGTTTTCCAAACCCATTGACAGCCTTGCCGCCGCTGGCGCGATCCTCTCGGGTGTATGGACCGACACCCCCATGCCCACCATTGACAACCTGGGCGATGAGTTTCTCGATGCCGTGTCGACGGGAGACGCCATCACCGTGGCCGAAGACGGCACGGTCATCGTCGGCTAAGGCTATCCGACCCGCCGCCCGCAGATGAACAACGTGTTTCGCCGTTTCCCACGCGCGGTGCGGGCGATAATCTTGACGTATTCGATATACAACACGAAAGGAGTCCCACCATGGGAGCATCGGTATCGGTCGCACAGGGTGCGCCTCTTGATGCAGGCACCTACAAGGCAGACGAGGCAGCCGTCGAGCGCTTTTGCGAATTGCTACGCATTCCCACCGTTTCGCGTGAGAACATCGCCGAGCGCGACGACGAGCCCTTCGGCCAGTGGATTCCCACGCTCCAGCGGCTTTATCCGCGTTTCTTTGACATCGCCGAGATCACACGCATCGACGATTTTGGTATGCTCCTGCATTGGCCTGGTGCCGATTCCGCCTTGGACCCCATCGTCATGATGGCGCATCAGGACGTCGTGCCCGTCGAGGGCCAGGACTGGGAACACGATCCCTTTGGAGCCGAGATCTTCGACGGCGAGATCTGGGCCCGCGGTTCACTCGACACCAAGTGCATCGTCTCTGCTTTTCTCGAGGCCGCCGAGCATTTGATTGCCCAGGGCTTCGTTCCCCCGCGCGATGTCTGGTTCTTCTCGAGCGATGGCGAGGAAATCGCCGCGCCTACTGCAACCCATGCAGTGCAGTGGCTTCGCGAGCACAACATCCATCCCTATATGGTGCTCGATGAGGGTGGCGCCGTGGCAACCGACGCCCCGCTCGGTGTCACCGAACCCGTTGCCATGGTAGGCGTGTCCGAGAAGGGCCATGTCGACCTTACCGTCACGGCGCGCGCCGACGGCGGCCACGCCTCTACGCCTGCGGCAAACGATGCCTGCCGTCTTCTCTGCCGTGTATGCGAGACTATCTCGGCCAACCCCGGCAAGCCGCAGCTCACACCCGCCGTCGAGGCCACACTGACCGAGTTGGGTGCCCGTAGCAGCGCGACGTATCAGGCAGTCTTTGGCAACCTGTGGCTCACGCGCCCCGCAGTTACCAAGATCATGGCCGCCAGCCCCGAGACCTCGGCAATGCTGCGCACAACCTATGCGCTCACGCAGCTCGAAGGCTCCAACGCGCACAACGTGCTGCCACCGGTCGCTCGCGCCAACTTCAACGTGCGCATCGCTCCGTTCGAGACCATCGCCGATGCCGTTGAGCGCGCCCGCAAGCTCGCCGCCCAGCAGTGTCGCGCCTCGGGCGTAAGCCCCGACCATGTCACCGTCGAAATCAACGAGGCGATTCCCTACACCGAGCCCGCGCCCATCTCGCCTTACGAAGACGATGCCGCCTTTAACTACATCCATCGCTGCGTGTCGGGTGTCTATCCCGAGGCCGGCTTTGCTCCCTACGTGCAGAACTCCTGCACCGACTCGCGCGAGTTCAACGAGATCTGCGATCGCGTCTACCGCTTCTGCGGCTTCATCTACTCGGGCGAGGCGCGCAAGCTCATCCATGCCGCCAACGAACGCATCGGCGTCGACGTCTACAAGCGCGGCATCGAATTCTATGTGGCGTTTCTCGCCAACCTTGAACAACTGTAGGACGGGAGGGCTGATAGCGCCCCTCCCCGCTTTTATCCCCGCTTTTACCGACCAGGAGAACCAGCATGACCCAACCAAATCTTAAGCGGGCGGCCCGGCTCGACACCAAGGCCGTCGCCCTCGCCTCCCTACCCTTTATGGGCATGATCAGCTTTTGGCAGGTCTACGACGGCATCGTTCCTAAGATGCTCACGGGGACCTTTGGCCTATCCAACTCGCTCACCGGCGCGATCATGGCCATCGATAATGTCTTTGGCCTGTTCCTGCTTCCGCTCTTTGGCATCCTCTCGGACCGCTGCGCAAGCAACCTCGGGCGCCGAACGCCCTTTATCTTGGGCGGCTCCGCGGTGGCAATGCTCTCCGTCCCGCTCATCGCGATCGCCAACAACATGGGCAGCCTAACTCTGCTCATTGGCGCGATTATCCTCACGCTTTTGGCAATATGCGCCTACCGCACCATGACGGTTGCCATCGTGGCCGATATTACGCCTCGCCCACTTCGAACCAAGGCAGACTCGATCGAAAAGATCGTCGGCTATGCGGGAACGGGCCTTATGCTCGTCGCCATCTCGGTCATGGTTCCCAAGGCCGACAAGCCCGATTATCTTCCGCTCTTTATCTTGCAGGCCGCCTTTATCCTCGTGTCGGCCGTTGTCTACGGCATCTTTGTCCGTGAGCCCGCCCTCGTCGAAAAGATGCGCGAGAAATCGCTGTCCATGGGCATCGACGAGGATCAGATTGACAAAGATGACTCCCCCGAGGCTGGCGGCAAGGAACGCGTTGCAGACACCGGCGTGCGTCGCTCCATCATCATGCTGCTCGCCGCAACGTTTTTCTATTACATGAGCTATAACGCCATGACCACCAATATCAGCCGCTATGCCGATATGTTCTACGGCATGGAAGGCGGTTCCTATGCCGTCATCAATATCGTGACGATTGCAGGCGCGCTGCTAAGCTACGTACCCCTGGCAAACCTTTCGCTCAAAATCGGCCGCAAAAAGGTCGCCCTGGGCACCGCCGTCATCATGGTTTTGTACCCCGCGTTTCTTTGGCTGGCACCCGGCTTCTCACCCGTGCTGTACGGCGTCTTTTTGCTGATGGGCGTCGCGCTGGGCGGTGTGGACTTGTGCGTGTACACGATGATTCTGGAGTGCTGCAGCTCCCAAAGCGTGGGCCGCTACTCCGGTTACTACTACACCGTGAGCATGGCGGCTCAGGTGGCGACACCGATTCTCTCCGGCATCGTTATGGACGTGGCGCCGTCGATGCTCTTCGCCTACATCACGGCAATGGGCATGTTTATGGCCGCAAGCATTGCCGCCGCCAAGCACGGCGATGCTATCTTGATCGACGAGGTCGCTCGCCGCGAGGCAGCCGAGTAGAAGCGCATGCCAATATTGAGCAATGGAGCCGGATGGGGGTATTTCCCATCCGGCTCCATTTTTGTTCCATCTTCAAGAGGCTCGTCGAAGCCTACCCCACCATGACGGATTCCCCGGTAAAGGTACTCACAAGCAACAAGATAAAGAACGCCAGATAACTGATGCTCAATAGGTAGGCGACAACCAAAAAGATGGCCCATCCGGCATTGGTCTTGCCGTCGGCACGACGTTGCTCGCGAGAACGGCACAGCCAAATCGTCACGCCAATGGCCACGATCAACAGTACAAGTGCCGCCGCCGCCAGTCCAGCAAACGCAAACATCACGCCAATGCTCACAGCAATAACCGGGAGTAGCAGCAAGCCGCACCCGCACCCACCAGGACTATACACGGCAGTCTGTCGGCGCTTCATCATCACTCCAAGTCAAGCAATCGTTTGTAGACATCGAGGCCCTTGAGCAAAATTGCCTCATCAAAGAGCATGGTATCAGTGTGAAGAGTGCTCATCGCATAGGCTGGGCAGCCGTCTGCGTCGATCGGGTTTTCTTGTCCCTCCGGCACGCCCGTGCCCAGCAGGAAGAACACGCCCGGCAGATGGCGCTGATAGAAGGCGAAATCCTCGGCAATCAGCAAAGGCTCATCCACGAGCTGCAGCTCGGGCAAGGCAGGCGCGACATTGGCAAATAGCTCGGGGTCGTTGTCAACCGGCGGATAGCCCTCGGCAAAGTCGAGATCGTACGTGCAGCCCGTTGCAGCGCATGCCTCATCAAGCACGCGGTGCACACCCTCGCGTGCACGGTCGAACATGTCGTCCGTAAACACGCGCAGGCTGCCGGCAACATGGGCCTCCCCCGCCACGGCGTTGCAGACGGTACCGACCTGCAACAGACCAAACTTGCCGATACAGGGCTCGTCGGCGCCCAGCTCGTCCATCAGCTCGCGCTCGGCAACCAAAAACTTTGCTGCCGCCAAGGCCGCATCGTGCGACTCCTCGACCGGCACACCATAAGTCTTAGCAATATGGATACTCGTACCGTGAATGTGGATATGTGTCTCGCTCGAGCGCGCCAGCAGCGGGCCGGAACAACTCGCCAACGTGTTCGCAGGCAGATCGGGCCACACGTGAAAGCCAAAAATGCGGTCGACCCCGTAGCGCTCGAACACACCGCTCTCGCATACCGTCTTGGCGCCACCGGTCGTCTCCTCGGCAGGCTGGAACACAAAGAGCACGTTGCGCTTGATGGCACCCGGCTGCTCACGAATCGCTCGGTCGACAAAAGTCGCCGCCGCGAGCGCCATGGCCATGTGACCGTCGTGACCGCACGCATGCATCTTGCCGGGATGCGTCGAGGCAAAGGCCGCGCCCGTTGCCTCCGCGATGGGCAGGGCATCCATGTCGGCGCGAATCGCCGTAGCATGCGCGGCGCCCGTACCGGCATCGAGGAAAGCGCAGACGCAGCTGGGGCACGGATGGGTCACTTCGCAGGTGAGTGGTGCCAACACGCCCTCGATATAGGCTATTGTTTGAGGAAGATCGAAATCGAGCTCCGGAATGCGATGCAGGTCGCGACGATAGCGACGAAGTTCTTGGAGCTCGGTCATAAAGGATCCTTTCATGGGGCATTTCCATTCACACAATATTGTGATGCAAAATTGTGACGCCCTTGTTTCCAGCATATCCCTGCATTTTTTAAACGTTATATACGAATACTCTTGTTTGGTAAAGTGCAACGTGGTAGGGTCGTTACCACTTGATAGAGGCGCGGGCACGAAGAACCGCGGGCGAGCCGGCAGGCTTTGACCCCGTGGGGAGGCGAAACCCGCCGAACTGGGCTTTTCGGGCACGAACAACCTGGTGGGCCTGCGGGAAACACCCGCAGGACTGTCTGCAGCAATGCGGGAGCGCTATCCGGACATTGGGTCCACGCTATGCGGATTCGATGCGCAGATGGCGCCGTCTGGATAGCGAGGTTTACGGGACATGGCATTGACCCCCAACGAGGCATATGCGGCCAAGCAGCCGTTTGTGGACAAGGAGACGCTCGAGCATATCGTCGAGCAGTTCCCCACGCCGTTTCATCTATATGACGAGGCGGGCATCCGCCGCAACATGCAAGAGGTGCGCGATGCCTTTGCATGGAACCCGGGCTTTAAGGAATACTTTGCCGTCAAGGCCAATCCCAACCCGGCGCTCATCTCCATTCTCAACGAATACGGCTGCGGCTGCGATTGCTCGAGCTATACCGAGCTCATGATCGCCCGCTCGCTGGGCATCACGGGACACGACATCATGTTCTCGTCCAACGACACGCCAGCTGCCGACTTTGAGCTCGCCGACAAGCTGGGCGCCATCGTCAACTTTGACGACATCAGCCACATCGAATTCTTTGAGCGCGTTGCGGGGCCCATCCCCAAGACGGTCAGCTGCCGCTTTAATCCGGGCGGCCTGTTCCAGCTCTCCAACGGCATCATGGATAACCCCGGCGACTCCAAATACGGCATGACCACCGAGCAACTCTTCGAGGCCTTCCGCATGCTCAAGGCCAAAGGCGCCGAGGACTTTGGCATCCACGCATTCCTTGCCAGCAACACCGTCACCAACGACTACTACCCCAAGCTCGCGCGCATCCTCTTTGAGCTTGCCGTGCGCCTGGAGCGTGAGACCGGCGCACACGTCGCCTTCATCAATCTATCCGGCGGTGTCGGTATCCCCTACCTGCCCGAGCAGCAGGCCAACGACATTCACGCCATCGGCGAGGGGGTGCACACGGCCTACGACGAAATCCTGGTTCCCGCCGGTATGGGCGATGTGGCCATCTGCACCGAGATGGGTCGCTTTATGATGGGGCCCTACGGCTGCCTGGTCACCAAGGCTATCCACGAAAAGCAGATCTACAAGGACTATATCGGTGTTGATGCGAGCGCCGTCGATCTGATCCGTCCTGCCATGTATGGCGCCTACCACCACATTACGGTGATGGGTCAGCCGGGTGGCGCCGACAAGACCACAGCACCCGTTACGGACACCTACGACATCACGGGCAACCTATGCGAGAACAACGACAAGTTCGCCATCGATCGCGAGCTGCCGCATATCGACATGGGTGATGTGCTCGTGATTCACGACACCGGCGCGCATGGCTACTCCATGGGCTACAACTACAACGGCCGTCTGCGCTCCGCCGAGGTGCTGCTGCGCCCCGACGGCTCGGCCGACCTCATCCGCCGCGCCGAGCGCCCGGGCGATTACTTTGCCACGCTCGACGTGCTGCCGTGCGGCCGAGAGCTGCTGGCCAAGTCGCGCGCCGAAAGTGCCCGCCGTCGCGCCCAAGACGAGCGCCTGGCAGTCGCCGCCCAATGGAACAAACGCATCCAGATCGCGGACGCGAAGGAGAAGAAC
>JAXJPE010000112.1:0-1635 GCA_036426035.1 Collinsella sp.
GGATGAGCTTGGACTCCTTGGTCACAATGTCTGCCGCCAGCTTACCCGTGAGCTTGCCGTCGACGACTTCCAGGCGGTTGGCCAGGCAAAAATCGATACCCGCGGCAGCTACGATCTTGTCAGCGACCTCGTGGAAGCCGCCGCTCACCACGCCGACCTTCCAGCCCTTGCTGTGTGCCGAGCGCACAAGCTCTAACGCGCCGGGGGTAAATGTCACGCGCTCAAAGGTGCGCTCGAACACGCTCTCATCCAAGCCGGCAAGCAGCCCCACGCGCTCCTCAAGCGCCTGCTTAAAGTCGAGCTCGCCGCGCATGGCGCGTTCGGTGATCTTCGCCACTTGCTCGCCTACGCCGGCCTCCTCGCCCAACAGGTCGATGACCTCCTGGTTGATGAGCGTGGAGTCGATATCCATAACGATGAGGCGTGCAGTCATGACGGGCCTTTCCAAGTGCTGTTTTATTGGGGCACATTGTCGCACGCCGCGCGCCTTGGCGACGGCCACGGTGCGTCAATTGTTTCGTCTCCGTCAAGTCTTTGGGCAAGAGCTACTTTTTCGTGGTACATCGACGCGGGTGCGATAAGATAGAACGCCATGTCCGGCTGCGCGGTTTACGCAGGCTGGGCAAATCTGTACGACGCCGCCCGGAACGACACGGGGCGGCACAGATCCATAAAGGAGGATCACTGGTATGAGCCAGACCCGTCCCATCGACGAGCATTCCATGCACACCCGTACCTGCGGCGAGCTTCGCCGCGAGAACGTGGGCGAAGAGGTCACCCTCACCGGTTGGGTGAGCCGTCGCCGTGACCACGGCGGCCTTATTTTCTGCGACCTTCGCGACCGCGAGGGCATCACGCAGCTCACCTTCGACCCCGAGCACTCCGACGGCGACGCCTTTAAGATCGCCGAGACCATGCGTCCCGAGTGGCCCATCAAGATCCACGGCGTCGTGCGCTCCCGTGGCGAGGAGACCACCAACACCAAGCTCGCGACCGGCGAGATCGAGGTCCTGACCGACCACGCCGAGGTGCTCAACACGTCCGTCACCCCGCCGTTCCAGATCGAGGACGGCATCGAGACCAGCGAGGACACCCGTCTGCGCTATCGCTATCTGGATCTCCGCCGTCCCGAGATGATGGCCAACCTCAAGCTGCGCTCCGACTTCACCTTTGCCATTCGCGAGGCGCTGCACAACCGTGAGTTCATGGAGGTCGAGACGCCCTCCCTGTTTAAGTCCACGCCCGAGGGCGCCCGTGACTTCATCGTCCCCAGCCGTATTCAGCCGGGCAACTTCTACGCCCTGCCGCAGTCCCCGCAGCTCCTGAAGCAGCTGCTTATGGTCGGTGGCGTCGAGCGCTACTATCAGGTTGCCAAGTGCTTCCGCGACGAGGACCTGCGTGCCGACCGTCAGCCCGAGTTCACTCAGGTCGATATCGAGATGTCCTTCGTGGACCAGAACGACGTTATGAGCGCGCTCGAAGAGGTCCTGGCCGATGCCTTCGGCCGCATGGGTGTCGAGATGCCCACGCCGCTGCGTCGCATGAACTACTGGGAGGCCATGGACACCTATGGCTCCGACAAGCCCGATACCCGCTATGGCATGCACCTGGTCGACCTGACCGACATCTTTGCCA
>JAXJPE010000113.1:0-4804 GCA_036426035.1 Collinsella sp.
GAAGTCGACAGAGCAGCCCATGCGCTTGATCTGCTCGACGATGATGCCGCCGTACTCGTGGGTCCAATCCCAGCAGGCGTCGACAAACTTGTCGCGACCGATCTCCAGGCGGCTAATGCCCTCTTCTTTGAGCTTCTTGTCGACCTTGGTCTGCGTGGCGATACCGGCGTGATCGGTGCCGAGCACCCAGCGCGTGGACTTGCCGCGCATGCGGGCCATACGGATGATGGCGTCCTGGATGGAGTCGTCGGTGGCGTGGCCCATGTGGAGCTTGCCGGTCACGTTGGGAGGCGGAATGGTGACGGTGCAGTCGCCCACGCCCTCACGGCGCTTGTAGTAGCCGCCGTCGAGCCACTTCTGCAGGATCGCCGGCTCGTTGGTCGACGGATCGTAGTTCTTGGGCATTTCTTCCATATATCTCTCCCTGTCCCGCCGGGGAGGAATGTAGGCCCGATTTTCGCTCGGCCAGGTCCTGGGCTCGCTCGAAGACCACATTAAGTGGTCTTCGGCTCGTGCGGAATCTACGAAAATCGGGCCTACATTCCTCCCCTTAGGTATCGATTACTTCAGTCTGATATGACTTCGCTGAGGCTTAAACAAACACACAGAATAGCACAGGTAGTTGGGGTTATTGCGCATATATAAAATAGCCTCCGACCGCGGGTGGCCGGAGGCTATTTGCAAACACGTTTTAGGCTGGCTTAGCCGTAGATACGCTGGGGCTGTTCTTCGCCCTTAACGGAGGCTTCGGTCACGATGACCTTGGTGACGCCCTCCTCGCTGGGCAGGTCGAACATCGTCTGCTGCAGCACGTCCTCGCAGATGGAGCGCAGGCCGCGGGCGCCGGTCTTGCGGGCAAGCGCCATGCGGGCGATCTCGTGCAGGGCGGCGTCCTCAAACTCAAGCTCAACGTCCTCGAGCTGGAACATCTTGCGGTACTGACGTACCACGGCGTTTTTGGGCTCGGTCAGGATCGAAACCAGGTCGTCCTCGTCGAGCGCCTGCGTCTGGGTGACGACGGGCGTACGTCCCACAAACTCGGGGATCATGCCAAAGGCGTTGAGGTCCTGCGGGAGCACCTGGCGCAGCAGGTCGTTCTCGTCGACCGAGGTAGGACCGGCGATCTCGGAGTTAAAGCCCACGCCCTTGTTACCCACGCGATCGGCGATGATCTTATCCAGACCCACAAAGGCACCGCCGCAGATAAACAGGATGTTGGTCGTGTCGATCTGCAGCAACTCCTGCTGGGGATGCTTGCGGCCGCCGGTGGGCGGAACGCTTGCCACCGTGCCCTCAAGAATCTTAAGCAGTGCCTGCTGAACGCCCTCGCCCGAAACGTCGCGGGTGATGGAGAGATTCTCGGCCTTGCGGGCGATCTTGTCGATCTCGTCCACGTAGATGATGCCAACCTGTGCGCGCTCAATATCGCCATCGGCGGCGTTGATGAGCTTGAGCAGGATGTTCTCCACGTCCTCGCCCACGTAGCCGGCCTCGGTAAGCGCGGTGGCGTCGGCGATGGCAAACGGCACCTCGAGGATGCGCGCGAGCGTCTGGGCGAGCAGGGTCTTACCGGTACCGGTGGGACCGAGCAGCAAGATGTTGGACTTGGCGAGCTCCACCTCGTCCATATCATCGTCGAGCTGCGAGTCCAAGCCATCGTCAAAGGCCGAAAGCGCAGCGCCGCCCTCGATGACGCGACGGTAATGGTTGTACACGGCAACCGACATGGCGCGCTTGGCGTCCTCCTGACCCATGACATAGGCCGAAAGCTCGTCATAGATCTCGTGCGGCGTCGGCACATGCGTAATGACCTGGCGGGCGTCGTCCTCGAGCTCAAAGCCCTCAGCCTCGGGATCCATGGCAGGCTGGGACGCAGCCTGGCCGTGATCGTTGAGGAAGCCCGGCAGCTTGCCGTTGCGGGCTGCGTCCATAAAGTCCGAAGCCAGCGACTCCTCCAAGATCTCGGAGCAGGCGGCGACGCACTCGTCGCAGATAAAGATATTGGTCGGACCCTTAACAAGGCGACGGACCTGTCCCTGCTCTTTTCCGCAGAAGGAGCAGCGGATGGGGTTGCCGTTCTCGTCAAAGTTGTCCTGCATGTTACCGGCCATCCTAGGCGTCCTTCGCGGCAAGGTCGCGCGAGGTGACGATACGGTCAATCAAACCGTAGTCGAGGGCCTCGGCAGCAGTCAGGTAGTTGTCGCGCTCGGTATCGGCCTGGACCTTCTCGATGGGCTGGCCCGAGGCGTCGGACAGAATCTGGTTGAGCTCGCGGCGGGTCTTCTTGATCTCCTCGGCCACGATCTCGATCTCGGTCTGCTGGCCCTGGGCACCGCCGCTGGGCTGGTGAATCATCACCTTGGAGTGCGGCAGGCAGAAGCGCTTGCCCTTGGCGCCGGCCGAAAGCAGCACGGCGGCCATGGACGCGGCCATACCGACGCAGATGGTGGAGACCTGCGGCTTAATGAAGTTCATGGTGTCCAGAATCGCCAGGCCGGAGTAGACCTCGCCACCGGGCGAATTGATGTAGAGCGAGATATCCTTCTCGGCATCCTGGCTCTCAAGATGCAGCAGCTGGGCAACGACCAGGTTGGCACTGACGGAGTTGATCTCCTCGCCCAAGAAGATGATGCGGTCGTTGAGCAGGCGCGAATAGATATCGTAGCTGCGCTCGCCGCGCGGCGTCTGCTCGATAACGTATGGCACGAGGGCGGAATCGAACTTAGCGATCATACGCATCTCCATTTCTCTTACGGACCAATAGTGGTTCTAGACAAACGTACGGTGCCCGCATGCTATGCATTGGCTGGCACCGTACGAAGCAACCGGATAACCGGTGTATAACTTTACCCCATCACGGGCGCACCCATGCGCTCGCGGGCAAGGTGGCGAGAATTACTCGGCGTCCTTGGCGGTCTCGTCGACCTCGGTCACCTTGGCGTTCTCGACCAGGTGGTCGACGGCCTTGGAGCGACGGATGGACTCGCGGACGGCAGGCATGCGGCCGTCGGCGATGAACTCGGCCTTGGAAGCCTCGACGTCCTTGACGCCGGCCTTCTCGAACTCGGCGTTGATGTCGTCCTCGGTGACCTCGATCTTGAGCTCGCGGGCGAGGGCGTCGAGAGCCAGGGACTCACGGGCAACGTCGTTGGCCTGCTTGTGCAGGTCGCCGATGAACTGCTCCATGGTCAGGCCGGAAGCGGGCAGCCAGGTGTCGAGCGTCATGCCGCGGGCAGCGAGGTTGGACAGGAAGTTCTGGCCAAGCTCCTCAAAGACAGACTGCTCGTAGTCGGCGTCCATCTCGTCGAGCTGCAGACGCTCGGCGAGAGCGGAGACGCAACGGTTCTCCTTCTCGGCCGGGAGACGGGAAGCCTTGTCCTGCTCGATCTCGAGCTTGATGGCGTCGCGCATGGCGTCGATGCTGTCGAAGCCAAAGTCGGACTTGACGAGCTCGTCGGTGAGCTCGGGGGTGTTGCGGACCTTGATGCCCTTGACGGTGACCTCGACGGTGTGGGTCTCGGCCTCCTCGCCCTCCTCGACCTCGTCGGTCCAGGTGACGGTCTTGACGTCGTCAACGTTGGCGCCGATCAGGGCCTCGTTGAACTCCTTGGGATTGCTGTCGCTACCGGCGATGAGCATGCGGCCCTCGGCAGCGAAGTTGTCGGCGTTCTCGACGGCCTTGAGGTCGACGGTGACGTAGTCCTCGGCCTCGACGGCGCGACCCTCGACGTCCTCGAAGGTGGCACGGTAGTTGAGGAGCATCTCGACCTGGTTGTTGATCTCAGACTCGGTGACCTCTGCGGGAGGCATCTCGATCTCGACGGCGTCGAAGGAGGAGAGCTCGGCGGCAGGACGCAGGGAGAACTCGGCGGTGTAGGTGTAGTCCTCGTGATCCTTGGCGAGGTCGAGCTCCTTGTAGTCACCGCTCTTAGTGGGGACGATGTCCAGCTCGTTGAGGACGGCGGGCTCGTTGGCGGCGATCAGGTCGTTGGTGGCCTGAGCGAGGGTAGCCTCGGCGCCGAGAGCAGAGTCGATGACCGGACGGGGAGCCTTACCGGCGCGGAAGCCCGGGAAGCGGTACTTCTTGGCGGTGTCCTTGTAGGCCTTCTTGATCGCGGCGTCGACGTCGGCGGCCGGGATGGTGACCGTAGCGGTGAGCTTGGCGTCCTTGACGTCAGAAGCGGTGATGTTCAACACGTTCCTCCTCATACTGCCCAGCTTATCTGAGGTGCTGGTACCTTTATGCAACAAGCGTCGCGAGGGCATAAGCCGACGCGGGTGCGTTGGTGCGGGCGAAAGGACTCGAACCTTCACGGGAATCCCACCAGAACCTAAATCTGGCGCGTCTACCAATTCCGCCACGCCCGCATGAGCGCACAGATTAGGAATGATAGCAGATACGAGCGGCAAGCGCACGCACACGTTTTACAGGCTCACGACCTCACCACGAGTGCAAAAGGCGGGACGAGTTGCCCCGCCCCGCCAATTACGACTTGTTCGCTGACCCGCTACTCCCCCAGCAGCGCTTTCTCCGGCGTGATGGGCAGCGAGCGAACCTGGTGACCGGTGGCGTGCGCCACGGCCGAGGCCACGGCGGCGAGCGGCGTGTTGATGACGACCTCGCCGATCGACTTGGCGCCAAACGGACCCGTCGGCTCGTAACTCGGCTCAAAGGCCACGCGAATGCTGCCAATATCCAGACGCGTGGGCAGCTTGTAGCTCATAAAGTTGCCGGTGCGCAGACGGCCTCGGTCGTCGTGCTCGACGATCTCGTAGAGCGCGTGACCGATGCCCTGGGCAATAC
>JAXJPE010000114.1:0-4960 GCA_036426035.1 Collinsella sp.
ATCGCAGACCTGCTATGTTCAGACTTAGATTTTATAACCCATTAGCGCGCATATATACATACGGAATCGAAAAACTGTATGTCCGAGCGCTCTGATGCGCCAATTGCCAAGGAGTGTCCCAAACTGCCGGCAGGAAAGGAACGTTCCTATCTGCCGTCTACGCGCTTGGCCATCCAGGCATGAGGCTGGCCCTCGTCTTCGTAGTCCACCGGGGCAATCTGCGTGTAGCCCGCCTTGGCATAGAGCGACAGCACGTATTCCTGAGCATGCAGCTTAATGAGCTTGGCGCCGGCATCACGCGCGCACGTATCACTGGCCTCGACAATCTTGCTCGCCAAACCGCGACGGCGCATGCTCGGCAGCACGGCCACGCGCCCCATAATGTAGGTCTCCCCCGCCGCGACACCTTCGTCCAAGTCGCACGCCGGCGACACCGGAGCCTCTGCGTCAGCCGCGCGCTCAAGCTCTTCGGGAAACACGCGCGAGCAACCGGCAAGCTCGCCGTCTACATAGAGCGTCACATGAATGCAGTTCGGATCCTCGTCGATAGCGTCGAACTCATTCTCGTAGCCCTGCTCGTCCATAAAAATGACGCGGCGCACCAACGCCGCGTCATCAAAGCATCCCGTCTTAAGTTGGATATCCATGGCTGCCCTTTCATTCAATGCGAACGTTAGGGACAGATTTTAGCGAAAATGAGCTCCGCGCACGCTAAACTTCGCGCGAGCCTTCGCCAGGCAATCGTAATGACCCACGTTATGGGCATCGCTCGCGATGAAGCTGTACAGGTTCTGATCGAACAGGCGCTGTGCCGGCTTTTTCTCGCGACCAAAGCGACCGCCGGCAATAAAGTCCGCCGAAGCCTGCAGCTTGCAGCCCATATCGACCAGGCGCTCCGCCACGCTTACATCCTTTTGAACCGCACGATAGCGCTCAGGATGAGCGATGATCACCTGGTAGCCACGGCACTGCAAATCGTAAATCGTGTTCTCGTACTCTCTAAACGCATACGCATCGGCATGCGTCGAAAGCTCGAGCAGAAACTCGTTGGTCCCATCGAAATGCAAGTGCTCCGCGGCATCGATACCAAGCTCAACGAGCTTTCGATGGTTGACCTCGAAGCCCATCTGGAGCGGAAAACCGTCAGCGTTATCACGCAGCAGCTCAAAGGCATCCCACATCTTGTCGTAATCAAAATAGGGATCACGGCAGTGAGGAGTGCAAACGATTCTGGTTACACCGGCCCGCTTGGCAGCCTCGAGCATCGCCAAGCTCTCATCGAGATCGGCGGCGCCGTCGTCTACACCCGGCAAGATATGGCAATGAATGTCACGCATAGGTCAGCCTTAATCAACTAAACGTTTGCTCGGTTGGTGAAGATGCCCTTTTTGGAAGTCCCCTGATCGTCGGAGCCCTTCTTAACCTTCTTACCGTCCTTGGTGTAGTAGGAGTAGTAGTACTCGCTGGTCTCGGTCTCGCAGTAGTTCATAACGGTACCGATGAGCTTGACCTTTTCGGACTTCTTAAGCTGACCGATGGCGTTGAGCGCCTCCTCGCGCTTGGTGAAGTCCTCGCGCACCACGAACAGCGTGCCGTCGGTCAGGCTGGCAATCTCGGCAGCATCGATGAAGGTGCCGACCGGGGGAGCGTCGAAGATGACGTACTGGAACTTAGCAGACAGTGCCTTTACCAGCTTGGCAAAGCGGTGAGAGACGATGATGTCGGCAGGATTGGGAATATGCGGCTCGGCATCAAGGAAGTAGAAGTTCTTCTGACCCGTCTCGACAATTGCCTGGTCAATGGAGATCTGCTCGGAAAGGACCGCATAGAGTCCGCCGCGCGAACGAACGCCGAGCATATCGGAAAGGGACCTGCAGCGCATATCGGCCTCAACCAGGAGCACGGACTTGCCACTCGTGGCAATTGCCTGAGCAAGGTTAATGGAAACCGTAGACTTGCCCTCGTTGGGAATCGAGGAGGTAACGGTGATGGTGCGAATGGGGTCGTCCACGCTCGCAAAGCGGATGTTGGCCAGAAGGGTCTTGGCGGCATTCTGTACAACGAGCTTATCGGTGTTCTTTGCCTTAGCCATGCCTATTTACCACCTTTCATAGCCGGAATTCGGCCAACAACGGGAATGCCCAGGAGCTCTTCTGCCTCTTCGGCACCGCGGATGCGGGTGTTGAGCATGTCTGCCAAAACGACATAGGCAACTGCGATAAAGATGCCCGCGAGGAACGCGACAGCAACGTACAGCATACGCTTGGGGCCGCTGGGGGCTTCGGGGGTCTTAGCCTCGTCGATAACGTTGATGCTCTGGGCAGCGCCGACGTTCTGAGCGACCGTGCTCACCGAGCTGGCCATGGCCTTTGCGACCTCAGCCGTCTCCTTGGCATCGGTGCCGGTAACCGAAAGCGTAATGACACGCGTGGTGGTCTCGGAGGAAACAGACACCTTGTAGTCATCCAGATCGGTGAGGCCCAGTTCATTGGCTGCGCCGCTCTTAACGCTATCGCTATCCAGCAGCGTGGCGATATCGTTGGAAAGCATCTGACTCGCCGAGAGATCGTTGTAGCTCATCTGACCGCTATCGTCGGTCTTGGCGAGAATGTACATGCTCGTCGTCGCGGTATAGGTGTTGTCCATCGCAACGAAGGACACGATGCCCATGGCGATCGCGCAGACCACCGGAAGGGTGATGACCAGCTGAAGGTGCTTCTTCAGCAGCTGGAACAGTTCGAGAAGGGTCATGCAGCTTGCCTTTCATTTCCCCAGTTCGGATTGACAAAACTGTCCGTATGTTATCGCATCTTTTTACCGAGACCAAACTCTATACATAAGAAACAGGCTCTCCTGTAAAAATGTCGGAAGCAATCGTAAAATTGCACAACAACGCCGCACCCGAAAGTCAAATGCGGCGTCTACATCAATATCTATGTTGTATCGCTATGCGAATGGCTCGTCCTGCTGTATGGGAAACGTCACCGTAATGGTGGTTCCCACGCCCAACTCGCTCGACAGATCGAGCGTGGCGTGATGATACAGGGCCGCATGCTTGACAATGGCAAGCCCCAGACCGGTTCCGCCGCGTGCCTTGGACCTACTCTTGTCCACGCGATAGAACCGCTCAAATACCTTGCCCTGTTCTTCAGGCGCGATACCGATTCCCGTGTCGGCGACCGCAAGGAACGGATGGCCTTCGTCGTTGGTGCCGCACTGCAGCGTAACCGTACCGCCGGGTCGATTGTAGCGGATGGCGTTGCTTGCCAGATTATAGATGAGCTCGTCAATCAAGCGCGACACGCCCTCGATGACCACAGGCTTGGTCTCATGACTTATCGTCACATTCGCCTGACGGGAGACCTGTTCAAGACGCTGCTCGACCGCGTAGATGGCACGCGAGAGCTCAATAGGCTCCGTGGACCCAATGGGCACCGCCTCGCCCTCAGCTGCACGCTCGGCCTCGTCCAAGTTAGACAGCGTAAGGATATCGTTGACAAGCGCTGCCAAGCGGCCCGCCTCACGATAGATGCGACCGCCAAAGTTGCGCAGGTCGCCCTCGCCCTCGACCATGCCGTTTGCGATGAGCTCGGCATAGCCCGAAATCGCCGTAAGCGGCGTCTTGAGCTCATGGGTGATATTCGCCGTGAACTCGCGGCGCATACGGTCGTTGTCCGCTAGCACCGCCATTTGGCGCTTGAGTTCCTGGCGCTGCGACTCGATACGCTCAAGCATGGGGACCATCTCGGCATAGGCGTGCTCATAGCTACGGCGTGGGTGGTCCAAATCCACCTCTTGCAACGGCGCGATGATGGCACGGGACTCGCGGCGCGCCATAAAAAACGAGAGTACCGCACCCGCTGCTGCGATAAGCAGCATCGGCGCCACCATCGACAGCAAAATCGCCGCAACGCCAGGCTGGGCCTGCGCCAAGCGGACAACCTGGCCGTTATCAAGGGCGACGGCGCGATACAGCATAATCTCGTCGAGCGTAGAGCTTGCGCGCTCCGCGGAACCCAAACCACTCTCAAAGGCCTCGATGACCTCGGGGCGATCGCCATGGTTGGGCAGTGTGGAAGGCGACGCCTCGTTGTCGTAGGCAACCGATCCATCCTTGTTAATCAGCGTGATGCGCAAGTCCTCGCGATCGAGACTACGCAAGAACGGGATGGGCTCCTGCTGTTCGTCGAGAGCGGCAGCAATGAGCTCGGTTTCCTGCGCCAGATTGGCACTCGTGGCATCCGCCAAGGTGTTTTGCACAAAGAACGCACCCAGCACCGTAAACGCCACGATAACCGCCATGGCGCAGACAAAGATCGTCACAAAAACGCGGTGCGACAGCGTATGTTTTCCCTGGGGGGCGAAGGCCACGGGTTACTCCTCCGATGCGGTGGCCGCGGTGTCGTCGCCTTTGGCACCATCGCCGGCAGAAGGCTCGGCCAAGCGGTAGCCCACGCCGCGCACGGTCTCGATGGCGCTGGCATGCTCGCCCAGTTTTTGGCGAAGCGTCTGCACGTGCACGTCAACGGTGCGCGAACCGCCGTCGAAGTCCCAGCCCCACACGCTCTGCAGCAACGACTCGCGGGTAAAAACCACGCCGGGCTTGCGCATGAGGTACTCGAGCAGGTCGAACTCGCGCAGGGTGAGCTTAAGCGGCTCGCCGGCAACGGTCACCTCGCGATGGCTGGGCGAGAGCACGATGTCGCCCACGCTGAGCACATCGCTCGCCTGCTTGACCATGCCGCCGCGACGCAGCAGTGCGCGGCAGCGGCTCGCAAGCTCCATGAGCGAGAAGGGTTTAGTCAGGTAATCGTCGGCGCCGCCATCGAGCGCCATCACCTTGTCGAGCTCGGTATCCTTGGCGGTAAGCATCATGATGGGCACCGTCGCCGTCAGGCGATCGGCACGCAGTCGACGCATAATCGCCAAGCCATCGGTATCGGGCAGCATGATGTCGAGC
>JAXJPE010000115.1:0-4724 GCA_036426035.1 Collinsella sp.
AGGCAAGGGAGATCTTTACCGAGTCAAAATCAGTAGCTTCGAAATCTGCCACAGTCAACTACTCCTTATCAGTGGTCGTGGCGGCGACAGCCTCGGGTGCCTCGGCGGTCTCGGCATCCTCGGCCTCGACGTCGGTGTCAACGCCGGCGAGCGCAGCCAGGTCGTCGAGAGCAGAGGTCTCCTCGGCGGTCACAGGGGCGGAGGCGTCCTCGTCGGCATCGTGCATGGGCTCGATGTCCAGCGCGAGGGAGCGGATCTCCTTGACGAGAACCTTGAAGGACTCGGGGATACCCGGGACAGGAACGTTCTCGCCCTTGACGATGGACTCGTAGGTCTTGACGCGGCCCACGGTATCGTCGGACTTGACGGTCAGGATCTCCTGCAGGACGTTGGAAGCGCCGTAAGCGTACAGTGCCCAAACTTCCATCTCGCCGAAGCGCTGGCCGCCGAACTGGGCCTTGCCGCCCAGAGGCTGCTGGGTAACCAGGCTGTAAGGGCCGGTCGAACGGGCGTGGATCTTGTCGTCGACCATGTGGCCGAGCTTGAGGATGTAGGACGTACCCACGGTAATGGGCTCGCGGAACTCCTCGCCGGTGCGGCCGTCGAACAGGCGGGTCTTGCCGCGCTCGTCAAGCTGGGTGACGAACTCGGGGCGCATGTGATCGCCAAAGGCAGCGGTGGCCTTGTTGAGCATGTTCTTGTTGGCACGACGAATGACCTCGGCGATCTCGTCCTCCTTGGCGCCGTCGAAGACGGGCGTGGCGGTGAAGAACGGACCGGGGACGTACTTGTCGGAGTCGGCCTGCTCGGTATCCCAACCGCAGGCAGCAGCCCAGCCAAGGTGGCACTCGAGCAGCTGGCCGACGTTCATACGCGAAGGAACGCCCAGCGGGTTAAGGATAACGTCGATCGGGGTACCGTCAGCCATGTAGGGCATGTCCTCGACCGGCAGAACGTTACAGATAACACCCTTGTTGCCGTGGCGGCCGGCGATCTTATCGCCCTGCTGGATCTTACGACGCTGGGCGACGTAGACGCGCACCTGCTCGTTGACGCCGGGGGCCAGGTCGTCGCCGTTCTCGCGGCTAAAGCGGACGACATCGATGACGCGGCCGTAAGCGCCGTGAGGCATCTTAAGGGAGGTATCGCGGACGTCGTGGGCCTTGGCACCGAAGATGGCGCGCAGCAGGCGCTCCTCGGCGGTCAGAGCGCTCTCGCCCTTAGGCGTGACCTTGCCGACCAGGATGTCGCCAGGGCCGACCTCGGCGCCGATGCGGATGATGCCGTCCTCGTCGAGGTTGGCAAGCATGTCCTCGGAGAGGTTCGGAATCTCGCGGGTGATCTCCTCGGGGCCGAGCTTGGTGTCGCGGGCGTCGATCTCGTGACGGGTGATGTTGATGGTCGTCAGCAGGTCCTCGGCCACCAGGCGCTCGGACACGACGATACCGTCCTCGTAGTTAAAGCCTTCCCACGGCATGTAGGCCACAGTGAGGTTCTGACCCAGTGCGAGCTCGCCATGATCGGTCGAAGGACCGTCGGCCAGGGGCTCGCCCTGCTCAACGGTGTCACCGACGCGAACGAGCGGACGGTGGTTGATGCAGGTGGACTGGTTGGAGCGCTGGTACTTGGCCAGATGATACTCGTCCATGCCGCCGGCATGCTTGACGATAATCTTGGCGGCGTCGGCAAAGATGACCTCGCCGGCGTTCTTGGCCAGGGTGACCTCGCCGGAGTCCAGAGCGGCGCGACGCTCCATGCCGGTACCGACATAGGGAGCGGCGGGGTGAACCAGCGGCACGGCCTGACGCTGCATGTTGGCGCCCATCAGCGTACGCTTGGCGTCGTCGTGCTCGAGGAACGGGATCAGCGTGGCTGCGACGGAGAGCATCTGACGCGGCGAGACGTCCATGTAGTCGACGTCCTCGACGGGCACGTCGGCGGGAGCGCCGAAGGAGCCGTCGAAGTCGCGGGTACGGGCGATCACGGTGTGCGGACGGACAAGCTTGCCCTCGGCATCGGTCGTGATGAACTCGTTGGTCTTGGGATCGAGCGGCGTGTTGGCCGGCGCGATGACGTGCTTCTCTTCCTCATCAGCGGTCATCCAGTCGATCTGATCGGTGGCAACGCCGTTCTCGACGCGACGGAACGGGGCCTCGATGAAGCCATACTCGTTGACGCGGGCGTAGAGGGCGAGCGAGCCGATCAGGCCGATGTTGGGGCCTTCGGGGGTCTCGATCGGGCACATGCGGCTGTAGTGCGAGTTGTGGACGTCGCGGACGGCCGTCGGCACGTTGGTGCGGCGGCTGGAGCCGGACTTGTGGCCGGCAAGACCACCAGGGCCGAGTGCGGACAGACGGCGCTTGTGGGTCAGACCGGTCAGGGGGTTCGCCTGGTCCATGAACTGCGAGAGCTGCGAGGAACCGAAGAACTCCTTGATGGAGGCCACGATCGGGCGAATGTTGATGAGCGACTGCGGGGTGATTTCGTCGATGTCCTGGGAGCTCATGCGCTCACGGACGACGCGCTCCATACGGCTCATGCCGATACGGAACTGGTTGGCGACGAGTTCGCCGACGGTGCGGATGCGGCGGTTGCCAAAGTGGTCGATGTCGTCGACCTTGAAGCCCTGCTCGCCGGCAGCGAGGGACAGCAGGTAGCGCAGCGTCGCGACGATATCCTCGTCGGTGAGCACCGTGACCTCTTCCTCGGTGGTGAGGTTGAGCTTCTTGTTGACCTTGTAACGACCGACGCGGGCCAGGTCGTAGCGCTGCGGGTTAAAGAGCAGACCCTCGAGCAGGCTGCGGGAAGCGTCCACGGTGGGAGGCTCGCCCGGGCGCAGACGACGGTAGATCTCGATGAGGGCGTCCTCGCGAGTGAGAGCGGTGTCGCGCTCCAGGGTACGCTTGATCACATCGGAGTTACCGAGCAGCTCGATGATGTCGTCGTTGGTGACGGCGATGCCAAGGGCGCGCAGGAACATCGTGGCGCTCTGCTTGCGCTTACGGTCGATGGAGACCATGAGCTGGTCGCGCTTGTCGACCTCAAACTCAAGCCAGGCACCGCGGGACGGGATGATCTGGGCCTTGTAGATCTGCTTGCCCGAATCCATCTCGGAGCTGTAGTACACGCCCGGGGAGCGGACGAGCTGCGAGACGACGATACGCTCGGTACCGTTGATGATGAAGGTGCCCTGATCGGTCATCATGGGGAAGTCGCCCATGAAGACGAGCTGCTCCTTGATCTCGCCGGTCTCCTTGTTGGTGAGACGGACGTCGGTCAGAAGCGGGGCCTGATAGGTCATGTCCTTCTCGCGGCACTCCTCGACGGTGTGCGCGGGGTCGCCGAACTGATGCTCGCCGAAGGTAACCTCGAGAACATGGTTCTGGCTCTGGATGGGGCTGGATTCCTTGAACGCCTCACGAAGGCCCTCGTCCTTAAAACGCTCAAAGGATTCCCTTTGAACAGAGATAAGGTTGGGGAGCTCCATGGCCTCCGGGATTTTCCCGAAGCTGACGCGCTTGCGCTCAGTGGCAGTGTATGCGTAGGTCACCAGGTTTTTCCTCCTTCACGGAAATGCTCGGTGGGTTGGCGAGGCATAGCTTCGCCAGTTATCGCAACCTAATAGTTTATCAGGTACCGACCGTTGGGCAAGAAAAGCCTTGACGCGATTGAGTTTTTGGAGTAGCAAAGTTTTTCGACAGAAAACACGCAGGTAGATGTATGTGTATCGAACATCTGTTCATATATTTTCTGTGAACAGAGAGCCGGCAATCGCAGCTCTTATAAAAAACGGGCGCGAACCGAGGTCCACGCCCGTAAATGTCGATGCCCGAAGGCTTACTTGCGCATCAAGCCGCCGCGCTCGTCGATGGCGTCCCAGAAGGCATCGGCAAAGCGGGGGTCGCTTGCGGCCATGAGGGCGTTGGTGGCCATCCAGCCAGAGGGAGTGCCGGTGTCGTAGCCCGACAGCGGGTCGATGACGACAGCGTACATGGCTTCGCGGTCGAGCGAACGGGCCATGGCGTCGGTGAGTTGGATCTCGCCGCCCTTGCCGGCCTGCTGATCTGCCAGCAAGTCCATGACCAGCGGGCTCAGCAGGTAGCGACCGACGATGTACAGGTTGGACGGAGCCGCCTCGGGAGCGGGCTTCTCGACCAGACCGCCGATACGCCAGACAGCGCCCGGCTCTGCATCGGCAACGTCCTCGGCGCCCTCGAGCGAACCGACGCGCTCACCGGCGATAACGCCGTAGCGGCTGACTTCCTCGGGCGAGCAAGCAGCGACGGCGATAACCGAAGCGCCACCGTGCTCCTTGGAAACGGCGAGCATCTTGTCGCAGATGTCGCGGTTAGGCACAACGTAGTCGCCCAGAAGAACCAGGAAGTTCTCCCCTGCCACGGCGTCGGCGGCAGAGCGGATAGCATGACCGAGGCCCTTGGGCTCGTACTGATAACGGAAGTCGACCGGCATACCGCCCGCATGGGCGACGGCGTCGGCGTAGGCGTCCTTACCGCGCTCGCGCAGCAGGTTCTCGAGCGAACGATCGGGCTGGAAGTAGCTCAGCAGCTCGGGCTTACCGGGAGAGGTAACGATGATGGCATCGTCGACCTCCTCGGGGTCGAGTGCCTCCTCAACGACATACTGAATGACCGGCTTGTCGAGCACCGGCAGCATCTCTTTGGGCGTGCACTTGGTGCCAGGCAGAAAACGCGTGCCAAGACCGG
>JAXJPE010000116.1:0-2159 GCA_036426035.1 Collinsella sp.
CAACGACGTGCTGTACAAGGAGGGCCTGGACCTTCTCGTCGTGCCCTCCGCCGAGCTCTCCCGCGGCCGCGGCGGCCCGCGCTGCATGAGCATGCCCTTCTGGCGCGAGGACCTCTAAGGTCTTCAAGGACCCGTACAGGTCATAATACATACATCTAGCTGCCATTAGATGTCTCCCATTGGGGCGGTGCGGGTTTTCGCACCGCCCCAATCTTGTATGAGGAACGTCAACACGATTGGATGACTGCTTTTGTAAGGAGCTTGGCCATGGACATCAAGACGATTGGCGTTGAGGAATGGCTCAACGTTTGGGAGAAGAGTGCCACGTGGGACATCGCCCAGTCGACGATTTCGTCGCTCACCATGGGCGAGCTGCGCGCGCTCGATGAGCAGGACGGCGCCACGTTCTACGAGCGCCTGGACCGCGAGAAGATGAACTACGGCTGGATCGAGGGCTCGCCGGAGTTTAAGGCCGAGGTTGACAAGCTGTATCGTCGCGAGGTCAATCCCGATCACATTCTGCAGACCAATGGCTGCACGGGCGCTAACCTCAACGCCATCATGGCTGTGGTCGAGCCCGGCGACCATGTTATCGCCGAGTGGCCCACCTACGCGCCGCTCTATGAGATCCCACGTACGCTCGGCGCCGAGGTCGAGTATTGGGAGCTTCGCGAGGAACTCGGCTGGAAGCCCGATATCGAGGAACTCAAGCGCTTGGTGCGTCCCAACACCAAGCTCATCTGCATCAACAACGCATCTAACCCCATCGGTACGGTGCTCGATGCCGATATGCTCGGCCAGATTGCCGAGATCGCCCGCTCGGTGGGCGCCTACGTGCTGTGCGACGAGGTATATCTGCCGCTCGAAAACACTGAGTCCTTTATGTCGATGGTCGACGTGTGCGAGAGGGCCATTGTCACCAACTCGTTGTCGAAGACCTATTCGACGCCTGCGGCCCGCGTGGGCTGGGTCGTGGCCGACGAAGAGGTGTCCAACCGCATCCGTACCTATCGCGATTACACCATGATCTGCGGCGGTGTGTTCAACGACGCCCTGGCGACCTATGTGCTTGAGCACAAGGACAAGATCCTCGAGCGCAATCGCAAGATCGTGTTTGGCAACCGCGATATCGCGCAGGCTTGGATCGATACGCAGCATCGCGTTTCCTGGACGGCCCCACAGGGCGTGTCTACCTCGTTTATCCAGCTGGATATTCCCGAGGACGACGAGGAGTTCTGCAAGCGCCTGCTGTCCGAGAGGGGAGTGCTGCTGGTACCCGGCAGCCGCTTTGAGCTTCCCTGTGGCGCACGCCTGGGCTACTGCGCGAGCGAGGACGTTCTGCGCGAGGGCCTGAGGCTTTTGGGCGAGGCGCTGGCGGAGTTTGATCGCTAGGATTCCGATGATCTTCGAGGGCGTTATCTAAATTGGCCGAAGATAATCGAAAACGGACCCGTTTCCCTAGTGAAGCGGGTCCGTTTTTCTATACCGAGAAGTCAAGTTGTTACAAATGGGGCCGTAAAGCGAGCCGGTATCCGCTGGGCCTTATACTGAGTTTCCGGTGAACGGTATCAAGCGTCTGGTAAACGGTAATTTATTTACCAGAAATGAATAGGACAAACTTTTTTCTGAATAAAAATGAAAATGGTTGAGATGCGGTGTGAACCGCTAATTCTATTCATAGCTTTATTGGAAATATGCAATTTGAGGATGGTTTAACAAAGTTTAGTTCCATTTGATTTTAGGATTAAAACGCGTTTAAGCACGTAAATACGCTTTATTAAGATGAAGTGTGCCATGCGTGAAGTATATGTGTATGCCGTTCACCCCCTATAAAAAACCGTTCGGGGGCAAGGTGGAAGTATGGGCTGATTTTGGATATAAATATGTCGTCAGCAATAACGCCTCACACGGAGGGGCGCTAACGAATCGGCCCTGACAGGGGCCCGAAAGAAAGGTAGGAGGCCATGACGAAAGGTCTGCACGTGCCTTCCGAGATCGGCAAGCTCAGGAAGGTCTGTCTGCACCGTCCCGGCGACGAGCTCCTCAACCTGCCGCCCGACGAGCTCGAGCGACTCCTGTTCGACGACGTCCCGTTCCTGGAGGTCGCGCAGCAGGAGCACGACACCTTCGCCCAGATCCTGAGGGACCAGGGCGTGGAG
>JAXJPE010000117.1:0-3351 GCA_036426035.1 Collinsella sp.
GCAGTAGAAAACGCGTAAAGCACAGCGAGGATCGTGCGCCGCTGTGTGGAGTGGTCCGCTGCCTTTCAAGACAAGCTTCACCATATAGAGGTCCCGCTCGGGACCTCTTATTTTAGGCGCCGTCCCGTTCGTTTTTTGATGCGGTTCCCCACATTCCTCACTGGCGCCGGCAAAAAATGGGGATAGAGTAGGACAAACGCGTCGAATACGAACGGCGGGGGAGAGCGGGTGAACGTGCCCGCGTGGGAGAGGTTGCCGTCCATGCTGGAGCTCAAAGGTATTTGCAAAAGATACGTTACGCAGTCGTTTACGCAGGTGGCGCTCGACAGCGTAAGCCTGTCTTTTCGCGATAACGAGTTCGTGGCCATTCTGGGTCCCTCGGGCTCGGGCAAAACTACGATGCTCAACGTTATCGGTGGGCTTGATCATTTCGATTCCGGCGACCTGCTGATCGACGGCATATCGACCAAGAACTACCACGATCGCGATTGGGATGCTTATCGCAACAACCGCATCGGCTTTGTATTCCAGAGCTATAACCTCATTCCGCATCAGACCATTTTGGAAAACGTGGAGCTGGCGCTCACGCTCACGGGCGTGGGGCATGCCGAGCGCCGTCAGCGTGCGCGCGAGGCGTTGGAGAAAGTCGGCCTGGGCGAGCACGTTAACAAACGCCCGAGCCAGCTTTCCGGCGGACAGATGCAGCGCGTGGCCATCGCCCGCGCCCTGATTAACGATCCCGAGATTGTGCTGGCCGACGAGCCGACCGGCGCTTTGGATTCAACGACATCCGTACAGGTCATGGATCTGCTCAAAGACGTGGCGCGCGACCGCCTGGTTATTATGGTCACGCACAATCCCGAGCTGGCGTACCAGTACGCCACGCGCATCGTCAACCTGGCGGATGGCAAGATCACCGACGATTCCGATCCTTTCGATGTCGCTGACGCCACGCGCCGCGAGGCCAAGTCTACGCGCAAAACCTCGATGAGCTTTGTGACGGCGCTGGGGCTTTCTGCCCGCAACCTTATGACCAAGAAGGGCCGTACGGCCATGACGGCCTTTGCAGGGTCGATTGGCATTATCGGCATCGCGGCGATTCTGGCACTGTCCAACGGCGTAAACGGCTACATCAAAAAGGTCGAGGAGGATACGCTCTCGAGCTACCCGCTCACCATTTCCAAGCAGGATTACGACCTGTCGTCCATGATGGGCGGACAGGGGGCTGCGGATGATGAGACGTCCAACGGCGAGGATTTATCCGACGGTACTGGTGGCAAAGCTAAGGGAACCGATAAAATTCCCGTGGTCACGGCCGTAAAGGATATGTTTGCGAGCGTTAAGTCCAACGACATGACGAGCTTTAAGGCATGGCTCGATGCCGGTGGCGACGGCATCGATAAAGAAGTCAATGCCATTCAGTACGGCTACGGTGTATCGCCGTTTGTCTATCGTGCCGGCAAGGGCGACGAGAAGCCCGTCCGGCTTGTTCCCAACGCTATGACCGAGGCCATGAGTGGAGGCGCGAGCTCGGCGGCAACGGTGAGCATGAAATCCATGGGAACCTCGGTCTTTAACGAGATGATCGACGACCAGAGCCTGCTCAACAGCCAGTACGATGTCGTCGCCGGCCATTGGCCTACGTCTGCTAACGAAGCCGTAATGGTGCTTTCGAGCCGTGGCACGGTGGGCGATTACACGCTCTACAGCATCGGTGCGCTGGATATTGATGAGCTCAATGACCTGGTTAACAGCGCCATGGCGGCCGACGGTGGGGTCGAAACGCCCGAGACCGGCGCCGACTTTACCTACGACGATGCGCTGTCCACGACGTTTAAGGTGTTGTCGCCGGCCGATGCCTATCGCAAAAACGAAGAGACCGGCATGTGGACTGACATGTCTGGCGACGCCGACTTTATGACGGCCAAGGTTGCCGACGGTATTGACGTGCACATTGTGGGCGTGGTGCGACCTAACGAGACCGCCAACGCGAGCGCGTTGTCTCCGGGCATTGCCTATACGCATGCTCTGACTCGCCAGCTTATGGAGCGTGCTGCCGATTCGCAGATTGTGCAGGAGCAACTCGCCCACCCCGAGACGGATGTCTTTACGGGCAAGTCTTTCGATGAGCTGCAAGGCGAGGCCAAACAGGGCGTGGATCTGGGCAGCATGTTCAGTGTGGACGAGGCGGCGCTGAAGAGCGCGTTCTCGTTCGATGCCTCCGCGCTCTCGGATGTTGCCGGCGGCATTGATCTAACGGGCATCGATCTGTCGGGTCTGGACATTGACCTTTCGGGCGTTGGGAAGGACATCGACTTCAGCGACATCATGGCCAAAGCGCCAGCCCCAGATTTCTCGGGTATCTTTGACGGTCTGGAACTCACGCCCGAGCAAATGCAGCAGGTGGGAACGCTAGCCAACCAGCTGTTTGAGGGCTTTTTGCAGTCTGATCAGTTTAAGGCGCTGACACCCGAAGATCTTAAGGACGCGTCAAAGCTCGCTGCCGCATTCTCGACGTATCTTGAGAGTGATGCCACGGCGCAGCAATACCTGACTCAGCTCAAGGCACTCGGTGGCGATGCTCTTGCCGAGCGCCTGGAACAGGCGATGACCGACTATGTGCAAAAGCAGCTGGCTCCGTATCTGCAGCAGGCTATGGATCAGGTGATGAAGTCGATCGGCGATCAGATTGCGGCGACGGTGTCAACTCAGCTCAAGGCAGGCGCGGCAGGGCTCATGGGCCAGATGGCGACGCAGATGTCTTCGAGTTTTGCCAACCTGGCGAGCGCCATGCACGTGGATGCGAGCGCCTTTGCTCGTGCCATCCATTTCAACATGGACGCCGAGGACCTGAGTTCGCTCATGATGAGCTATGCCAAGGCTTCGAAGCTCACCTACGACAACAATCTGACCACGTTGGGTTATGCGGACGAGGCGGACCCCATCTCGGTCAAGATTTTCCCGCGCGACTTTGAGGCCAAGGAGCGCGTACTCGATCACATCGATGCGTACAACAAGCAGGTCAAAGCCGCTGGCCACGATGAGCGGGCAATCTCGTACACCGACTACATGGGCATCATCATGGGCTCGGTGACCGACATCGTGAACACCATCAGCTTGGTGCTCATCGCTTTTGTGAGCATCAGCTTGGTCGTCAGCTCAATCATGATCGGCATCATCACCTACATCAGCGTACTGGAACGTAAAAAGGAGATTGGCATCCTGCGCGCGATCGGCGCGTCCAAGCGCAACGTGGCCAACGTGTTCAACGCCGAGACCTTTATCGAAGGCCTCATCGCCGGCGTCTTCGCCATCGTCGTCGTGGTGGCCGTGAGCTTTCCGGTTAATGCC
>JAXJPE010000118.1:0-53463 GCA_036426035.1 Collinsella sp.
CAAAGCGGAAGACCTGCTGGTGAAAATCGTTGGTGAGCACAAATCCGATAAGCAGGATGGCCACAATCCACAGCGCAGCGCAGTAGCGGCGACCCAGGCGGTGTTGCTCCAGGCCCGCAAGGCGCAGACCACACAACTGGTAGAGCAGCGGAATGAGCGTCATGGGCACGTAGTACAGGTACCACAGCACGGTGGCATAGAACGGCGTGAACGACTTGTACTTGAGAATGACTTCGATCATCCACAGGGCGCAGATGGTGGCGATGGCAACAAGACGGCGGCGCAACACATAGTCCAAACAGCGCAGATAGACCGATACGCCCCAGATCGAAAATGCAATTGCGGCAACAAGCAACGGCAGAGAGCTCGAATGGACGAGCGCATCCACGACCTCTTCGGACACCTCGCTATAGGCGGGCACGGCGTTAGAAAGTTTGGGGTCGAAGGCGAACAGCGCCGGCAAGACTGCCAAAAGCATGAGGAACATCGCGGTGATGACACCGGCGATAGCAAAGACGCGGTGGCGGTACACCTGATGTGTTATGCCAACAAGGAATCGCGGCATGGCGAAGAGCCTGCCACCCCTGGGATCCGCCACGGGTGCGGATCGGGCGGCCGCGTTGCCGATATGTCGCTCGCGGGTACCCATAGTGCTTTTAGTGTACCGACAGGCAGGCTCAAAAAGCGGGCCACATGTCCCAAAATCCGCCGACGGCAAAGGGTGCCCCCAGCGATTAGTCGTTTAAGAACGTCCCCAATGAGTAGTTCTTAACTTCTTTTGCTTTCTTTCACTTCTTTTAACAAAACACCCGACGGGCATTAACTGCTCGCCGGGCGTTTTGGTTAGGAAACTCTGAAGTTGAGTGTCTCGGCTTCCTTAGGACAGGTCCTCGCCGTTCGTTTCAATGACATGCTTGTACCAGTCAAAGCTCTTCTTCTTGGTACGCTTGAGGGTGCCGTTGCCCGCATCATCGCGGTCGACGTAGATAAAGCCGTAGCGCTTGGACATCTCGCCCGTACCGGCAGATACCAAGTCGATCGGGCCCCAGGTGGTGTAGCCCAGCAGGTCGACGCCGTCCTCAGTCACCGCGTCGCGCATCGCGGCGATATGCTGGCGCAGGTAGTCGATACGGTAGTCGTCGTTGATGGAGCCGTCCTCCTCGACGACATCCTTGGCGCCCAGGCCGTTCTCGACCACAAACAGCGGCTTCTGATAACGATCGTACAGGTCGTTGAGGGTGATGCGAAAGCCCAGCGGATCGATGGCCCAGCCCCACTGGCTCTGCTGCAGGTAGGGGTTCTTGGCGCCGGCGAAGGCGTTGCCCTGGGTCCTCTCGACATCGGGGTTGTCGGCACCGGCAGAGCAGCGGGTGCTGTAGTAGCTAAAGCTGATGAAGTCGACGGTGTTGGCGGCCAGGACCTCGCGATCCTCTTCGGTCATCCCGATGTCAATGCCCAGGCGCTCGAGCTTCTTGACGGCATAGGCCGGATAGTAGCCGCGGCTCTGGACGTCGACAAAGAAGTAGTTGTCCTGGTTGTCGAGCTGTGCCTGGCGCACGTCGCCCGGACGGCAGCTGTAGGGGTAGTAGCTACCTGCGGCAAGCATGCAACCGATCTTGACCTCAGGGTCGATCTCGTGAGCGATCTTGGTTGCCCAAGCGCTGGCGACGAGCTCGTTGTGGGCGGCAAGGTACTCGACGGCCTCCTTGTTCTCGCCCTCCTCAAAGACCAGACCGGCACCCATAAACGGCAGGTGCAAGATCATATTGATCTCGTTGAAGGTAAGCCAGTACTTCACCAGACCCTTGTAGCGGGTGAAGATCGTGGTCGCGAGGTTCTTGTAGAAGTCGATGAGCTTGCGGTTGCGCCAGCCGCCGTACTCCTTGATGAGGTGAATCGGGCAGTCGAAGTGCGTGATGGTCACGAGCGGCTCGATACCGTGCGCCCGGCACTCGCGGAATACGTCCTCGTAGAAGGCCAAGCCGGCCTCGTTGGGCTCGGTCTCGTCGCCGTTGGGGAAGATGCGGGTCCAGGCCAGACTCATGCGGAAGGTCTTAAAGCCCATCTCGGCAAAGAGGGCGATGTCCTCCTTGTAATGGTGATAGAAATCGATGCCGGTCTGTGCAGGATAGTAATAGCCGTCCTCGAAGTCGAGCATCTTGCGCTGGCCGGAGACCACCGCGTAGCGCTCGGGACCGTGCGGAGCCACGTCCACGTTGGCCAGGCCGCGGCCGTCCACGTTGTAGGCGCCCTCGCACTGGTTGGCAGCCGTCGCGCCGCCCCACAGGAAGTCTTTACGGAAAGCCATGCATCAATCCTTTCATACGCTGCTTGTCCTAATTTCAGGATCCCCGCAAACGGGGTGCCACTCAACGACAACAGCGCGGGTCGACACTTCTTTTCGCGTGCAGGCGCCCGGCAGCCACCCCACCTGACACTTTTTGATACCCACCTGCCCAATCCACCACAAAGGGGACAGGCACCTTTGTGGTGGATTGGGACCGGCTTGTCTCGATCTGTAACAGTTAGGCAGCCAAAACCGGGCCTGGTGTTACAGATCGAGATTTTCGGGCGGCCCCCTGCAGTTTGTCTAAACCTGTAACAGGTAGAGACGATTTAGCCCGCTAGATGTTACAGATCGAGACAGAAGATTCTAGTCGCAGGTGATGTCGAGGTTTTTGCCGATGAGGCCTACGTAGCCGCCCTCGGCAGCTTTGGGGCTGTCAGCATGGCAGAGAACCCACTTGTCGGCCTTCCAATAGCAGTAGCTGTCACCGGCGGTAGGCATATCGGCCGCAGCCTCGGGACGCGGACCGTTGGTACCTGCCGGCAGTGCGACCATCACCTGGAAGCCACCGTCGTCGACCATGCACGGCGTGTAGTGAAGCGTGGTGTTGAAAACCTCGACAACCTTACCCGCCGGCACGCGGAACGCCTTGACGCACGCGGTGTCGAGCCCGCCGTCCTCAATCTCCCAGCGATGCGCCACGAGCAGGATAAAGTCGCGCGCGCCCAGGTTGAACTCACTCGCGCGGTGATACTCCAGACAGTTGAGTCGTGTATTGTGGCCGTTGCACCAACCCAGCTGGAAGGGACGGCCGCCAAACATGAGAAAGCCAAGCTTGTCGGCATTCATGACGCCCTCGAGCTCCGGCGCGCTCGCCACGTATTTGCTGCCCTCGGGAATGGGCGTGGCAGATAGCGCCTCGAGCACAGGCGACGTGAGCTCGGACGGAACGTTATCCCAAACGTTGCCATAGGACTTGAACTCGGAATCCTCGACAGAATAGATATGCATGTTCACTCCTGTTCGTTTATGTGACAGTATGAACATTCTAGAACAAACATGAGCGATTTTGAACGCTCGTCCCGACTACTCAACAAAAAGGCGCCCCCGCATAAGCGAAGGCGCCCAATGCGCACGTTTTAGGCGATAAAGCCCTTACGCCTGCTGATAATGCAGGTGCTTCTCGTCGATATCGGCCAGATCGCGGTCGAGGTAGCGGCGCGCGAGCCAGTTAGCCATGGGAAGGTTCTGGTCCAGGTAGTTGCCGCACTCCTCGGGAGCGGCACCGGGGACATCGCCCTCAAAGTCGGCGACAAACTCGAACAGCTCACGCACGAGCGGCAGGATCTCCTCGCTCGTCACTTCGCCAAAAACGACGAGGTAAAAGCCCGTGCGGCAGCCCATGGGACCAAAGTAGACGATACGGCTCGACCACTCGGCATGATTGCGAAGGAACGTCGCGCCCAGGTGCTCGATGGTGTGGCACTCGGCGGTGTTCATGACCGGCTCCTTGTTGGGCGTGGTCAGGCGCAGGTCAAACGTGGTGACGGCAGCACCGGTCGCCGGATCGCGGTCGATGCGGCTCACATACACGCCGGGCTCAAGCAGCAGATGATCAACGGAAAAGCTGGCGATGCGCTCCATGGCAGATCCTCTCGATAGTCAAATTGGGACGGGGCTCTTTTAGCTGGTTCGAATGGTCGTACCAATCATACCAGTCAAAAAAGCCCCGTCCAAAAAGACAACTTAGCCAAGGACACGGGCCATACGCGTCTTGAACTCGGACAGGAAGCGCGGAGCATCCACGGTCAGTGCCACAAGCGCGCTCTTGTCCGGATCGGACAGGCGGCGCTCATCGCAGATGGTGCGACCGCGGTACTCGCCCAGCAGATCAACACGCAGGTTGCAGCCGAGCGCACCTACGAGCGTGGGGTCGATCGCCACGGCAACGGCCAGCGGATCGTGCAGCGCACAACCACCCAGGTAGGGTGCGTTCATCTCGTACGAGCCAATGTAGTGCTCGACCATGCTCGCAAATGCGCAGCCCGCCATGGTGCCCGAGCCCGTCCAGCCGGCAATGTCGCGGCGTGTGAGCACCACGCGATGCGTCACGTCCAGACCCACCATGGTGAGCTTACGGCCCGAGCGCAGCACCGCGTCGGCTGCCTCGGGGTCGCTCGCCATATTGGCCTCGGCGCCCGCGCTCACGTTGCCGGGCACGGTAAGGGCGCCGCCCATCACGACCACGCGGCCGATGGACATCATCGCCGCCGCATCGCGCTCCAGGGCGAGCGCCAGGTTGGAGAGCGGGCCAGTCGCTACGTAGACCAGATCGGGACCATAGGTGCGCGCGGCATCGATCAGATAATCGACCGCAGCGTTGCCGTCGGCCGAGGTCGCCCCCACCGGCTCGTAGGGCGACGCGGGCACGCTCGCGCCGCCGATGCCGTTCTTGCCGTGAATGAGCGCGGTGGACGCCGGCGGCGTATAGGGCTCAGTCGCCTGCAGAGGACGGTCGGCACCCAGGTACACCGGAACCTCGGGGCGACCCAGCAGATCGAGCACCGCAAGGCAGTTGTGCGCCGATTGCTCGACGCGCACGTTGCCAAAGCACGTGGTGATGCCCACGAGCTCCACCTCGGGGCTCGCGATGGCATAGGCCAGCGCCATCGCATCGTCCACACCCATATCCAGATCAAGGATCAGCTTCTTGGTTGTCATTGTTCTACTCCGCTTCTCCGTCTTTATCGTTTAACCAAACCAATGTTCAACTTCGGCGCGCGTGGGAATCGATTGCTGAGCGCCCAGGCGCGACACCGTCACTGCCGAGGCGCGAGCACCCGCGGCCATGCACTCAAAGAGCGGCAGGCCCTCTAGGCGAGCCGCCGCCAACGCGCCGATAAACGTATCGCCGGCGGCCGTGGTATCGACTACCGTACTCGAAAGTGCCGGCATGCGCAGCAGCTCACCGCCATCGCCGAGCGTAACCGAGCCGGCACCGCCCAACGTGATGACCGCAGCCCCGGCACCCTTGTCGAGCAGCGCATTGAGCGCCGCGACGCAGCTTGCATCATCCGTGGGCAGAATGCCCGTCAGAACCTGGCACTCGGTCTCGTTGGGGCAGACCAGGTCGACCGCAGGCCAGACCTCCGCAGGCAGCTCGCAGGCAGGCGCTGGATTAAAGACCGTATAGAACCCCAGCTCGTGAGCACAAACAAGCGCCTCGGCCGTCGCCGCAAGGTCACATTCGCCCTGGGCGATAAAGACGCTTCCGGCAGCCGGGGCAATCTCGCTGGCGTCGCCGTCGAGCTCATGGGCCACCAGACGCCTCAGCGCGCGGGCAACGTCCGCGCCCGCAAGCGCATGGTTGGCGCCCGGTGACAGTACGATGCGGTTGTCGCCCTCGCAGCGAATGATGGTCGCCGTTCCCGTCTCCACGTCATCGCGATGCACTACAAAGTCACAGTCCACGCCGGTGTCTTGGAGCCCCACCACGAGCGATGCGCCGAACGCGTCGCGACCGACCGCGCCGATCATGTGCGTGCACGCGCCCATACGCGCGGCAGCTACGGCCTGATTGGCGCCCTTGCCGCCGGCGTTGGTGATAAACCCGCTGCCGCCGACGGTCTCGCCCGCACGCGGTATGCGCTCGCACGCCACCGAAAGGTCCATGTTCATGCTGCCGAACACCGCAACGATGCCGCGATCTGCCATGGAAACCTCCTCATCTGCGGGCCTTATGCCCACCGTCGGCCGTCGATCGTGCACTCTCGCACCCCCTATAACTTTAGTTCACTTTGATGTGGACGCGCGCTTGAGGTTGCGCCAGCAGCAAGCATTCACAGGAGCAGGCAGCTACAATGAATATGTGCTGAGTATTCTCGTCATTGGATGATGTTTTATGGAGCAATTCCCACAATCGAGCCCACGCGGACCGCGCCGCGCGCCCGATAACCAGGCGCCGCACGAACGCCCGCGCGCCGACCGCCGCACCGGCGAGTCGCGACGCGGCCCGAGCCCGCATCGAACGCCCACCAACAAGGACGCCCATGCAGCCAAGACCAACACCGGCGCCACACACTCGTCCGCTACCGACAAGCAGGCAACCTCTCGTCCCAAGTCCCGCTACATTCCTGCGCTCGACGGCCTGCGCACGCTTGCCGTCGTCGCGGTGGTGCTCTATCACCTCAACCTCACGTGGGCTCAGGGCGGCCTGCTCGGCGTCACGATCTTCTTTGTGCTTTCGGGCTATCTGATCACGCGCTTGCTGCTCAACGAAGTCGCTAAGACCGGCCGCATCGACCTTAAGAGCTTCTGGATTCGCCGCATCCGTCGCCTGGTCCCCGCCGTGGTAACGGTAGTGTTCGTGACCTGCGCGCTGTGTACCATCTTTAACCACGTGATGCTCACCAAGATGCGCCCCGACATCCTGCCGTCGCTGCTGTTCTTCAACAACTGGTGGCAGATTGCCCAAAACGTCTCGTACTTCAATGCCCTGGGCGACCCCTCACCGCTCACGCACTTTTGGTCGCTTGCCATCGAGGAACAGTTCTACCTAATTTGGCCGCCACTGCTGTTTGCCATGGTATCCATGCATGTGAGCAAGCCCAACACGCGCCGCGTGGTTCTGGGCCTTGCCGCGGTATCTGCCCTCGCCATGATGGTGCTCTATAACCCCGCCGCCGACCCCAGCCGCGTGTACTACGGCACCGACACCCGTGTGTTCTCGCTGCTGCTGGGTGCCTGGATGGCCTTTATCCCCGATCGCGACCTGGCGCCGGTGCGTCTCGCTCGTCGTTTGGGGCTCAATCGCCTGGCCGGCGCCGCCAAGCACGGCAAGAACGCCGAGGGCAAGCCTGGCGAGAAGGCCGACGAATCAGCCGAGACCGCCCCGGCACAGCCGAGCGCCCTCGTGCGCTTTTGGTCCTCGCCCGCATCCATCGATGTGTTGGGCGTCGTGGGCCTGGTTGGCCTTGCCGCCATGGTCGCGCTCACCAACGGCTACACCGCGTTCCAGTATCGCGGAGGCACGCTGCTGTGCTCGATCCTCACGCTCATGGTCATTGCCGCCTGCGTGCAGCCCCAGGGAATGGTTGCCCGCGCGCTGTCCGCCGAGCCGCTCGTGTGGGTTGGCAAGCGCTCGTACAGCATCTACCTGTGGCACTATCCGCTGCTGTTGCTCATGAACCCAGTCGCCAACATCAACGATACACCGTGGTGGCAGTACATTTTGCAGGTGCTGCTGGTGGTCGCCGTGGCCGAATGCTCATATCGCTTTATCGAGACGCCGTTTAGAAAGGGCGCCTTTGGGCGCACCGTATCCGAGTTCCGCGACGGCACCGCCACGCCCGCCAACTGGGTGCGCGCGCACGTCCCTGTCTGCGCAGCCTGCGCCGTTGTGTTGGTCGTTGCGCTGGGCGGCCTGATCTTTGTGCCCGAGACGTCTGCGCTGAGCGGCGAGGGCGCCGAAGTTCTGAACAAGGAAGCCAAGAACACCGCGCCCACCGACCAGCAGGCGGCCGACGACACCGACAAGGACAACGACGGCTTCCCCGATGGCTCCTACGATCTGCTTATGATCGGCGACTCCGTGTCGCTGCGTGCCGTGGACACCTTTGACGGCGTGTTCCCGCACAGCCATATCGATGCCGAAAAGGGCCGCCGGTTCGATGCGGGCCGTGCGACATTTGAGGGCTATATCCAGCAGAACCTTGCCGGCAAGATCGTGGTCTTTGCACTGGGCACCAACGGCTTGGTAACCGACGACCAGATCGACGCCATCATGGCCGATGCAGGAGATAAGCGTATTGTGGTGTTTGTGAACACGCGCAGCCCGCAGCCGTGGGTTGGCTCTACCAACCAGGCCATCGCCAACGCCGCTACGCGCTACAAGAACGTGCGCGTTATCGATTGGTACGGATACAGCGCTAACCGCAACGACCTGTTCGATGGCGATGGCACGCACCTATCGACCACTGGCGTGACTGAGTACCTCAACTTGATCCACGATGCCGTCAAGAAGGACCTGCCCGTACACCCCGAGGATCACGTCAACGATCCGCAGCCGGCAGCCGTCAAGTCTGCCACCGACGCGCTCGTCAATGCGCTCGCTCTCAAGCCGCACAAGTTGGGCACCGACAAGTAACCTGCAGCGCAAACTTCCCACATCCGGAGGGGGTGTCTGCCACGGCAAACTTCCCACATCCGGAGGGGGTGTCTGCCACGGCAGACACCCCCTCCGGCAGTTAGGGACACTCCTGGCGCAGCCAATGAAGACCTCTACGGATGAATTCCAGGCCGCTCCGTCGCTCCAGACATCGTTTCCGCGCCTCGTGCCTGCCCCAAACAATCAAAACAAGCCCTTTTCGCCGCACCCTCAAAGGTCTGTGGGCAAAAAAGGGCAAATATGAGTACTGTTACCATTTTAGTAACAGGCAAAACCACCCAAAATGACGTCCGAGCGACCCCTACAACCCCCTAAAGCAGCCAACCTGACTGGTTTAAGGCGTATTGGAGCCAATTTTAATGAACATACTAAAGGCTATGTTCATTATCTTTTAGGATGTAAATGCTATTCACTTAGCAACAGTACTCATATTTGGCATTTTTTGTCCATTGCTATATAACTAACACCCTATAGCAGACAAAAAACAGGCCGCAGCCCATCGCTGCGGCCTGTTCGGAAGCAAAAGTGGGCGTTAAGCGCTGTAGCCCATCGCTTGCAGCACAAACATGACGACTGTCAGCACCGTAATCACGGCGATAGTCGCCCAAGTGAGCACGTTCCACACGCGACCGTTGCGGTTGGCACCCATAATGTGACGGTCGGCTGCGATAACCACCTGGAACACCAGAACCACGGGCAACAGCACACCATTGATGACCTGTGAGGTCATCATAATCTGGAACAGATCGACGCCGGGCATAAGCACCAGCACGGCAGAAATACCGATGATGGCCGTAATGATGCCGCGGTAAACCGGGGCCTCGTCCCAGCTGCGGTCGGCACCGCGCTCCCAGCCAAATGCCTCGCAGATAGCGCTCGACGTAACGCCCGGCAGCACGCAGGCGGCCAAGAAGCTCGCCGCGACCAGGCCCGAGGCAAACAGTACCGTGGACCACTGACCCGCAATAGGCTCCAGCGCGCGGGCAGCATCGGCGGCATCGCTAATCTGAATACCCGCCGGGAACAACACCGTACCGGTCGTGATGATAATAAAGCCGGCAATGATATCGGCGGCAAGCGAGCCGCTCACAGTATCGATGCGCTGCAGCACGATATCGTCCTCGCCCGCGTTCTTATCGACCACGTTGTTCTGCGCCAAGAAAATCATCCACGGCGCGATGGTGGTACCGATCGTTGCGACCACGAGCGACACGTAGCTGGGGTCATTTTGAATGTTAGGCACGACCAGGTCGACCGCGACCTCACCCCAGTTGGGGCCAGCCATAAACGCGGCGACAATATAGGTCACGAACACGCAGCTCACCAGCAGCAGAATCTTCTCGATGCGCTGGAAACTACCCGACATGGTAAGCATCCACACCAGCAGCGCCACCAACGGCACCGAGATGCTCGCCGGCACGCCAAAGAGGGCAAGGCCGCTCGCAATACCCGCAAACTCCGAAATGGTCACGGCTGTGTTGGCGATCAACAGCGCCGCCATAGCAAGTACACTCTTGCGCACGCCAAAGCGCTCGCGAATGAGCGATGCCAGGCCCTTGCCCGTGACGCAGCCGCAGCGCGCCGCGGTCTCCTGCGTCACGATGAGCAGCACAGTCATGACGGGAAGCATCCAGAGCATCTTGTAGCCATAGCTGGCGCCCGCGCTGGAATACGTTGCAATGCCGCCGGCGTCATTGCCCGAAAGCGCCGCCAGCAGACCGGGACCCATAGCGCCAAAGATGGCCGCGATGGTCAACTTTTGCTTGGTGCCCGACTTTTGCTTGGTATTTTGCACGCGACCACCTAACCAATGACCGACATGGTGAGCAGCACCGCAGCGGCGCAGTACGCTACGCACGAGATCATGACGGCAATAACGTTCATGGCGGTGCCCGACGTGTTGAGGTCATGCTCGTCACGCCAGAACAGCACCATCAGGTAAATCACGGCACTCATGTTGCCAACCAGGCAAATGATGGCAGCGATATTAAAGCACCCGGTAAAGAGTTGCTCCTCAAACATGGGCGCATCGGGGAACGCGGCGGTGCGCACCAGCTGAGCGCACAGGTAGGTCACGAGTGACAGAATCAGGCCCATGCCCGTGCTCTGGAAGAAGAACCCCAGATACGGCTTGGGCTCGTCGTCGTGACCGTCATACTCCAAGAAGTAGTTCTTGACGAACGACACCATGCGCGAGGCCGCCAGCAGCACGAGCGGCATGGCGCACATGGGGAACACCACCAGATGCGCGGATCCGAGCGCCGTTCCCAGCACGGTCGCCATGATGCACGACGCGATGCCCCATACAACAACCCAGTACTGGCGATGCACGAACCAGCTGAGCACGTTCGTCGAGTCATCCGACGCGCTATCGCCCGAGCCGACACCGGCGATCTGCAGGTCCTCCTGATGCTCCTCGGCGATAACGTCCATGGCGTCGTCGAAGGTTACGATACCCAGGATATGACGGTTCTCGTCGCAGACAGGGATGGCAACCAGGTCGTACTTGGTCATCTCGTCCGTTACGTCTTCCTGGTCCTCGTCGGGCGACACATAGACCAGGTCGCGATAGGCCAGCTGACCCAGCGTGGCGTCGCGGTCGGCTACGATCAGCGTGCGCAGCGAAAGCACGCCGGTCAGCATGCCGCTCGGATCCTCGGTATAGACGTAGTAGACGCTCTCGAAGTCCTCGTCGAGCTCGCGAATCGCCTCGATGGCGTCACCGACCGTTGCCGTGGCGGGCAGGGAGACAAACTCCGAGGTCATGATGCGGCCGGCGGTGTTGTCCTCATACCCCAGCAGGTTACGAATCGCCTTCTCCTCCTTGACGCCCATCAGGCGCAGGAGCTTCTCGGCCTTCTCGTAATCGAGCTCGTCGATCAGGTCGGCTGCATCGTCCGGGTCCATCATGGCCAGCATCGACGATGCGTCCGTGTCGGACAGGCCCTCGAGCATCTCGGTCATAAGCTCGTCGTCATCGAACTCCGAGATGGCCTCGGCGGCTTGGGCAGTATCGAGCTGCGCAAACACCTGCGCGCGTAGGCGCGGGTCGAGCTGCTCGATAATGTCGGCGATGTCGGCAGGGTGCAGCTCGCCGAGCGTCTTGTGCGACACCGAGAGTTGAATGTTCTTGGTCGAGCGATCGAGCAGGTCCATGTAGGACCAAGCGATGATGTCCTCACTGAGCGGCTTGCCCAGGTGCTTCATAAAGCCTTCGACGATATGCTCGAGTGCGGGGCTGATCGCGCGTAGCAGACCGCGGGCGCCCACTTCGGCGCCCAGCAGGCGCAGCTGATTTTCGCCCGACATGGAAAACTTGATGTCGTTTACGCGCACGACTTTCATGCCCTGCGTGTCGACAATCTGCTTGTTGAGCACGTCGCGGGCAAGCAAGAGTTCGGTCGGCTGCAGGTACGAAAAACGGATTTCGGTGGCCGACGTCTTAAGGTGTACACCCGTCTCGTCGATACGGTCGACCCATTTGCGCCAGCTGATCATAAACGGCGTCTTGCCGGGACCGCGGAACGCGAGCGACGTCACGTGCGGAAAAACTTCGCCGGTAGCAATACCAAAATCGTTCACCACGCCGAGCTTTTCTCCATCGACGTCCAAGACCGGCAATTTGAGCATCTCACTCAGATAATTCAATGGTGCTCCCCATCATTATTCCTCCGGACGCGGCCGCATGTGCGACGTCCGGGGGCTTCTGGATATGTATACGCATGCGCGGGCGGCACGCCGCTCGACGCTTACACCCCGTGCATGCGCAAAAAGCACCTGCATGGGGTCATCGACTGTATGGTCGAGGTTTGGATTTCACCTGTAACCTTTCTCTTGACCCTCATTAACCGCAGTAACTATAGCATCAGCATCGCCCTGCGGCATCGAATTTATGCGCTGCACATTGCAGGCATACCAAACGCTGACGCATCCGTGACATAGTCATTGGGGACGTTCTTAAATGACTACCCAATGACTACTCTGTGGTATCTTCGTCCTCGGCAAGCTGGGGGAACACGGCGTCCTTGGGCATGGTGACCTTCGTCAGCGAGGTGAGCTTTTTGCTCAGCGACGTGTCCGTCTTGACCAGGTCGCTGAGCGTCACGATCTTGTAGCCGTCGGCAATGAGGCCGTCGATAATCTGCGGCAGCGCCTCGAGCATCTGCTCGGCGCATTCGTCTCTATCGGTGAGCAGCACGATATTGCCCGGCGTCACCGAATCGAGCACCGTCGAGACCTGCTCGTCGGCACCGTTGAGCAGCCAGTCGCCCGAGTCAATATTCCACGAGACCACGGCGGAGACCAGGTCCATCGCATCAATCCAGTTTTGCTCGTCAAAGGCAGCGTAGGGAGCACGCAGCAGCATCGTCTTCACGCCGGTCGCCGACTTAATCGCATCGGTGCCTTTCGTGATCTGTTCGCGCACCGCCTCACGGTCCTGACCCTTGAGCGAATCGTCGCTGTAGCTGTTGGATCCGATCTCGCACCCGGCGTCGACAATCGCCTTGGCCGTGGCAGGCGAGGCCTCGGCCGCATCGCCCGAAAGGAAGAACGTCGCGGTGACGCCCTTTTCCTTGAGCACCTGCAAGATCTGTTTGGTGGCGCCGCTCGGACCCTCGTCAAACGTCAGCGCCACGTACTTTTTGTTGCCCTTGGGCGCCACGCTGGCGCACGCAACAACGCAATCGGTGGCGGGCACAACCTCGCCGCGGTCTTGCGTCTTGCCTGACCGCTCACCAACCCACACCTCGGATCGGCCCTGGACACCCCATGTCTGCACATACTCGATAGCGCCCGTGCCCTCGACCTTGAGCTTGGGCTCGATAACCGTAGCCTGAACCTCGTGCTTCTCGTAAGTGTTACGGCCATCCTTGACCGTCACCTTCTCGCCGCCCTCGAGTTCGCGGCTATCCCATTTGCCCTGCTTCACGCGCTTGCCGTCGACCTTCACCGACAGCTTTTCGCCCCCATGGCGCTTGAGCACGCTGTCATCGACGGCTAGCAGGTCGCCTGCGTCGTAGGTGTCAGTCAAATCCTGTTCGTCGATGAGATTCTGCAGCGTAGAGCCCACGCGCACCGCGGTCTTCTGGCCGTTGAGCTCCACATCCACGCTGCGGTTGACGTAGCCCACGACGGCAGCGATAAACAGCACGAGCGCGCAACCCACGGCGATGAGCGCATAGGGCAGGCGAGACGAACGACGGGGTGTGCGGCTGTTGCCGATGCGCGCGCTGCGATCGCTAAAGCCGCGGCTATGGTTGAGATACATCGCGCCGGGCTTACGGTGACGGCGGCGCTGACCGCTGGGCAGCTGCCCCAGGTCGCGGCGCGCTGTCGGATGCGCACCCGAACGCCCGTTTAAGTTGGATCCGTTTTGGTGCATGTGCCCTCCCCCATAAACACAGCAAGCCGGAGCAACAGGTCTCCGGCTTGCCTCCCATCATTTGGTACGTCGCTATTTTGTAGCTTTTGACGAGCCTCCGCTCGCCTTTTGGTATTCGTCCTTAAAGGCCTTGAACATGCCGCGCGTCTTGCCGAGCTGCTTGCCCAGTGCGCGACTGCCCTTGTCCACGGCAACCGATCCCTTGTCGTCGAGTACCTTGGCACCCTTTTTGACCTTGTCGCCCACCACGACGCTGGCCTCGGCGGCCTTGGCGGCCGCACCGCCCGAATACCCGAGCGACTTGACCTCGTCCGAGACGACCATCGCACCGTTCTCGTAGCCGCGCAGCATCGTCGGCGGCACCTGCGTGTCACCAACCAAAACACTCGAAGCAGCACCGGCGGTCACATAGAATGCCTGCACGATGCCCGAGCGTGGCTTGAACTCAACGTCCGAGCAATAGCCCACGACGTCGCCCGATTCCGTGCGCACGTCCATACCGACCCAGATGATGCAATCGTCCAAGTTGATGTCGAGGCGCTTAGCGGCGGCGGAATCGTACGTGTCCTTGACGTCATCGACCGCAATGGCGCCCTCGTAGACACCAATGGCGTCGAGCGCTACGAATCGGTCGGGACGCTCGATCATGCCCGCGATATCGGACTGGCGGACCATAAAGCCGACCACGCGCGTACCGCCCGGGGTAAAGACCGGAAAGTGAATCTTTCCGAGCTTTTTAGGGCTGCGCGGTGTGCCGTCCTTTTTGGTGCGCTTGTCCTCGGTAGGCTTGCGATAGATCTTGGCGCCGACAAAATCCCCGGCGCGCATTATGCCTCGGTCGAGGGCTCCGCAGCCTCGGTATCAGCCTCGACGGCGTTCTCGACCACGACGTCGGCGGCAGGCGTCACGTTGCCGCCCGAAATGGCGTCGTTGAGCTGCTCGCGCAGCTGGTCCATGCGCTCGCGGGCCAGGTCGACCTTGGCGCGCAGGTCGTCGGTCTTGGCGTCGACCATCGGGCCAAAGTCATTCACCGCAGCACGGGCCTCCTCGGCGCTGTGCTCGTAGGTGTCGCGCATATTGTCCCAGGCGTCGTTGGCGATATCGGCAGCCATGGCGCGGGTCTCGGCGCCCGAGCGCGGGGCCAGAGCAACGCCGACAATAGCGCCGGCAGCGGCACCAAAAAGTGCGCCGGAGACAAAGCTGAAAGTCTTACCCATGATCATTCCTCTCCTGCGGGCACGTCGGTGCCCACCGTTTGAATGCTGTCCATTATACCCGCAGCGCATCACTTGCCGCTCCGCTCATCTGCGTACGGCAAAGGCGCAGGTACGTGATGGTGATAAACGCGTAGGCCTACTCCTGAGGCATAGCCGGCATGGCCACCGTGGCACCCGGGTCCTCGCCGGCGCCGTCCACGAGCGGCAGGCTGCCCTCATGCGCAGGTCCTGCCGGAACCGTCGCAGCACCGCCAAAGACGGCAGCGGAGGCCTCGTGGTTCTCGGCAACCGCGCCCTCGGTATCAATCGCCACCTGGGGCTCGTCGTCAAAGTTGGGGACACCCTGGGGCTCGGTGGGAACGGGCTCGGCGGTCGCATCGGAAACGGGCTCGGCGTCGACCGGCGCATCGCCCTCGTCAGCGCCCTCGTCCTCGGCAGCATCTTCGCCGTTCGCAGCGGCGACGGCCTCGTGAGGATCCTTGCCCTCGGCCCCGGCGCGCATGCCCAGCACCAGGTTGCGCAGGCCCGCGACCGTGCCCTCCACGTCGGGGGCAGGCTGGTCGGCGTGCAGATAGGCCCAGTCCATCATAAAGGTGGCCGAAGACAGCGCACCGATGGCCAGCGCGTCGTCGGGGCACGAAAGCTCAACCTCAAAGACGCGCTCGTCGTGCTCGCTTACGCGCGTGCGGCCGCACGAGATGCTACCGGCAAGACCGGTCTCGTTCATGAGCTCAACTGTCACGTGCTCCAGCAGGTGGCAGAGCTCGGTCTGGCCCATGCAGTCCTGGAACTCGCGGCCGGAATCGCCCAGGCACAGGTGCTTGGCAATCGCCGGCACCAGGTAGTACACGCGCGCCGTGGCCTCGATGTCCTCCGAGGTCATGAGCGGCATGCCGGGGTTCACCAGCACATGCGCGCAGATCTTGTCCTCGCTGACGGTGACCTTAAGGATGTTGAACAGGCCTGCCATAACTCTCCCCTACTCTTCCTTGTCCTACTCGTCGCCGTCGTGCGGATTCGCGGAACCCGCACCCGACGTCGTCGGCTCGTCTACCGAAGACTCGGAATCCTTCTTATCGGTTTCGGCCGGAGCGATCACGCGAATGAGCGAGATGCGCTGGCCACGCATCGACTGAACTTTAAACTTGTACCCCGCGACCTCAAACACCTCTCCGATGTCGGGCACCGAGTCACAAAGCTCCAAAATCCAGCCGGCGATGGTCTCATAATCATCGCTTTCCTCAAGCGGCCAACCAAGCTCAATCGCGTCATCGCACGAAAAACGCCCATCAACGAGCCACTCGCGGCGCGAAAGGCGCGTGAGATACTTGTTGTCGGGGTCGAACTCGTCCTCGATCTCGCCGACGATCTCCTCGACGATGTCCTCGATGGTGATGATGCCGGCCGTGCCGCCGTACTCGTCCACGACCACCACGATCTGGTCATGCGAGGTCTGCATCTCGGACAGCAGCGGCAGGATGTCCTTGGTGTCGGGCACAAAGGTGGCGTCGCGCAAAAAGCCGGCGATGGGCTGGTCGCCCTTGCCGTCGAGCGCGGGCTGAATCAGGTCCTTGATGTGCGCGATGCCGGCGACGTTGTCGGGATCCTCGTGATAGACGGGGATGCGGCTAAAGCCGGTCTGGCGCATGGTGGACAGCACGTCGGCGACCGTCTCGTCGTCCTCGCACATGGTGGTGTCCACGCGTGGCACCATGACCTCGCGGGCAACGGTGTCGCCCAGGTCGAAGATCTCGTGGATCATGCGCTTTTCCTCGTCGAGCAGGTCGTCCTGCTCCGAGACCATGTACTTGATCTCTTCTTCCGAGACGTTCTGGCGGTCGTCGGCACTCTTGATGCGCAGGATGCGGGCCAGGCCATCGGAGCAAGCACCGGTCAGCCACACGAGCGGACGGGCGATCTTTTGGAACACGGAAAGCGGTCCCACGACCTGCTTGGATACGCCCTCGGCATTGGCCAGGCCGATGCGCTTGGGCACAAGCTCGCCAATCACGATGGACACGAAGGCGACCGCGACGGTGATGATGACCGGCGCCAGGCCGCGCGCGATGGCGGAGAGCGGCGCGATGCCAAGGCTCATGAGCCACGTGGCGAGCGGGTCGGACAGACTCGTCGAGGCGACGGCGGACGAGGCGAAGCCCACGAGCGTGATGGCGACCTGGATGGTGGCGAGCAGCTGGTCGGAGTCGGCAGCCAGCTTAATGGCACGCTCGGCGCGCTTGTCGCCTTCCTCGGCCTCGTGCTCCAGCACGGCGCGCTTGGCCGTGGTGAGCGCCATCTCGGACATAGAGAAGTAGCCGTTGATGAGAGTCAAAACGAGGGTGGTGATAAGGGAGATGGTTATGTCCATCGGGAGTTTCTCGAACCTCCAAGATTCGGGACGTCGGATTAAAACGTTGACGGCGGATACGGCAATTGCACCGGCGCCCAAACAAGGACGCGAGCGCGCAGGCGTGGTCGCTAGATTACGAAGAGGATCACCGCCATGAACTGGAAAATACTGCCGGCGAGCACCCACAGGTGGAACACGCTGTGCAGGTAGCGCACGTTTTTGGCGATATAGAACGGCACGCCCGCGGTGTAGCACACGCCGCCGACGGCGAGCAGGGCAAGTGCCACGGGGTTGAGCAGCGACACGAGCTCGGGCAGCTTAAAGACGACGAGCCAGCCCATCAGCAGATAGACCAGGCCGCTTACCCAATGCGGCTGGCGCTCGCGCAGAAAGCACTCGAGGGCGATGCCGATAATGGCGATGGCCCATACGGCAAAGAACAGCACAGCGCCGCCGTCGTTTGCGAGCGTGATAAGGCAAAACGGCGTATAGCTGCCCGCAATGAGCAGGTAGATGCAGCTGTGGTCGATGATGCGAAACACGCGCTTGGCGCGCGCGGGCTGAATCGCGTGGTAGAGCGTGGAGGCTAGGTATTCGAGGATAATGCTGACGCCATAGACAATCGCCGCGGCCATGTGGGCCGGGCCTCCGCCGCGCAGGGCGGCGAATACGATCAGGAGCACCAGGCCCGCGATACCCAGCAGGCAGCCGACACCATGGGTGACGGAGTTCATGATCTCCTCACCCACCGTGTAGTGTGGAACGGCCGCGGTCTTGGGTCGCGGCTTAGAACTGTCGCTCGAATCGGACATGCCGGTTACATCCTCCAACGTAAAGAGTTCTCAACACTATATCAAAGCGTCTAGGTACGTGCGAAATTTGCACCATACGTGACCCTTTGTTTACCCATTCTTTGCCTGTTGACGCATCAACGGCGAACGTCCATAATGCGCTTGCATTAAATGTTGATGTATTAACATCTTATAGGAAAGCTTCTTATGTCTCAAAACGCACGTTCCCATCGAAAGCTCAAGATAGCCGGCATCGTTGCACTGGTGGCTGTCGTCGCGCTGCTTGGATTTGCCGGCAACTTTTTGTTTGACTTCGCGCTGAATCCCCGCGCGCCATACACCATGAAGATGATGCAGGATAGCAAGAACGACAAAGAAGGCGAGCAGCCGGATGCCGAGGAAACCGAGGCGCGGGCATGGTTTAAAGAGAATCGTGAGAGCAGCAGCCTCACCGCAGATGACGGAACCGAGCTCGCCGCTTGGTATTTTGCCGCCCCAGAGACCACACACAATTACGCTGTCTGTCTACACGGATACACCAACGAGCCCATCGGCATGGCCCGATACGCCAAACGCTTCCATGACCGCGGCATGAACGTACTCGCGCCCGCCGCCCGCGCCCACGAGCGCTCCGGCGGCGACTATATCGGCATGGGCTGGCCCGAACGCCTCGACATCGTCGCGTGGATCGAGCGGATCGTTCAGGCTGACCCCGAGGCGCGCATCCTGGTCTTTGGCGAGTCGATGGGTGCGGCAACCGCCATGAACGTCGCAGGGGAATCTCTGCCCGCAAACGTGAAATGCATTATCGAGGACTGCGGTTATACGAGTGTTTGGGACGAGTTTTCTCTGCAGCTCAAGGACGTGTTCGGCCTGCCCAGCTTTCCCTTGCTCGATGTAGCAAACCTGGTATGCAACGTGCGCGCGGGCTACGACTTTCATAAGGCGAGCAGCGTGGAACAGCTCAAGCGCGCGACGGTTCCCATGCTGTTTATCCACGGTGACCAAGACACCTTTGTGCCGTACAGTATGCTCGACCAAAACTACGACGCGTGCGCCAGCAAGGTCAAGCAAAAGCTCACCGTCCATGGCGCCACCCACGCCAAGAGCGCGCAGGTCGACCCCGAACTCTACTGGAACACGGTCGACAACTTCCTCGACGAGTATTTTTAGGAAATAGGACGGTTTACTGGTCTATCTGACCCCCTAGCACTTCCAAAAAGCCGCCCGTGGGCACTGTGCTCACGGGCGGCTTTTACTAACGTTGTGCTACAAAGGCGCTTATTTTGTCCAATAGTTAGGCGCTACTTGACCTCGATGAGCTCATACTCGCTCGTGCCCAGGCCGATCTTCTCGGCATGCGCGATGCACACGCGCCAGTCGGTGTCGGGATGCGTGATGCAGAAGGGATCCTTGGCCTGCTCGCCCTCCAGATGCTCGTGGCTGTGCTCCATCTTGGCCGCGCTATCGGTGAGCTCGGTGTTGGGCAGCGGCTCGGATGCCATGACGGCATCGGCGCAGGCCTGGTCGATGGCGACCGGGTCGAAGCTCGCGAACATGCCGATGTCGTTGACGATAGGCGTATCGTTTTCGGGATGGCAATCGCAGTTGGGGCTGATGTCCATGGCAAGCGAGATATGGAAGCTCGGGCGGCCGTCGACGACGGCCTTGGTGTACTCGGCGATCTTGCAGTTGAGCACGTCGGCCGCGGCGTCATAGCCGGGCTTGATGCAGTCCTGATTGCATGCCGCAATGCAGCGTCCGCAGCCCACGCAGCGATCGTGGTCGATGGCGGCCACGTGGACCGTGCGGGTGTTGCCGTTGGCAAGCTCGCGCTCGCGGGTATCGTCAAACGAGATGGCGTCGTGCGCGCAGATTTTTTCGCAGGCACGGCAGCCAACGCAGTGCTCGGTCGCGACGTTCGGCTTGCCGGCGGCATGTTGCTCCATCTTGCCGGCACGGCTGCCGCCTCCCATGCCCAGGTTCTTCATGGCGCCGCCAAAGCCGGCCTGCTCATGGCCCTTAAAGTGGGTGAGGCTGATCACGATATCGGCGTCCATGAGAGCCTGACCGATCTTGGCCTCGCGCACGTACTCGCCGCCCTCGACCGGGACGAGTGCCTCGTCGGTGCCCTTGAGGCCGTCGGCGATGATGATCTGGCAGCCCGTGGCATACGGGGTAAAACCGTTCTGGTAGGCGGTATCGATGTGCTCGAGCGCGTTTTTGCGGCTACCGACGTAGAGCGTGTTGCAGTCGGTGAGGAAGGGCTTGCCGCCCAGCTCCTTGACGACATCCGCGACGGCGCGGGCGTAGTTGGGACGCAAAAAGCTCAGGTTGCCCAGCTCGCCAAAGTGAATCTTGATGGCGACGAACTTGTTCTCAAAGTCGATCTGCTCAATACCGGCGCGGCGGATGAGGCGCTTGAGCTTGTCGAGCTGGCTCTCGCGAGCATGCGTGCGCAAGTTGGTGAAGTACACCTTAGCGGGTGCTGCGGGTGCAGTTGCGGTCATAGATCTATCCCCTCGGTCTATATGGCGTTACAGACATAGAGGATGGTACCCGTTAAAGTAGGGTCAAAGTCAAGCGCGAAACCTAGTCGTTGGGGAGGTTCTTAAACGACTACTCTTGGACTTTAAGGGCTTCGGCCAGGCTCACGCGCTTGATAGAGCGCGTGTGTAGCAGCGCCACGACCAGATAGGTTGCAAAGCCGATTCCTGCGCACGCCGCCATGGACCACCAGGGCACATAAATCTCGATATTGCCGTTGTAGGCGAGCAGCATCGAGCGGAAGATGGCCGTGAGCGAGCCAATAATGACCGGCAGGCTCAGCACGAGCGACGCCGCCACGCACAGCGTGATCGAGCGGATGTACAAATGCGAGATCTCGCTATCGCGATAGCCAAAGACTTTCATGTAGCTGATCGACCGGGCGCTGTGGTCGATCACCGCCTTGGTCAGCAGGTACATAAACAGCAGGAAGATAAACACCGCGAGCCCGACCATCATGCCGATCATTTTGCTCATCATGCCGATGAACTGGTCGCCCACGGCGCGCATGTCGTCGGGCGTGGTGTCGCCGGCAAAGTAACGAGCATCGAGGTCGAGCTTCTCATCGCTCGCATAGCCGTTGAAGTAGGCGGCGTCGTTGCCGAACAGCTCGTTAAAGTCATCGATACTCATATAGATATTCATGTCCGACTTGGAGCCCCAGGTACAGTCCTTGCCCGCGTACTCAAGGGAATAATGCTCGCCCTCGTACTTGTCGTCGAGCGTGACCTTCTGGCCCTCGCTCCAGCCAAACTTATCGAGCAGACCGCCGCCAAAGACGACGCGCCCATCACCGACGTTGAGGTCTTTCCAATAGCGCGAATCGGATGAAATGCCGTAGACGGAAATCGTCTCCTCGCCATTACCATCGCCGCGGTCGTATTGCAGCTGGTAAACGGCATATTTCTCGGCCTGCGCAATTGCGCCCGCGCCGTTATCGGTCGTATTGACCGGGTGGATATCGTCGTCGTCAGTGTCAATCTTAGAAGCCTTGTCGATCAGGTCGATAGCCTCGTCGCGGTCGCAGCCGAGGGCATCGGCAAGATCGTCAAGGCGCGCGTAGAGCGCATCTTTCTTGTCCTGGACCTTGGCAAGCGCGTCCTGCGCTGCGGTCAGGCTCTCGGCAGACGAAGATGCGGTCGCGGCATCGGCTGCCGCCTGCGCCGCATCGGCCGCATCGTCAAGCTCATCATCGGCATCCTGGGCAGCGGTTAGCAGCGCGCCGTCAACCGACTGCAAGCGCTCGAGTGCCGACCATTGCTCGCGCTCCTCGGCGGTGCCCTCGAGCTCCAGCGGCGCTTTGAGCGTATACTGGTGCTCGGCGACCAGGCTCGTCTCGAGGTTGTCCGCGTAGTGCGTCATCGTGGGCAGAATCGCCAGGCCAAAAAGCATCAGCAGCGACGCAAATGCAATGCCCACGAAGAGCGTGGCGAAGTTGCCCAGGTTGCGCAGGAAGATACGCAGGCGGAAGCGGGAAACAAAGCCCATGCGCTCCGACAGCTGCAGGCCGCGCTTGGTGCCAGACTTGCCGCTCGCCTCGTGGCGAAGAAACTGCAGCGGCGTCTTACCCATTTTGCGAAGCAGACCCACCAGCGTGATGAGGATGAGCGCGGCGGCGGGAACCACGGCGCACTTCACAAAGATCTCCCAGCTCCAGTACACCTGGAAGGGCGGCAGGCTGTACGAACCGTAATAGAGGCTGCGCATGGGCTCGGTAAAGAACACAACGCCGAGCGCAGTGCCCAAAAGCGCCGCGACCACGCCCACGATGGCGGGAAGCGCAAGGTAGTGCAGCACGATCTCGCGTCGACGATAGCCGCTGGCGAGCAGCGTGCCGATGATGGCGCTCTCCTCCTCGATGGTGGCGTCGGTCAGGACCACAAAGACGAACGCCATGATCACGATGATGATGTCGAGCAGCGTCATCCACATCATGGAGTCGCCGTCTACGTCGTCGCGTGCGTAGCCAATGCCCTGGTTGGAATCGGCGTCGATGAGGTCATCCACGCGTGCATCGGCATCGGTCAGCGCCTCGACCATATCCTGCTCCGCATCGATGCGATCCGCGGTGGGGAGGTCGCAATCGGTAAAGATAAAGGAATAGGTGTAGGCAGGCGCGCCACCGGCGTCCTCAAGCGCGGCAAAGCCGGCGTCGGTGACCTCGGCCACGCCGTACGTGATGGTGTTCACCGTAAAGTCCGAATTGTTGAGGAACAGCGCCTGGCTATCGGGTTGAGTCATGATGCCGCAGATGGTGTAGGTGCGACCCTCGAGCTCGACTCTATCGCCCACGGACAGGTTGTTATTGGTGGCAAAGACACGGTCGATGGCCACCTCGTCATCCGTCTTGGGCTCCTTGCCCTCACAGTAGGACGCGATATCGACCTTGGTGCGGTGCGCATAGGTGCGCAGCGTGCGCTTGGTGCTGTCGTCGCCGGCGGTCTTTTTTATGATGGCGTCGATGGAGAAATTCTTGTAGAGCGTGACGCCGCCGACGTCGTCGGCCGCGTCCTCGGCGGCCTTGAGTTGATCGTCGGTAGCCTCGAAGGAGGTGGTCACGCGGCCGTCCTCAATCGTGTACGCATTGCGCATGTCGTCGATAAGGCAACCGATGGAATGCGCCGCGAGCAAAAAGCCCGAGGTGAGAGCGATGCTTCCGCACATAAGCAAAAAGATTCCCAGGTACTTGCCGATATTGCGGCGCAGCTCGCGCGGGAGACGTTTTGCGAGAGGTGTCATGGCGCCGCCTACCAATCGAGTTCGGCGGCCGCGACGGGCGACTCGTTGAGCTCATCCTCGACGATGCGCCCGTCGCGCAGGCGCAGCACGCGATTTGCCATGCGCGCGATGGCGGCATTGTGGGTGACAATGATGATGGTGCAGCCGTAGGTGCGGTTTACATCCTCCATGAGCTGCAAGATTTCCTTGGACGTCTTGTAATCAAGCGCGCCCGTGGGCTCGTCGCACAGCAGCAGACCCGGGTTTTTGACGAGCGCGCGGCCGATGGCACAGCGCTGCTGCTGGCCACCCGAAACCTGGCGCGGAAACTTGTTGCGGTGCTCGTAGAGGCCCAGTGAACGCAGCAGGTCGTCGACATTGAGCGGGTTTTTGGACAGGTGCACCGTGACCTCGATGTTCTCCTTGATGGTGAGATCGGGCACCAGGTTGTAGAACTGGAAGACAAAGCCCAGCTCACGGCGGCGATACTCGCCCAGGTCGGTAGGCTTAAGCACCGTGAGGTCGCAGCCGTCCACCAGAATAGAGCCGGCGTCGGCATCCTCCAAGCCGCCGATCAGGTTAAGAAAGGTCGACTTACCCGAGCCCGAAGGCCCCAGCATGACGCAGATCTCGCCGCGGTTGATGGACGTGTCGATGCCATCGAGTACCGTCAGGCACGCATCCCCATCGCCGTAGTGCTTTTTGAGATTCTTAACCTGGACGTAGGCTTCCTGCGTTGCCATGCTATCCCCCATTGTTAGCCTTGTACTACTTTATGAGCGTAATAGTAAACCTTGGCGAACTATTTTTGGGCGAGAGCGGGGATTTGTTTCAAGACTAGTCGTTGGGGACGCTCTTAAATGACTAGGTGGCTAGGCGCGGGATTTGGCGCGTGCGAGGGCGAAGCCTGCGGCGGCGATGGCCACGGCAAAGAGCACCGTGACGCCTAGGTCGCAGGCGATGTCCCCCAGCACGGCAGACGTCAGGTCCGAGGCAAGCGCCTTGCCGATCGCGTCGTTCACCCAAAACGTCGGCACAAAATGCGCCACGGTCTGCACGGCCGAACCCATGAGCGACAGCGGCATCCAGGCGCCGCCCAAAAACGTCATGAGCATGCCAAGCAAGTTGCCCACACCGTTGAGCAGCTCCTCGCGCGCACCCAGGCTCGAAAGGGCAAAGCCAACGGCCAGCGGCGTGCACGCCAGGGCAAACGTCGCCGCCAGCGCCAGACATACACGGCCCACGCCGACCTCGGCGACCGCGCCGGCAAAGCCCACGACGCCCATCATGCTCGACACAACCCAGATGCAGACGGTGATCACGGCGGCGGCCGCAAACACGGCAAGCGAACGCTGGCGCCCGGGGATTGGACCGGCATCCATGCGACGTACGTGCTCGGGCTCGTTCATGCCCGAGAACACCAGCCCCACCGACACGATGACCGACGAGATAATCGCGTACGCGCCAAAGTTGAAGTACGACTCGAGCGTGGCGGCGGCTGTCGAGTCAACCTTGACCTGCTCGATCTGGACCTCGGCACGCTTCGCGGCCGCATGCTCGGCGGCCTTGGCAACGTCGCCGCTAGAGGCGGCGGGCTCAAGTGCGGCTGCAGCGCCCGCGAGCGAGATCAAGCGCGAGGCCTCGGCAGACGAAAGCGCCGCCGCCATGGTGCCGGCACCGTAGGTCACATCGAGCTTGGGCAGGGACTCCCCCGCGCGGGCGGCTGCAACGAGGTCGCTCTCAAACCCCTCCGGGATAAAGAACACGCAATCGGCGCTGCCCTTGGCGCTGTTGCTCTTGGAGAGCGCACCCGCGAGGTCGTAGGTGTCGTCGCCGATGCCCGTGACCAGCTCAAAGCGCGAACCCAGATGCTTGGTAAGCGCACGCGAAAGGTCGCTGTCGTCGCGGTCGACCACGATCACGTTGGCATCGTAGGGCTTGTACTCGGTGAGCTGCGACGAGTTCCAGCTCACCGAGGCCGCAATGAATACGCCCATGAGCGAAATGAACACCGTGTAGATGAGCAGATAGAGCGGGTGCGCGAGCGCCATGCGAAGCGCGGTCTTAAAGGTGCTCATAGCGGCTCCTTCCAAAGATCAGCGTGGCGGCGGCAACGAACAGCAGCGCCATAAGGACCAGCGCGCCGGCGCGAACGACAAAGGGGCCCAGGTTCTCAAAGAAATACAGGCGGTTGAACATGTCGCAGATAAGCTTGACGGGGTTGAGCCAGCACTCGGCCGGGCAGGCGCGGGCGACGTCGTCGGCAAGCGCCATCGCCGGCTCGCCGTAGAGCCCGGCGAACAGGGCGCACGTGGTAGCAAAGCCCGTAAGGATGCCGGACTTGGACGCCTTGCCGCCCTTAACGGGAAGCGTGCCCACAAAGAGCCCCAGGCCCGTGGCGGCAAGCGCGGAAGCGGCACCGCCCACCAGACACAGCCCCTCACGCCCGCCAAAGTCGACGCCCACGACCAGGCGCACATAGCCGATCGCGATCGTCATCGAGGCAAAGGAGACCAGCCACGAGCCCACAAAGATACCGGCCAGCGACGCCGTCTTGGAAAGGCCGCCCACGCAGCGACGCGCACCAAGGCCCGACAGATTGGGCTGCAGGTCGACGACGCTCAAGGCGGCAAACTCGGCAGACATCATCGCGACCAGGCCAAAGAGCGCATAGTAGTAGATGACCGTGCCATCGGGCGTGGTACGCGTCAGGCTCACGCGACGGGTGCCGCCCTCGAGCGACAGGGCGCGCGCAACCGCCTCCGGGTCGGCGAGCGCCGCTGGGTTGTCCTGGGCAATTTGGGACATGAGCTCGGCATTTTGTGTATACGAGCTTGCCACCGTCTCCAGGATGCTGCGATCGGTGAGCACCGACGACGCACGCGAGCCGTCATAACTCGATAGCAGCGTGAGTTTGGGCGTGCCCGCGTCGTCGACCGTATAGATGCCCGCGACCTCGCCGGCCTTAAGCGCACGGCTCGCGTCGGCTGCGTCGTCGCACTCGTGGATCTCGAGCAGTTGGTCGTCGCCTTCCTTGGCAAGCGAAGCCGCCACGTTCTTAAAGGTCGAGGCGTCCCAGGCCTCGTCCGCCACGATGGCAACCGGCACCGGATCGACCGTGCCGTCGGAGCTGAGGTTCGCAAACATAAACATGAACATCGTGGAAAGCGCGATGGGAAAGAGAGCGCCCCAAACCCACGTGCTCGGCCGGCGCAGCAGCGTCTTGACCGTGGTGATGATGGTGTTGAACATGGCTGCCCCCTAGTCGCGCAGCTCGCGGCCGGTGATCTCGAGGAACACGTCGTTGAGGGTCGGCGGCTCGCTCCACACGCGGCCGAGCGCCACGTCGGCGGCGCGCAGCGTGTCGAGGATGTCGACCAGGTTATGCGGGCTCGCTTCGCAGGTGCAGACGAGCTCGCCGCCGGACAGCTCGACTGAAAGCACGTGCTCGAGGGCGCGCAGCCGCTCGACCGTGGCCGACTCGACGGCGCCGACCTCGACCGTCACGCGCTCGCCCATCTGAATCATGCGCTTGAGCTCGTCGTTAGTGCCCTGCGCCAGCACGCGCCCGCCGTCCATGATCATGATGCGGCTGCAAATCTGCTCGACTTCCTCCATGTAATGGCTGGTATACACCACCGTGGCGCCCTCGTCGCGCAGGCGGCAGATGCCCTCCAGGATGGCGTTGCGGCTCTGCGGGTCGACCGCCACCGTGGGCTCGTCAAAAAAGATGAGCTCGGGCTTGTGCGCGATACCGCAGGCGATGTTGAGGCGACGCGCCAGGCCGCCCGAGAGCTTGCCGGGGCGGAACTTGGTAAAGTCACCCAGCCCGACAAAGTCAATCGCCTCGTCCACCAGCGCACGGCGACGCTTGCGATCGTTAACGTAGAGGCTGCAGAAATAGTCGATGTTCTCACGCACGGTGAGCTCGTCGAACACCGCCACCTGCTGTGGCACCACGCCGATGCGGCGCTTGAGGTCATAGCGGGCGGGCGTCATGGGCTCGCCGAACAGCTCGATGGTGCCTTTGTCGTAGGCGAGCAGCTGCAGAATGCAGTTGATGGATGTGGTCTTGCCCGAGCCGTTGGGGCCCAGCAGGCCAAAGATCTCGCCAGGGGCGATGCTCAGGTTAAAGTGGTCGAGCGCGATAAGATCGTCGTAGCGCTTGACGAGGTTTTCGACGTGGACGATGTCTGTCATGAGGCGGCCCTTCTGTTGATTGCGGCCCGGTACGATTGCATCATCGCAGGAGCCGCCGGCGCGCACCAGTGAGCTTTGTCACGAGTGCGAGGGGGCGGAGGCGAAACCCCCGCTCGCGCGAGCAATCGACGCCGCTTTGCCGCGCGGGAAGAATGTCACGGTTGCCCCGGGCGGCGCCTCCCCCGCGCGCAGCATCGCGTACAATACCCGTATGAACAGGCTTTTCGACAAATCGATCGTGCTGGCGTGCTGCATTGCGGCCGCCACGGGCCTTGCTGTGGACGCCCGCCTGGTCGCGGCGTTTTGCCTTGGCGTTATCGCCACCTCGCTGGCCGAGGTCGCACAGGGGGAACGCACACGCCGTGTAAGCAAGGCCGCGAGTTACGCTTACATCATCGCGGCCGTCTTTGCGCCGCCGTTTGTGCCGTTTGCGCCTCTCGCCCTCTATGACATTGCGCGGCGCGTGCGCCGTGAACACGTTTGGGTCGCGTTGGGCATTGGCGTCGCCTTTGTCTTTGCACTCGTCGCGGACCTACGCGCCGACGCGCTCACCGCCCGAACGCTTCTACTGACCGCCATCCTTTCAGTTGCCGCCACCTTGTTATCGCTACGTACCGCCCAGTTGGAGCGCGAGCAGCAGCGCATGCGCCGCATCCGCGACGAGCTGCAGGAACGAGCTCTCGCGCTCGAAGCGCGCAACCGCGACCTTGCCGATCGCCAGGACTACGAAGTCGAGCTCGCGACACTCGCCGAACGCGCCCGTATCGCGCGCGAGATCCACGATAACGTCGGCCACCAGCTCACGCGCGCCTCGCTGCAGACCGAGGCCCTGCGCGTCGTGCACGCCGACGAGCCCAGGGTTGCCGCCGATTTCGCCGACGTCAAACGCACGGTTGACGAGGCGCTCCAGCTTGTGCGCACCAGCGTCCACGCGCTCAACGACAACGCCGTCGACCTTTCCGTGCAGCTCGAACGCATTGTCGAAGGCGCGCGCTCGGACGGCGGTCCGCAGATTGAGCTTGAAGTTATGGCCGAGCATGCACCCGCAAACGTCGCCAACTGCTTTGCGGCGGTCCTGCGCGAGGCGCTCTCCAACACCATGCGCCACGCTTGCGCCCATGCTGTCACTGTACGATGCATGGAGCATCCGTCGTTTTACCAGCTCATCGTTACCGACGATGGCACGGGCGGGGTCCAAGCAAGCAGCCGCGGCGCCGCGGAGGGCATGGGGCTCGCCTCCATGCGCGAGCGCATCGAGGCGCTTGGCGGCACCTTCACCGCCGGCCCGCGTGCCAGCGCCGGCGGCTGGCGCGTGTTTGCCACCGTTCCCAAACAGCAAGGAGATGAGGGCCGATGAGGCTCATCGTTGTCGACGACGACCGCTTGGTGGTCGATTCGCTCAAGATTATCCTGAGCGCCCAGCCGCAGATCGAGGTAGTGGGCACCGGCGCCAACGGCAACGATGCGGTTTCGCTCTATGCCGAACACGCGCCCGATATCGCACTGCTCGACATCCAGATGCCGGGGCGCGACGGACTTTCGGCCGCACGCGAGATCCTTGAGCGCGACCCCGCGGCGCGCGTGGTGTTTCTGACGACGTTCTCGGATGACGAGTACATTGTGTCGGCGCTCAAGCTGGGCGCCCGCGGTTACCTGATCAAGACCGATGTCGCCGCCATTCCGCCGGCATTGGCGCAGGTCATGGACGGCAAACGCGTGCTCGAGGGCAAGGCGATCGAGGACATCGATTTTGACGGAACGGGCGTCGAGGCGGGCACGACCCGCCGGCCCGCGGCCTTTGCCGGCCTGACCGACCGCGAGTTCGAAGTCGCCGAGCTCATCGCCCGTGGCCTCGACAACAAGGAGATTGCCGCCACCGCCTATATGGGCGAAGGCACCGTGCGCAACCACATCAGCTCAATCCTTGCCAAAATGGGCCTGCGCAACCGCACGCAGATCGCCATCGCCTACCTGCGAGGGTAGTTGCCCAAAGACCGAGCCCCCCGGCATAGCAAAATCGCTGCTACCGATTTAACGCCATTTCAAAACTATGCCGGATTACTACGATGAATCGCCAACCTTCAACCACAGCAAATTGCGCGCTTGCAAAACCGCAGGTAGAGCGCTTGCAATATTTAGAAAAATGCAGTCATGGTCGGGAATGTCGAATTCATCGTAGTAAACCGACATAGTTTTGTTCGGGCGGCCCTGCACGAGTGCCTCCGCAAGCCTCGCGGGACCAAAATGATCCGTTTCCCTCTGTCCACGGGAGATCAGGGGCTGGTACTGATATGGTGGCATTTCAAAACTATGCCGGATTACGGGGCTAAAGTCGGGGCCCTCATCCATACCCGCGTTTTCTGCAAAATGACGGTTCGTCTACCTGCAGTTTTAATTTCGCGGTTTTCGATATGGTCGGAGGTTCGCAATCCAGCCCCGTAATCCGGCATAGTTTTGTTCGCGGCGGCCCAGCCGCGCGTTCACGCGCGGGGCCGGTGGGGCAATTTTGCCCCACCGGCCCCTATTCCAGCTCTATTCCAGCGCTACTCCGACTTAGTTTCTACCGTGGGAGTCTTGTCCGCCGCAACTGGAGTGCGGGCGGTGTCCATGCTCAGGCAATGTTTGGGGCAGCTTTCGATGCACTCGCCGCACACCACGCAGGCGTACGGGTCAATCGACCAGGTACCGCCCTTGCGATCGACCGCGAGCGCGCCCGCCGGGCAACGGCTCGCGCACATGCCGCAGCAAATGCACACGTCCATGTCATTGACGATATGCCCGCGCAAGCGCTCGGGCGCCGTCAGCTTCTCCTGCGGATAGCACACCGTTACCGGCTGCTTGACCATAGAACCCAAGGCCGTCTTGGCAAATGTCAGTAAACTCATGCCGCGCCTACCTTTCCGTGCAGCTAATGCAGGGGTCGATGGTCAGGATAATCATGGGCACGTTGGCAAGGAGCACGCCCTGCAGCGCATGCGTCAGACCCGCCAGGTTCTGCGACGTCGGCGTGCGCACGCGGAAGCGGTCCAGGTTCTTGGTGCCGTTGCCGCGCACATAGTAATACGCCTCGCCGCGCGGCTGCTCAATCACAACCTCGCCGCGCGCGCCGTCGGCCGGCGTGAGCTTGGTACGCCCGCCGATACCGTCGTGCGGAATCTTGCCCACAAGCTCCTTAATGATGTCCATGGCCTGCGTGACCTCGGCACAGCGCACCTGGCAGCGGGCATAGCAATCGCCATCGGCAGCAACGACGGGCTCAAACGCGGCCAGATCCGCATAGGCGCCGTCGCCGAGCATGCGCACGTCGTAATCCACGCCCGAGGCGCGACCGAACGGGCCGACCATCGACAGATCCAGCGCGTCCTTCTTGCTGATCACGCCCACGCCATGCAGGCGCTCGCCGCAGCTGTCGTCGTCCAAAAACGTATGCACCAGGGCCTCGTAGTCGGGGCGCATGGCATCGAGCGTCTGGACAATACCCGCCAGCTCGGAGTCCTCGATGTCGTGCTTAAGGCCGCCGATCTCGTTAATCGAAAGGATCACGCGCCCGCCGCAGGTGCTCTCAAAGATCTTGAGAATCTGCTCGCGCAGGGTCCACGAACGATAGAACAGCGCCTCGAAGCCAAAGGCATCGGCGAGCAGGCCCAGCCACAGCAGGTGCGAGTGAATGCGCGAAAGCTCATGCAGAATGGTGCGGATATACTGCACGCGGCCGGGCACCTCGATGTCAAGCATGCGTTCGCAGGCGCTGGCATAGCCGCAGCTGTGACCCACGGCACAAATGCCGCAGATGCGCTCGGCGATGTAGCCAAACTGGTGCATGTCACGCTTTTCGGTGAGCTTCTCGAGTCCGCGGTGCACAAAGCCGATCTGCGGAATTGCCTCGATGACGCGGTCGTCCTCGATCACCAGGTCCAGATGAAGCGGCTCGGGCAGCACCGGGTGCTGCGGGCCAAACGGGATAACGGAGCGATGTGCCATGGACCTTACGCCTCCTTTTTCTGCTTGTCGCGGGCGGCCTTGGCTGCAAGCGCCGCGCGGACCTTGGCCGCTTTCTCGGGATCCATGGCGGCGAGCTTTGCCTCCAGCTCGGCGACCTTGAGCGCGGCCTTCGCAGCGGCATCGTCATGCTGAGCATCGGAGCCGGCAGCCGCAGCGGGCTGGGCGGCAGCAGCGCCCGCGGCACCGCCAGCGCCCTCCCCCGCAGCAGCGGCGGCCTTCTCGGCAGCGGCCTTGCGCGCCTTGGCCTCGGCGGCGGCGCGGACCTTCATGGCCTTCTCGCGCGCGGCCTTCACCTCGGGCGTGATAACGCTCATGGGTTCAGACGTCGAGACCTGGTAGAAAAAGCCCTTAAAGTCAATCTGCATGTCGGTGACGGCAAGACCAAACAGGTCGTGGGCCTCGTTCTCAAACGGGAACACCGCGGGGTAATACGAGCTGATGGACGGAATCTCCTGGTACTGGTCGATACCCTCGACCACCAGGTTCTCAATCGCATAGTTTCCGTCCCGCGCGATCTGCTCTTGCGCAGCGCGGACGTTGATAAACGTATAGACCAGGCGATACGATCCGTCGTCCACACAGCGCTCGGCATGCATCTGTACAAAGCGCGCGCCGGCGCCCTTGAGCGCCTGCACATGCGCCAGGAGCTCGTCGATCCCGACGGTGGTATAGATTGCCTTTTGCATTACTCGGCCTCCTTCGCAGCGGCGGGCGCGGCGGGCTTCCCGACAGGCGCGTCACCGGCACCATCAGTCCCGGCCACCGCAGCCACAAACCCGTCCTCGCCCAGCTCAACGCCACCGTCCCAGGTAGCAGCGCCGCCTACGGTAAGCGGGTCGCCGCCGGCACGCATCACGGTCTCCTTCTGATCAAGGATGCCGCACGCCTCCACAATGGCATCGATCACGGTCTCGGGGCGAATGGCGCACCCGGGCGCGTACACGTCCACGGGAATCGCGCGGTCCACGCCGCCGATCACGTTGTAGGCATCGCGAAACACGCCGCCCGAGCACGCGCAGATGCCGCACGCCACCACGCACTTGGGCTCGAGCATCTGGTTGTAGATCTGGCGCACGACGGGCAGGTTCTGGGCATTGACCGACCCCGTCACCAAAAAGATATCCGCATGCTTGGGGTTGCCGGTGTTGACCACGCCAAAGCGCTCCGCATCGAACAGCGGCGTGAGCGAGGCCAGCACCTCGATATCGCATCCGTTGCAGCTCGAGCCGTCGTAATGAATAACCCACGGCGAGCGCGACATTTTATGATCCATGGATGCCGCCTCCTAAATAAACACGTCGACGAGGATGGGCATAAGGTTGAGCAGGCCAAACACCAGTGCCACGCCCCAGCCGAGCTTAAAGCAGCTACGCCAGGTACTGCGTGCGAAGGTGTTGTCGATCAGCACCTCGACAAAATACGTCGCGGCCATCACGACCAGGGCTACGACCCAGCTCACCGGGTTGTCCCAGACAAAGAACATGCCCACCCACATCAAAAACAGCACGGTCTCGCACCAGTGCATAAGGGTCATCTTGGCCAGCGTGCCGCCGCTCATCTCGGTGGCGACGCCCTGGACAATCTCCTGATGCGCGTGATGCGAGTACGAAAGATCGAACGGCGACTTGCGCAGCTTGATGGTGAGCACCGCGAGCAGCGCAAGGAAAATGGGCGCGCTGTACACGATGATGGGGGCCGACTGCCCCGTCACGGCAATGGAATCAAAGCTGTCGGTGGCAAGGTACAGGCCCACGCTCATCAGCAGAACGGCGGGCTCGTAACTCATAACCTGCAGCAGCTCGCGGTCGGCACCGACCTGGGCAAACGGGCTTTGCGTCGAGGCGGACGCCAGCACCACAAAGATCGCGGCAAGCGTCACCATAAAGGCGCATAACAGCGTGTTGGAGCCCGACACAAAGATGCCGCCGCCCACCACGGTAAAGATGAGCGCGCATGCCATATAAGTATCGTCCATGGTGTTTACGCTGGCGGGAGCCTTGCGCAGCAGCTTGGCAACGTCGTAGAAGGGCTGCAGCAAGCGCGGGCCCACGCGGCCCTGCATGCGAGCCGAAAGTTTGCGGTCAACGCCGTCGATCAGGCCGCCCACAAGCGGCGCAATCAAGGCAAACGCCACGGTGCCAATAAAAATGCCCACGACGCCCGAGCCTTCAAAATACTTGCCGCGCAGCACCGAGGGCGCACTCATGGCGAGTCTCTCGGGCCCAATCCACGCGCAGCACAGCAGCGCAAACAGGATGATGGCACAGCAAACAACACTACCCGCGGGGCCAATACGCTTCTCGCCAAGGGCGTCCTCCGAGTACCAATTGCGCTTTTCGGCCTTCACCTCGCGTCCCATCGAGCCGCGGAAATGACGGTAATTGTCGGTTCCCACACCCGAAAGATATACGTTGACGTGCGGTTTGTTGCTCACGCGGAATGAAGTCAGCAGCACCACGGCGATAAACGCCACGATGACCACCATCAGATACATGGCGTCCTTGCCAATAACGTACGGCACGCGGCCAAACACCATGGCGAGGTAGGGCGACACCAGACCGCTCGAGATAACCGGGAACGCCACGCAGCACAGAATCAGCAGCGCGGCGATGGTGTTGAGCGCCATCCATTCGGTCTTATGGACATTGACCTCAACGTTTTGAGCCGTGGGATCGACGCCCGAAAGCTTAGCAAGCCACTTGCCCCAGAAGTAAAACGTCGCGGCCGAGCCAAAGGCAAGCACCATGATCATGAGCACGTTGCCGGTCTGCGCAAATGCCACCAGGGCGCCCCACTTGGACACGAGCATGCCAAACGGCGCCACAAACATGCCCATGATGCCCAGCATCATCAGGCGCGTCAGGTGCGGCATGCGGCTGAACATGCCATCCATGTCCTCGATATCGCGGCTGCCGATATGATGCTCGGCCGTGCCCACGCACAGGAACAGCAGCGACTTTGCCACCGTGTGGAACAGGATCAGGAAGATGGCGGCCCACACGGCCTCGGGCGCGCCGACACCCAAGCAGGCGCTGATGAGGCCCAAGTTGGAAATGGTGGAGTACGCGAGCACGCGTTTGGCATTGCTCTGCGAGATGGCCATGAGGGCAGCGAGCAAAAACGTGATGGCGCCCACACTCGTGACCATAAAGCCGGTCACGGGATAGATGGCATAGAGTGGGCTCAGCTTGACCATCAGAAACACGCCGGCTTTGACCATGGTTGACGAGTGCAGCAGGGCGCTCGTGGGAGTGGGTGCAACCATGGCACCCAACAGCCAAGTGTGGAACGGCATCTGTGCGGCCTTGGTGAGTGCGGCGAGCGACAGCAGAATGACCGGCATCACCAGCAGCGCGGACTGCGCGGTTCCGGTGCCGGAAAGCTCGATCATGCCCGAGATGGTCAGCGGCATGCCGTTAACGTGCAGGTACATGAGTCCGACCAAAAACGCGATGCCGCCCAGCATGTTGAGGATGATTTGGGTAAAGGCGTTCTTGATGGCCTCGGGCGTGCGCGTGTAGCCAATCATAAGGAACGAGCACACGGTGGTGATTTCCCAGCCGCAGAACAGCCACTCAAGGTTGTCGCTTATCACGATGACGAACATGGCCGAGAGGAACAGGAACATGAGCGCCAAGAACTGCGGGCGACGGTCGGGCGCGGTTTGCCTGCGCAGCGCGGCCTCGTGCTCGTCGTGGGCCTGGAAGTCCTTCATGTAGCCCAGGGCATACACGCAGATAAGGCTGCCGACAATGCCGACGGCGAGGACCATGATCACGCTCATGTAATCCAGGTAGAGCGGCGTCGCCGTGACGGCTTCGGCCGCGGGCAGCGTCATGGCTGCAAAGACGAGCGAGCCCACCAGCTGGACTATGCCGAGCACCGTGGTGAGCGCGTTCCTATATTTGTACGCGTTGTACAGGATGACGGCACACAGGATGACGTCGATGACGGAGCTGATGACGGAGAGCACGTGCGAGGTGCCGGGGGCAACCTCAAAGCTCTGCGGACCCGTTCCAAAAAACATGACGGCGACTACAACTGTCACCACCATAATGATGCCGGAGCCTATGAGCCCCACTGCATCGCGGGCGCGGTCACCTCGCGCGAGCAGCATGCCCAGCGCCGGTACCAGCGGAAACAGGGTAAGGAAATACAGTAGCGTCATACCATCACTCCCCCATGCAAAAACGCTGCAATTGTTTAACGTTATAGCTCAGTTGAGGAGTAGCGGCGGCAGGTTTTCGGCCAACTGGGGAGTTTTAGACGTACGGGGTAAGGAGTCTGTCCGCATTGGAGTAGAGGGGCGGCAAGAAAAATGCGCCCCTGTGGGCGCACCATCCCGTTTGCTATTCCGCCTTTTTAACGCGCGGCTTGCGACCGCGCGGCTTATCGACCAGCGCAGATTCACCGCTCTCGCGATACTGGCGGCACCAGGCCTTAACCGAAGACTCGCTGGGAATCCCGTGCTTGATCATGGCCTCGCGAACCGTCAGACCGTTTTCCAAACGGTCCTTAACCACGGCGAGCTTTACGTCGAACGAATAGGTGTGATGACGAGCACCTGCATTGAGCACGGCGTCGGCACCGCCCACGGCATATGCGCGGGCCCACTGACGAGCCGTGGCCTGGGGAATGCCAAGCTTTGCGGCGAGGGCGCGATGACCGACCCCCTCTTGGAGGGTCTCGACGGCGCGCTGCCTAACCTCGGGCGCATGCGTGCGAGTCCTAGTTGCTTCCGACATACCTGCCACTTCTTAGCCTTAACCGTTAATCTGCTTTCTTACGTGCTTGTTAGATAGTAGCATTTTGCTGTTTGCGCGTAACAGTTAATTGAAAATTGCAGCGGTGGCATCTGGGCATTTGCCATTCATTTGCAACAGTTCTTTAGGTTTTATTTACGCAGCTAGTTGGCTCGCGGCCCATTGACGGTGTTTTACCAACCAGATTGGTATCTTTTTGTTTGGCTGGTATGCTTTGTGTAATTATTAACCCCTCTTCAGCCCGCATCTAACATGTCAACTTTCCACTTACTTTCCAGCTTTCCACCTTAGGTGGAAAGCTGAGTGGAAAGTTGGAAAGTTGGTGGGTAGCTGGGGCAGCAGCAGGCCAGGCGAACAAGAAAAAAGGGCGGCAACCGGGTGGTTGCCGCCCCTCGCGTGGCTAGTTGGTTTTCGTCTCATGGGGAATGCCCTTGGTGTTGATGCGCGCCAGCGTGTACGTCACGTAGTCGGAGTGCGAATAGCCATCAAGGTTGCTAGCGTTGACCGGTGTGTCGTTGACAACGTTGCCGGTCATAATATTGGCCGTAAGCACCAAGCGGTAGTTGGCATAAGTTTGGCGCTTGCCCTCAACATCCGTGTTCACCTTAACGCGGAAAGCATGCTCAAAGGCAAGGCTGTTGCCGTCGCGCGTGGCGAACGCGCCGCCAGTCCCCTTGCCATCAGTAAATACGTAATTCTTGCCATCGGCGCTCAAAGAGCCGTTAGCCAACTTGTCGCTACCGAGCACCGTAATGTAATTTTTGATACCGCTGACCTGAGCATACGAGCCATCATCCTGGCGCTGCTGCAAGCTCAACGTATACGTTACCGTATCGGCACTGGAAATCATTGCCTCGGCACCCGTGAGCTTGGACAAATCATACGTTCCCACCAGAGCGATTTCGCCGTCGGCGGACTTGAGGTCATCGATGTTGATACCCAGCTGCGACTTCTTTGAAGCCTCGAGCGCAATAGTCGAGGAGCCCACGTCCATGCGGTAGTATCCAGCTTTGCCGTCGATGTATGCCGAGTTGCTACTGGTGCTGAGCGTTTCGTCATTCGTAGAGAGGTACGCACGATAGTTGGGCTTTGTGTACCTATCTGTGCCGCCATTCTGCGAAGCGATAATACCGGCCTGGCACGCGGGCTCCGTCATGGTGAGACTCGCCTTCATGGTGATGGTGAACTCGCTGCCATGGTTCTTAGCGATTTCGCGAATGCCGGAAAGATCAATTGCCCCAAGACCCGCGTCGGCCAGCGTCAATTTCATGTCCGTACCGTCCGCGGTCCATACACCCGTAGCGGCGCAATGATCTTCAGCGGTGGCCTCCCCCCATGTCCACTTCGTCTTGCCGTTCACGGTTGAGGCATGCGGGGCGTAGTACTTGCCCCCCACTGTCACGTAGAACGAATACGTGCCCTGGGTTCCAGTCGGGTAGCCATGCGCGCCCGCAGCACTGCCGTTCTTCCCGCAGTTCACGAGCGAAGAATCCAGCTGGTAGTACAGCGCGTCGGAGCTTGTGTATTGCTGGTTCGGGTCGAACTTCACGGTGTCGCTTACCTTCATGGTAAGCGGATAGGTGACATCGTGAAGCTGCATCTGTTTGATGCCGCCCTCGTTGTCATCGATGAGGCCGTGCGTGTAGTTGGATGTCACGCTGTAAGTCGAGGCCGTATTCTGGTGCCCATCCTCGGCAGCCTTGTCGTCGGCTGCTTTCTTGCCTCGCAGCAGGTAGTTGATGTGCTCGTTGAGGCTCGTGTCCACCGCGGTGGCGGTGTAGCCGTTGACGCCCGCGGACCCCGCCGGCGTGCGCACCACCAAGTAGAAGTTCTCACTCTTGGGCTCTTCCTTATCAACGGAGAGGGTATAGAACGTGCCCGTCGCGTCGGAAGAAGTGCGCGCGCGGTAGTACGCACCGCCGACCTTGGCGCCGGCCGCCTTCTCGAGCTCGACCTGGCTCTTGCCTTCGACCTCGGCATCGGTGAGCTTGACCCAGGCACCGTCTTTGTCCTCCTTGGCCTTCACGCCCACGGTTTCACTCAGCCACGGCTCGACGTAGGCCTTCTTGCTAGCGTCCACAAACTCGGTGAGTTTGACCGACACCGCTCCGCCCGCGCCCACCGTGCAGTGGTATTCACGGTTGTTATGAGCAGTGTCCACGAGTGTGAGCTGCGTGCCCTCGGGCAGCGTGGCGCCAAAGGTGATGCTTTTGTTGAGCGGGCCCATGGAGCCGCCGGCTTCGAGCAGCGTGTTCCAGCCGTAAGCGACTGGCTCGCCCCGGGCGCTGCCATAGGTCCAGGTAAGGTAACCGGTCATGGTGTCGCCGCTGCTCACAAGCACGTGATTGTCGTATTTTGTCGCATAGTCGGCAGCCTTGAAGTTCGCACCTTCGGAGTAGGTGGCGGTAAAGTCGATCTCGAGCATGCGCTTAACGATGATGGGCACCTGCACGCGGTAGATCTGGCCGGCCTCGCTAAAAGTGACCGTGAGCAGCGTGAAGCGGCCCCGCTCGTTGTCCCAGTCGGTACTCGCGCGGAAAGCCATGGAGCTCGTGCCGTTGTTGAGCACCTTGAGCGTGGGCGCTTGCGAGGCGGTTGCGTCCTTGACGAAGGCGCCGTTATCGGCAAGATTGAAGACCTCAGCGGTGGCGGTCACGTGCTTGGCGCTGCCGTTGAGGCGGCGGGCATCGGAAAAGCCGCCGTTAGTCACGATGTTCAGATACTTCTCGACCGTCGTCGTGTCGTTGCCGGAAATCATGAGTACAGGGAAGTCGGTTGCGGCCTTCTTGCCCGAAGTAACATTGTTGGTGTTGAAAGTGCTCTTTGAGCTGTCCGCGCTATAGGTGCTCGTGTTTTGGTACGCGCCGGCATCATTGATGCCGGCGATGTTGGTGTAGGTGTAGCGGCCGGGAACGCGGGCACCCGCTTGGCTTTGGATGGTCGTCGCGGTGTCAATGGCGGCGCCGTCGCCAAACAGGTAGCGGTCGGTGGTGTCGCCGTCAGAGGCACGCACCGCCAGCGTGCTCACGGGCCTCGTGGTCACGTACGGACTCGTTGCCGTGGTAGCAGTATCGCCTGCGCCGTAAAGCGTTTTGTTCTCGTTGGGCGCGGCAGCCGTGCCGTTGTAGTCGCCGAAGGCAATATAAGTTTTCTCGTTAACAGCAGCCGTATTCGTATTGGTCGTGTAAACCATCGGCGGCAGGTCGCTCGTGGTCTTGCCACTACCGGGCTTTACTTCCACGCCCGCTGCGGAGAGGCTGTACTTACCATCCCCCGTGTCAACCTCGCCCAAGAGTACGCCCTGGGTTTTGCCCGCATTGTAGCTATTGCTGTCCATGAGCACGTTTACCAGATGGAACTGGCCGCGCCCGTCGCCCATAATGCCGCCGTTGGACCTTTCGCTAAACGTAGTGTTGGATACCTTTGTGTTGGTGACGTCGATGACGACGGATCCGCTGTTCTTCGCGTTATTCGCGCCCAACAAACCGCCACTCCAGCTGCCCTTAATCGCAGCACCCTCGATCTCAATGTTGTTGCAGTCTATATTCACATTGCTGTAGAAGAAGCCGATAAGCCCTCCCGAGCATTTGCCGGTGCCGGCAATGCTGACATTCTTGACATTGCAGTCGTCGAACCAGTACTTGTTGAGGCTACCGCTACTCGTAACCTCACCAATCAGGCCGCCCGCATTGTAGATGCTATTGTTCGTTCCGGTCTCATCGCCGATGACGGCGTTCTCGGTGCCGACTCTGCCATCAATGCGCACGTTGCTCATAGAAATAACGCCGCCACGGGCGCGTCCGACCACGCCGCCGGCGCCCATATGGTCATCGGAGTTCGACCCGGTGGCTAGCACGTTTACCCCAGAGATGACTGCCGTGCACGACGACTGGGCCGCTGTGGTGGTGCCGATGTTGGTGTTGACCGAGATATCGCTTCTTTCGACATAGCCGAGCACGCCGCCCACGTAGGGCACTGTCCCTGTGGCAGTTATGGTCGAGTTTTTGCCAACGGTCCTTTCACTCACCCCTGTGTCTGCGGTTGTCCACACGCCGCACGCCGAGGCGACCGTACCCACATAGCCACCGACATTCTTCTCGCCCGTGACGTTAAGGCCAGTGTATGAGCAGTCATAGAGATACGCGGGGCCCCACCCGTCCCCGAACTCGACCATATAGGTTCTGTCTTCACTCGTAGTTCGTCTGGCGCGGCCCGAGCTGCCAAGAAGCCCTCCTACGCTCTTTGCGCCCGACACGGTGCAGTTCTTCATCTGCACGTTGCGGTAGATGCCGCACGTGCCGTCGTCGTAGTTGGCCGTTGCACCCGCCAAAAGGCCGGCACCGGTAAGGTCGTTCGGCGCCTCTCCTGGTTTGGCTTCGCCGTTGGTGTCGATATAGGTGAGCGCTACGTTGCAGTTGCTAAAGGTGAGGTCTTTGACCTGCGCGCCGTCGTTCGCGGTGACGCTCTGCCCCACATTGGTGGAGGTGAACATCACGGTGCTGAATAGACCACCCACGCCCGAGACCTTATAGTCGTCGTCGACGTATTCGACGACGCCGTAGGCGGTGCCTTCGGTACCCACCGTGATGGTGGCGCCGTTACCGTCGATCGTGGCTACGTGCGGCGTAATACGGTCGCGGTCGGTGCCCGGCTGGTTCGAATTGCAAGCATTGGAATAGTAGCGGCCGTTTAGGCCCACGTACCCCGTGCCGTAGTCGGTCATATCGTAGGTGCTATTTTCTTTGAACTCCAGGCTCATGCCGATCGATTTTGATGCACACACGTAGCCCGTTTCGTAGCTGGCAGCGTAGGACGCCACCAGGTAGGGCGAATTCACATCGTCGTCATGGTCGAGCGGACCGTGCCACCCCTGCTTGCCGGGGGCCTTCTGATCGTCGTTTTTGGCGATTTCGAAATCGCCGGCAGCACTCTCAGGCTTGCCCACATTTGCGTAGCTAGCATTCCGTACCTTGCCATATTCCTTATTGCCAAACAGGTAGCCGCATATCGCCGGGTCTTGCGAATCGCTGCCCCAGTAAGCCTTGGAACCGCGAAACACGCCATTATTGGAGTAGTTGGTATGTGCCGCGCCAGCACCCGCACCCGAGCTGATGATGGCCGAGAGCACCAAAAGGCCCTGGGCGTTTTCGACCGTGGTCACGGGCGCCTCGGCGTTAGTGCCGATGTACTTATTGTCGGTGCCCGTGGTGGTGACACAGGGGGTTTCCTTGTTTATGAGCTCGTTGATTTTGTAGTTGGCGTCACCGTTATCGACGTTGCAGCCCTCGCTAAAGGCATAGCCGTCGATCACGCGGCCAACGTAAGGGTTATCGTACTGGTCATACTTTGCGGCATCTTCCTCAATGGGCTTGTACTTTTTGTTCTTTGTACCACCACGCCACGAGGTGCCCGTGTTGCGGAAAATCACGCCGCCACCCGCAATAGCGCCAACGTAGCCGCCAATGGGAACAAGATGCGATCTGCTGACATCGGGGCTGCTGACATCGGGGTTGCTGACAACGGTAAAGCCGTACGCTGTCGAACCGTTATTTGGATTGTTTACGACCACGCCATCAATAATGTTATCGCCGCCAAGAATGCAGCCGATAACGCCGCCGAAAAACGCCGTCGGGACGCCGTCCGCATCCTTCTCAGAATAAGTAATAGTCGCGTGCGCATTCACATAGTTGATGTTGAGATTGCGCACCACGCTGCCATAACTATAGGGAATGAGGCCGCGAAGCGAACCCTCGTTATTCTCTATCTTGATGGTTGCCTTTTTATCACCTTTAGGGTTGCCAACGATGACGCCACGGAACGGGTTGGCTTTGTTGCCAAAACCGCCAAACGATGCACCGTCGAGGGTGATCGTATTACCCCCGGTAGGTTCAATACTGTAGTACGCGCTTTGGATATAGCGGTGCATCATCTCGTCGGAAAGCGTGGCCGAAGGATCAGTGGTGTCGCCGGTCTTCTTTTCCCACTTCTTCCCAGTGTCTTTCGCCTGCTTATAGACGTACGTAACCTCATTGTCGGTTTTATTGTCGCCGCGGCGAGTACAGAGCGCACTCTGGTTGGCGGCAATGGTGACCTCCCAACCGTCGAGCGCAGTTTGGTTGTTGATGTAGTTGGCGATGGCGTTCATCTCCGTCGCGTCCTTAACGGCATACGGATCGCCATATGTGCCGCATCCCTCTACCAGCTTTGGAATGCGCTGGTTGACTTTAATTTCATGATATTGGACGCCGCTCTCGGTGGCCTTTCCCTTATAAACATAAGGAAGATAGCCACCAAACCAAGGCCTGACGTCACCGTCCTTCTTACCATCAACCGTCACATAGCCGATAACGGCGCCATACGTCGCTTCGTCGTAATACCAAAGCTGCTTGCCCGGGTACTCCGTACTCCCATCAATCTCGGATCCGTAGGTCACCTTGCCTGCATCGGCATCAGCCTTAGTAAAGGTGTAGTCCGCAGAACCCGTGCTCGTGCTTCCGTAGCCAAAACTCTCCAGCAGGCTCGCATGGGTGAAGATCGTATTGTTCTTTTGGCTGGGCAAGCTGATTTGCTCAAACTTCGCCGTCACCTGATCGGCCTCACTGCCTACACCAAGCTTTCCGAACAGCGACGTAGCCGCCTTGGTGCCACTCGTGTACCCAGTAGTCTTGATATTCTTCGCGTTCAGGCTCACGTACTTCTGCATCTCGTTGATGAGCAGAGGCATATAGGCGTTAGCGTCCGTGGCGCTGTTGGCGCCGTCGACAATCAGATTGTTGAGCGTAAGACCATCAATTGAGATCTTTCTAATCTTGGTGCCATTGCCGTCGCTGGACCCACATACGTAGCGGCACACGAGCGCGCCCGATGAGCTTCCGCCCGCGCCAATAGCGTCAGTAGAGCTCTTTCCGTCATTGATAACGGGCCCAACGGTACCACCCAAAGTGACGTTGCTTACTGTGAGATCGCCGTCTGCCACCGTTTGAAAAAGACCGCAGTGCATGTTCTCGTGCTGGGTGGCATCGGAGTTTAGTTTGTTGCCATTCTGCTCGGCCTTGATCTTGGAGTAGTAGAAGGTGATGGCCGCATTATTAACCGTCACCTCTCCGATCGGTTGAGTGGGATAGTAGCTGTAGCCGGCCAAATCGATTGTGCCGGTTATGGTTATGGAACCATCAAGCCCTGTCGTACCATCGGGAACGATTGTCGAACGAATACCGGCGGGAGCATAGCAGAAAGCAGACCATAAGAGCAGCTTGTCCGCCGTATTGATTTGGCCACCGCTAAAGCCGCCTTCACAATTCTTAGAGGCTATGTCGAGGTTGTAGAAGTAGCGGGTATTGCCGTTCGTATTCTGGCTTCGACCGAAAGACGAGCGATTATGGTAGCTGTTGTCTTTTGTGGAATCGCCGTCCATGTCCAGCTTGTTTTTCTGTGTGTGTAGCGAAACGACCGTGTTGCAGCCGGCGTCCATGAGTTTGCTGCCTTTGCTTGGTTTTACACCGCTGCCAACCCATTCATCGAAAGACGTTGCGCCCGGTGCAACGATGGCCCCCTCGCCGCTGGGCACCCTATAGGCGGTATCCCAATAAGCCCTGTCCTCCAAGTACAGGCCTAGGTAGCTCTCGACGCCATATGTCGTCTTATCATCCACCTTGCAGCCGCGGCAAACTAGAACGCCGAGCGTCTGAGCGACGCCTGCATTAATCTTTGTGCCCGAGAGATCGATGGCGTAGTTGTTGATAATCCAGTGACCGCTGGCTGCGTATACAAGGCCGCCAAGCTCCTTGGAATCATCCACAGTCGCGGTTATAGAAGCGTTGGTCGTTTTCAAAGCATAGGAGTTTTCACTCTTGTTAATGTTGTCATCTCCGATAGTTACGACCGTGTTGCCCCAGCTATAACCCAAGAGACCGCCCACGCCATTGAGCTTATCGCCGTTCTTTCCGACTCCCATCTTGAACGAGTTGAACGAAAGGCCCGTAATGTTAACGTCCTTTTTGGCCGAGTTGGCTATTGCCCCATCAGCCCCATAGGTGCTCTGTGCGATGCAGCCGATAAGACCGCCGACCTGGGCAATCTTGCCGCTGGTGCAATTGCCGGTCTCGATTTTTCCGCTGACCTCAAGGCCCGTAACGTTGAATGTCGAGACATAATTGCCCACATAGCCGATGGCGCCGCCAATACGGCTGTTGCCATTAAGCGTTTTAGTTGCAGTGATGCTCGCTTGAGCCTTGCTACTGTCCCTAAACGTAACCGTAGAAGCTGCCGACACGCTGCCTGCAATACCACCAGTGTTCACATCGTTGGTGAACGTATCATCGCATGCGATATTCGTTTCGCACTTTGCGCCAGACAGCGTCAGACCACCCGCAATGGTGCCCGCAAGCGATCCAGCCTCGATTGCCGAGCCGTTATCGAACCTCATGGAGCCAGCGATGGTGACGTTGGAGACAGTCTCGCTGTTGGCGGTCGTGTCGTTGATTGCTGCGAACAGGCCAAGACGTCCGTGGCGGTAAATTTTGCCATTGCCGGCGCTGGTGTCGTTGGCGCCCAGAGGGGCGTTCCCGCGCATGCCGTAAGGCTCACCGACAGCAAGCTTGATCGTGCCGCCGCCGTTCAATGTACCCGAGAAAACTTGCGAGTCGCCTGCGCGGTCCTGCGTGAAGCCCGTCAGGCCTGTACCCTTGAGGTCAATTGTGTTGTTCACCGTAATGGTCGAGGACTGCAAGCCGTTCAGGTTGTTTTCGGCAACGCCTTCGACCATTGAGTAGTAGCCGTTGGTTTGCCAGGTAATCGCAAGCTTGGCGAAATCCTCAAGCGAGGCTAGAGCATAGACGCCGTTAGTCAGTTCCAACGGTGCCGGTAGAGTCAGCTTGTGTGTCGTCGGGTTCAGCGTAATAAAACTATCACCCAGGCGAATGACCTGGCCGTAGCTGTACACGTCATCGATCTTGACGGGCGTAGAGGGGCGCTTATATTGCCATTTCGTGGTATCACCTGCGGCGGTGTCACTATCGCTTCCGCTGCCGGCGGCAAAAATCAGCGAGTTGAAGTTCTCATAAATCAGCTGCGCGGTGTGATCATTTTCCACGAAGGTGGCATGCGACAGGTCGGTGATACCGCTGAACTTGACGATGCCGAGCAACGACGACCCGACGACGCCGGCAAAGCCGCCGTTCGTGCCGCCGATTTTGGCATTGCTGTCGGTTTTGACCGTTAGGCCGCGCACTTCCAGCACGTTTTTGGTGTCCACGACGCCCACGGCGCCGCCGTATTTGCCGTTGTTGCTGGCGTAGCCCGAGGTTGCACACGTCACCGCTGCGCCACTGATGACCACGGCGGACACGTTGTCGCTCCCGCCGCCTTCACCAAGGTAGCCTACCAGGCCGCCCGCATACGCGAGCTTGCCGTTAGAGCCCACGCCAAACGACACCTCAGCGCCACCCTTCACCGTGAACGCGTGCAGTGCGTCGCCGTATTTCTGGCCCCACAGCTTGCCCACCAAGCCGCCGTAGTTCCCGCGCACGCCGTTGTTGTTGCTGTCGTCCGCGCCGTTTTGCAGCGTGCTTTTATACAATCCGCCGTTTACGGTCACATCGCCGTTCGAGATGTCGAGCACGCCGAACAGGCCACCGGCGGAAGGGGCAGTGCTCGTGTTGGACACACTGAGCGCCACGCCCTCGCCAAAATCGAAGATACCGCTGTTGATGGTGAACTCGCCGGCAAACGAAGCGTCACCGATAAGTCCGCCCGCATACGTGGCGTAATCGACACGACCGTCTTCATACATGCCGGCCGGTGACGACCCAACCGCGCGCGCGGGCTTGACGCTGATATCCTTACCCGAGGCATCTTTTCCATTGTTGCCCGCACCCACAGAAAGCGTAATCTTGTTCGTCTTGCCAATGAGTCCGCCCGCCGCGTTTTTACCTACAACGCTCAGCGCTGAGACATCGACATTCGAAGCAAGGGCGACGGCAGCCCCCTCGCCTGCCTCGCCAATAAGGCCGCCGGCATTGGCACCAGCGCCCGTAGCATCGATGGTGGGGGTGCCGTTGAAGCTCTCCGGCAGACCGTTCAGCCCCGCGATCGTAAGCGATGCGCCTGCAGTAAGGGTGTTCGCGAGTAGGCCCAGATTGCCCGTGGACGATTGCATGCCAATCGCCAGGGGGCTATTCGCGCTTGTCGAATACGTGGCGTCAAGCGTGAGCTCGCCCGTAACCTCACCCACGAGCGGCGAAGTGAGCTTGACGACGCTCGTATCGCCGCTCTCGGGCTTGTCTACGGTAATGGCAGCGCTGAGCGTCTTGTCCGCGCCCGTGACCTTTGCGGCCACGATGGGCTGAGCATCGGTGCCCTTCCAGGTGAGCTTTACGGTGCCGTTGTTATCGTTGAGCTCGATGTTGTTGAAGAGCGTCTTGTTGGCGGTAAGGGACCTGCCGCCCAGGTCGAGCGTGCCCTTGAAGGGGTAGGCATCGCTGCCGAACCCCTGGAACGCGAGATTGCCCAGGTCGCTCACGGCCTGCGCGCTGCACACGTCGAAGTCGACGCCGCTCAAACCGTCCCTGGAGATGATCGCATTTTGATAGATGACAGGGTCGGTGTTGGAGATGGCGATAAGGTCGGCGTTGGACCCGAATTTGATGGTCGCAACGGCGCCCGAGCCGTCGGTGGTGACCTTGTTGTCGCCCAGCGCGGCTTCGAGCTGCTCGACGGTCTTGATGACAGGGGCGGTGTTTGCCTGCGCGGCAGCATCCGCGTCCGCGTCATCCGCTTGCTCTTCGTCAGCAGCACCCTCATCGGCAGCCGCATCGTCTTGGGACGCGTCACCCTCCGTTGGGGCATCGCCGCTGGTGGTTCCATCGGTCGTGGAGTCCTGCGATTCGCCAGCGTTGGTAGAACCGTCGCCGCCCTCGGTAGCGCCAGCGTCGGCGCCCGGAGTCGTTGCGACATCATCAGATGCAGCCTGGTCAGCATCTTGCAGCGAGGTGGCCACGGCATCCTGTACGGAGCGGGCAGTATTGCCCGCGGCACGCGCGGCGGAGACGGACGCCTCCATAACGGCGTCGAGCTCTTGCGCGAACACCTCCGTGGAGGGCGCGAGCGCCTGGAAAATCATGATCGCAGTCAGGCATGCGGTTGTTATGCGCTTTGCCGTTCTCATCTGGTCCTACCTCGTTCTATCTCATGCCCCGTACGGGGTCTCGAAATCTATGCTTGCGACTTGTTCTACGCGACCGAACACGTAACGCCAATGCCATTAAAGCTAGTCGGCTTCGAGCCCGTCCGGTAGAAAGTGATGATTTCCGAGCCGGGAGAGGCATCGTATGTGACCGAGCCGACGTGCGTGACCGAGTCGACACTGACGATTGGCTGCCCACCATCGTTCTTGTGGTTCTTTGGAAAGAACGGATCGAGCTCGACCCCGTCCTTCCACGTGAGCTTCACCTTGGTCGAAGCACCCGTGACGGTCACGCGATAGTTGTAGGCGGCAAAGTCATCGACATTCGTATCATTCTTGTTCTTATCGACCCACTCGCCCGAAACGCCCGAAGCCGTTACCTCTGCACGCTCGGAAGGCGCAATCTTGGCAGCGAGCCATTTAAGGTTGGTGCCGGGGCTATTGGGGCCGACCTGGGCCTTAACGGTGAAGGATGCTTTGTTGAGGTCCGCCTTGGAAAACGTAACCCTATAGGTATACATGGTTGCCTTGTTGGCGGGGAAGGAAAGGTTGACCGTGCCGTTCGCCGTCAGCGCAGGCTCACCGCTTATACTCCAAGCTTTCGTCGTTCCCGTCGCCTCCACGCTCAGCGTCGCGTTAACGTCCTTGTCGTTGACCTTGTTCTTGTCGCCCAGCAGATGGTTGTAAATGCGAAAGGTAAAGGAGCAGTTTTCCCCACTCGTGTCGGCGATGACGCTTCGGACGGCAATTTCCCCGTCATTTAGGTTCTCGCTCGTGTAGCCCGTAAGCATATCCGAGGCAAACAGCGCCTGTGACGTGCCCGAAACGGCGACCGACTTAAGGAAGTCGCCCGCCAAAAAGGCTGTGTAGGTAAGGTAGGTGCCCGCCACAATCGCGACGGCGCATAGCAGCACCGCAACCGCCCATAGGCGCTTGCGCGCTTTAGAAGTAGGGGTCGCCGACTCCGCGCAGCAAGGCTCTGCCTTAGAATCATCTACCTGCGCAAAGTTCTTGCCAACAGGCCTCGCGATTTCATTTTGCTCATTCTCGTCTTTTCGCATCTGGCACCCCTCCCTTCCTACTTATTGGTTGCCGCTCGTGCCGCGAGCAATTAGGTAGACCATGTCGGTTTCTTTAACGTTGGAGACTGTCTTTCCGTTTACGGTCACAACGCCCGGATTCCACGTGCACTCGATGATGAAATTCGTGGCGGCGTTGGCCGTTTGGTTCTTATCGCTGTAACCGTCGAGCTTACTCTTTGCGAACTCGTGATACCGGTAGAGCGGGCGCGCGTTTTTCTGAACGCTCTTATACGTGCCGTACGTTGGATCATTGTCGGCAAGCTCTTGAGCCAGACTGCCCGTCTGATCCGCGTTGATAAAGGTGAACTTAATCGGCGAGTCCTCTGAGTCCTTTACTACACTCCACGAATACGGATGGTTGAGACCGTCGAGACCGACCACAGTGCCGTTCTTATTACTCGGGTCGTTGACCGTTACTCGGTACACATTGATCGTCAGCCCCGTGATATTCGTTGTGTTGGCAACCTGCAGCTCAAACGCTTGACCGCCGGCAGCGGGATAGTCGTCATTGTCACTCTGCACGCAAAACGCGCGACGAATGGTCACGGTGCCGTCTGTGTTTTTAACATCACCGCGCGACTCGTCATACGAAATCTCGATGGGCTCGATGCTCGTCTGGTTGGGACCCATGATCTTGAGCTGCGCAGGCGTTTGGATCTTGCCCACCGTAGACAGGCTTTTGCTGCCCACAAACCACGAGAGCGACAAGCCGATTATCAAAACGATTGCCGCCAAGAGTACCAAGACCGCAAGGGCTTGTGCGCGATGGTCTTCTATCCAGTTGCGGGCATCGCCGAGGCGCGTTTGCATGGTACTCATGAGCTCACGCCCTCCTGAGCGCTAATTCTAAGTTGGATGTATTCGACCTTATTGCCGATTTGCTCGTCGGCATTGTTGTACAGCGCCGAGCAGATGGCGGTGTCGCTGGAGGACATGTCAGCCGAAACCGTGGGGGCGTTGGCAGCACTCGTGCCGTTTGCCGCGCCATAGAAGTAGTTCGCTTTATGCTCGTTCATATCTGTCTGCAGGGTGCCGTAGTCAGACTTTGCGTCGCCCGCCGCCGCAAACAGATTCTTGTAGTAATTCGTGTTGCCGGTAAGGACAAAGTTCTGGAAGTACTCCGGCCATACCCAGTACAGGCTCACCTCTTTTGACTCTGTGGTCTCGCTCGACCCCTTCTTGCAAAATTCGCTCTTGTCAATCCTGATCTTGCTATCGACCACGCGCCCCGAGTAGTACCCGTTCTGGCAGCTCGTAAAGAACAGCAAATGGCCCTTAGCCAAGCCAAGGAGCGCTTGGGCATCGGGACCCAGCGTTTTTCCGTCCTCAACAACGCCAACGCCCGTGGCCTTAAGCACACGCGACAAGTTGATCGTGACCCCGTTCAGGTCATCCACCAGCGGCGTCACCGTAAACGTAATCTTGCCGCGAGCACCCGGATACAGGGAGCCAGCGGACTCGTTGTTGAGGTTGGATTCCAACGTTACCGTCATGGCGTCGGACGTGTCGAGCCCTACGATGTTTTGCTTTTCGGCGTCCGTGCGCTCGTAATAGCCCACATGGGCGCCGTCGTCGCCTTCGCCTGCGGCGGTAAGGCTATAGCGCGCGGCTTTGGCCCCGATCGTACTCCCCGTGGCACTCACTCGATTGTTCGCGGCAAACCAGGCCAGGCATGCAAAGATGGCAACGATGGCGGCCAGCACAAACAGACCGCTCACCAGGAAATCCTTCCAGAAATCCTTGAGGGTCCGCACGTGCTCGTCGGCAGCTTGGCGGTACTCGGCCGCTGTCTTGTGCTGCTGGGGCTCGCTATGTCGGTCCATGCCACTCATCGCTTACGTTTGCCCTGCTTGCGGGCGTGCCATCCTTTCCGCTTGGTTGCGCTCAATCCGTCGCTCGTAGGTAGAGAATTCAGGCAGAATACAACACCGTACGATAAGGTAAAAGAATAGCATTGACCTGCGGTTTGCTCCACAACGCAAACCTTAATGATGTCTTAAAAGTCAAACCCTTGGTGCAAGGGGGTCAGGTTACTTCGCGCCAACATGGTGCAAACAAACCTGACCCCCTTGCACCAATCCGCAGCACCGGGCAGCGGACACACGGCGTGCCGCCCCTTAACACCCCAACGCGCGCACGGGTATCACGTAGATACCGTCCTCGACCTCGCGGGCGTACTCACCCACCCCCACAATCACGGCCATAAACTCCGGTTCGCGTGTGCGTGAACGAGGATTTCCACAGACCTTCTTGCGAACGCGCCTGAGGCTCTCAACGCCGGCGCTCACTTTATCTTCACTTACCTTAATCTCAAAGGCGGCCCACCGTCCGTCGGCTAGCTGCACGATAGCATCGCACTCAAGGCCCGAATCGTCGCGATAATAGCGCACGGGCGTGCTATCCAGCAGGTCGAGCGAACGTGCGTAGACCGAAAGGTCGCGTATGACCAAATTCTCAAACACCAGACCAAATGTCTGCCAGTCGGCAAGCAGCGCCTGCGAGGACATACCTAGCAAGGCGCAAGCAAGGCTCGGATCTGCCAGATAGCGCTTGGGCTTGACGGTAAAGCGCCGTTTGTCGCGCGCGGCGGGAACCCAACCGGGGACCTCCTCGAGAATGAACATGCCTTTGAGGGCATCCAGGTACCTGCGCACCTTGGTCTCATCGGCAAACGCTGCGGGTTCCTCCTCGGCACCGAACATATCCATAAGAATCGTTTTATACGTGGTTGCCTGTCCCAGATTGCGCGCGATCGATGCGGAGACTCGACGAGCAATATCGAGGTCGAGACCGACCGCCGGGAAGCTGCTCGAAAACGTGGTGTTGAGATATTCGCGGGCGATGAGCTGGGCGTCAGCCGAAACCATATCGATCGCCTCGGGCCAGCCGCCGCGGCAAGCGGCTTCGACAAGCCCCGGTGTATCGCCATCGCACCGGCAGGGCTCAAAACGATGCTCAAACAAGCCCGCCAGGCTCACCTTGCCGTTGGACTCACCTGTCTCGGCAAGCGTCATGGGGTGCATGCGGACGCGGCCGATGCGGCCAGCTCCACTATGCGCGGGCGCCTCCGCCTTTGAGCCAAACGCGGGCGTGGCGGAACCCGTGAGGATATAGGCGCCGCGCGTACCCCGGGTGCGGTCAACCTCGTGTCTAACGTAGTCCCAAATCTGGGGAACGCGCTGCCACTCATCGATAATATGCGGACGGTCTCCCAGCAACATCATCGCTGGGTCGGCACGCGCGAGGTCGAGATTCTCGTCGACATACGAGGCGGACGCCCCGTGCTCGAGCGCGGCCCACGTCTTGCCGCACCACTTGGTGCCCGCAATCTCGACCGCGCCAAAGACACGAAGGTAGCGCTCGATTTTCGCATCCACGATACGTGGGATGTATCCGTCCCGATGTGGCCTCTCACCTGCCATGAGCCACCTCCGCAGATTTCCAGTTCCTGCTTTCTGATTCTTCTATACCACTGTAGCAAATTCGGATTTTCGGGTGGTTGCGATTCGGATTTTCGTGTTCATATAATTCGGATTTTCTGGTGCATGAGATTCGGATTTTCTGAACCCGCTGGTCAGAGGCACTCTTATCGACAAAAAGGCGGGGAGCACCGATACGTCACTCCCCGCCCACTCAATATGCGATAGTTTTCTTGCTTAGAGCTCGTTGGCCGCGTGATACGCCGTGCGAATGGCGCTCGCGATGTCGGCGGTGCGCTCGCCCGAGCAGTCGCCCACGTAGGTCACGGGTACCGTCACGCCGTCCAGGTCAAACGCGTTGGCCTTGGAGCCCACGGCCATCACCACGTAATCGCAGGCGATCTTCACCGGCTCCTCGGCGCCGTCCTCGGTGGTGCGAATGGCCTCCACGCCCTCGTCGGTAATGGCGGTCAGGCGGGTCTTCACGTGCTGCTCCACGTTGTGCTCTGCAAAGTCGCTCATGATCAGCGGCAGAATGGTCTCGGACTCGCCCGCGGCAATCTTGTCGAGCATCTCCACGATCGCCACCTCGCAGCCGTGCTGCAGCAGGTACTCGGCAGTCTCGGTGCCCACCAGGCCACCGCCAATGACGGCGACGCGGTCGCTGAGCTCCACCTTGCCGGCCAGCACGTCCCAGCTCGAGACGACCTTCTCCGAGTCGGCACCCGGAACGGGGATGACCACGTCGTGCGCGCCCACGGCCACAATCGCGGCGTCGGCGGCGTTGAGGTCCTCAGCGGTAGCGGCATGGTTGAGCTCAACCTTCACGCCCAGGCCGGGCAGAATCTTCTCGTAATACTCGACCGAGCGCATGATCTCGTCCTTGCGCGGAGGCGCGGCCGCCAGCACAATCTGGCCGCCCAGATGATCGCTCGCCTCGTAGACGGTCACGTCGTAGCCGCGCTTGGCCGCCACGCGCGCGGCCTCCAGGCCGGCGATGCCACCGCCCACCACGGCGATCTTCTTGTCGCCCTCGCCCGGCTTGATGGCGATGGTCGCCTCGTCGCCGTTCTCGGCATTAAGCACGCACGAGATGTACTTGCGGTTTTGAATCGCGTCGACACAGCCCTTATTGCAGTTGAGGCACTCGCGAATGGGCTCGCCCGTGGCGGCCTTCAGCGCAATGTCGGGGTCGCACATGAGCGAGCGGCCATAGGCGACGATGTCGGCCGCGCCGTCTTCCAGAATCTTCTCGCCGGCCTCGACCGAGACCACGCGGCCGACGGTTGCCACCGGCACGGAGACCAGGGCCTTGACGCGCTCGGCCACGGGTAGCGTCCAGTTGTCGGGCATGGC
>JAXJPE010000119.1:0-8883 GCA_036426035.1 Collinsella sp.
AGACCGTACTTGCCGGCCTCGGCCTTCTTGAGCATGTCTGCTGCGTTGACGAGCATAAAAGAAACCTCCTGTAAGGTTGCTCCGATAACGCCTGAGATTTTACCACGACATACCCGAGCATAAACGTTCGTTTGTTCACGAATACCATCCGATTGGACAAATTTTGACCGTTTGCCCCACAGAATCGACCCACTGGGGAAAATAGCTTGACGATTGACCGGTCTTCGTGGTTCGAAAGACGGCTTCGAGCCTACATCTGCATAAACGGGTTCTGCATAAGTTCGCGCGCCATCGTGGTCGAATCGCCATGGCCCGTCAAGCAAACGGTATCGGGCGGAAGCGTCTTGGCAAGTTTGGAGAGCGAGCGCATAATCGCCGCCTCGTCACCGCCGGAAAGATCGGTACGACCGTGACTGCCCGGGAAAAGCGTGTCGCCCACAAAGGCGATGTTTCCCTGCTCGGTCGCGGCGAACAGGACGATGCCGCCCGGCGTATGCCCCGGCGTCTCGATCACCTGCAGGCAGACGTCGCCCACCTCGATTGTATCGCCCTCGGCAAGCAAACGCGTCGGCTCACCCGGATCGGGCGTCTCGATACCCCACATGGCGCGCTGCTCCTCGATATTTGCGCGAGGTACCGTCACGTCCTTAGCGCACAACTCATATAGTGCGCTGTCGCCAACGACAGCTCGAACCCCGGCAACCCCGCCAACATGGTCGGCATGACCGTGCGTGCAGACAGAGCCGAGTACGCGCACCTCGGGATGCGCGGTGCGGATATGCTCCACAAGACGCTCTCCCTCCCACGCCGGATCGACGATTAAGCACTCGTCATTCGAAATCACGGCGTAGCTGTTGGTCTGAATCGGGCCGTTGACGAGTGCCTCAATCGAAGCCGCGCCTCGGGGTGTCAGGTCCAAAGTCATATCGCCCATGCGCATACCCTCCTTCTAAAATACGTTCGAGGCACCAAACGATGCCTCGAACGTAACCAATATCTATGATGCTGAGAGGCTCTCGCACCTACACACGGCGCTTGAGTTGCGCTCCGCCCTCGCCGGGCATAAGACGGCGAGCGTCGTAGACCGAATCGACACTGCTGATGGAAGCCAGCAGCGGATCCAGGCCGCTCGCATCCGATATTTCGACCATAAAGCGCAGGGTCGCAATACCCTCGCGGTTGGTCGACGTGGCGGCAGAAAGGATATTGCCGCCTGCATCGCCAATGGCGATGGTGACGTCCTTGAGCAGGCCCATGCGGTCCAGGCACTCGACCACAATCTCGACCTGGAAAAGCGTATCGGCAGCACCATCCCACTCTACGTCAATCATGCGCTCGGGATGTTCCATAAGGCCCTTGACGTTGGGGCAGTTGGCGCGATGCACCGAAACGCCACGACCGCGCGTGATGAAGCCGACGATGTCGTCGCCCGTCACGGGGTTGCAGCAATGAGCCAGACGGACCAGCAGGCCGCTGTTGCTCTCGCCCTTGACGATAATGCCGTTACTGGCGCTCTTGCCGTGCTTTTGCGGCTTGCGATTGGAGCCGCGAGCGGGCTGCTTCACGACCTCGGCGATAGCCTCGGCCTTGGTGAGCTGTTCCTCGGGCTTGGGGTCCAAGATTTGCTCGACCTTATTGCCCACAGCGCGCGCGGCAACCTTGCCGGCGCCGACGGCGGCAAACAGGTCCTCGAGCTGCTTGAAGTTAAACTGCTCCGCCACGGCGTTGAGCGCACGCGTCGAACGCGGCGTAGAAATGCCATAGCCACGCTTACGCAGGTCCTTGGCCAGCATATCGCGACCGGTAGCAGCGTCGTCGTCCTTGGTCGCGGCGGCAAAGTAGCGACGGATCTTGGACTTGGCCGAAGGCGTCTTGACGATCTTGAGCCAATCACGCGACGGCTTGGAACTCTTGTTGGTCAGGATTTCAACGCGGTCGCCCGTCTTGATCTCGTGCGTGAGCGGGGCCACCGCACCGTTGATCTTAGCGCCGACGCAGTGGTTTCCCACCTCGGTGTGAACGGCGTAGGCAAAGTCGAGTGGCGTGGAGCCGGCACGAAGCGCCATGACCTCGCCCTTGGGCGTAAAGACGAAGATCTCTTGATCGAAGAGGTCGACCTTCAGCGAATGCAAGTATTCCTTGGCGTCAGTGATCTCATCAGACGCAGCCCAATCGAGCGAATGTTTGAGCCAGTTAATCTGGTCGTCCAGACGCTGGGCATCATTGGTCTTAGACGCAGACGATCCGCCCGACTTCTTATAGAGCCAGTGGGCGGCAATGCCGTACTCGGCCTGCTCATGCATCTCATAGGTTCGAATCTGAATCTCGAGCGGGCGGGCCGTAGGGCCGATAACCGTCGTGTGGAGCGACTGGTAGTTATTGACCTTGGGCATGGCGATATAGTCTTTAAAGCGACCGGGCATGGGGTGCCACAGCGTATGCACCGCGCCGAGCGTGGAGTAGCAATCGCGTACCGAATGGGTAATGACGCGCAGCGCCACCAGGTCGTAGATCTCAGAGAACTCCTTGCCCTTGCGCTTCATCTTTTGGTAGATGGACCAATAGTGCTTGGAGCGGCCGTTAATCTGGAAGTCTTCCAGGCCAATGCGGTTGAGCTCGTCGGTGAGCGTCTTGATGGTCTCGGCCAGATAACGCTCACGGACCTCACGCGACTCCGCCACCATGCGCGCGATGCGCTGGTAGGCGTCGGGCTCAAGGTAGAAGAAGGACAGGTCCTCGAGCTCCCATTTAATGGAGCTCATGCCCAGACGGTCGGCCAGGGGCGCATACACGTCCATGGTCTCGCGAGCCTTAAACAGGCGACGGTCCTCACGCAGGGCTGCAAGGGTGCGCATGTTGTGCAGACGGTCGGCAAGCTTAACGATGATGACGCGGATGTCCTTGGACATGGCGAGGAACATCTTTCGCAGCGTGAGCGCCTGCTTCTCGTCCATGCTGTCGACTTCGATGTTGGTGAGCTTGGTCACGCCATCGACGAGCTCGGCCACCGTATCGCCAAACAGGCCGGAAACATCGGCAAGCGAGGTCTCGGTATCCTCGACGGTATCGTGCAGCAGCGCGGCGCACACCACATCGCAGTCCATCTTGAGGTCGGCCAAAATGATGGCCACCTCGACGGGATGGTTGATGTACATCTCACCCGAGCGGCGCTTTTGGTTGCAGTGCTTCTCGGCAGCAAAGCAATAGGCCTGCTCAACCTTAGAAAAGTCGTCCTCATTCATATATTTGAGGCACAGGCGCTCCAGCTTGTCGTAGCTGTCCGCCATAATCTCGGGCGGCAGCTCATCGGCATGCTTATAGTGCTCCATCTCCGAGAACGGTTGGAGGGTGGAATCATGGGCGGTACGGGCTGCGGCATCCATCGAGGTCCCCTTCCCCTAGGCCCGCGGTACGATCGGGCGGTTAACTTTGGCTAGCATATCAGAAGCGCACGAATCAAGCGCCCAGCTCCGGAAAGCCGAGAACTCCATGCGCGAGCGCAAGCCCTCCAAATAGCGGATTGACCTGCTCAATTGCACACGGCCGGGGTTTTCGGCCATCGCAATGCGACGGGTGTCGTCAAACCCCGAAACGCGACAGAAGCCAAGCTCTTCGAAGATTCCCAGGCCGCTTGCCACCGAGCGCTCGTCGACCGGCGTGCGGGCATCAATGGCAAGACACATCTGCGCGATGTCGATATCGCTCGCACTAAACGAGTCGTCTCCGGTCTTGCCGCGGTTGGAGCGCCACATGGTCTGCAGCGCGCGATAGAGCGTGACGAGCTCGTCGCGCTCGGGCGCATAGCAGTCGAGTAGGCGCTCGTTAATGCGGGCGTCGCGCGACGAATAGAGCAGATGGATCACGGCAGGTTGGCCGTCGCGACCGGCGCGTCCGCTCATCTGGTTGAACTCGATGGCGCCAAACGGCATGTGGTAGAGCACGACATGGCGGATATCGGGCAGGTTGACGCCCTCGCCAAAGGCAGAGGTCGAAACGATGCAGCTGAGGCTACCGTCTCGGAATGCTTCCTCGACACGGCGACGATCGGAGCGCGCAAGCCCCGCGTTATAGAACGCGATGCGGGTCGCGCAATCGGGTACCCGCTTGCGCAGCGTCTTGGCAAGCGCCACGGACTGGTCGCGCGAATTGACGTAAATGACGGTCTTCTCCCCCGTCGCCACGATTGACACCAGGCGGTTCTCGCGGCTCGCAAGGTCTCGGTCATCCTCGAGCTGCAAGTTCTCGCGCACCGTCTCGTCGACCACTGTACGGGTAATCGGTAGCACGCGGGCGAGCTCGGCCACAACCGGAGCCGTTGCGGTGGCAGTCGCGGCCAGAACGACCGGGTCGCCCAGGGCCTTGAGGATATCGGGCATGTCGAGATAGGCGCTGCGGTCGCCGCCCTTGGCAAGACCGGCATGATGCGCCTCATCGATAACGACAAAACCGATGCGGCCCGAACGCGCAAAGCGGTCGCGGTGAATGGACAGGAACTCGGGCGTCGTGAGCACGATGCCGGTGCGGCCCGAAGCCAAGCCGGCAAACACGTCATCGCGCGCCGCCTCCACGGTCTCGCCGGTCAGCACGCCTACGCCAATGCCGAGTGCGGCCATCGTCGACGAGAGGTGATAGGCCTGGTCGGCAACGAGCGCACGCAGCGGATAGACAAAGATGCTCGCACGCCCGCGAAGGACCGCCTCGCGCGCGGCATGCACATGGAAGATAAGAGACTTGCCGCGCCCCGTTCCCATAACGGCCAAAACGCTCTGGTGGTCGGCGAGCGCGTCGAGTGCCTCGACCTGCGCGCGATGTGGCTGGTTCGAGCCGATAAAGCTATGGATAAGCGAGCGCGTGAGCTCGGTATAAGAAAGCTGGGCGAGCGTCTCGCGTTTACGCGACTCCAGGCGCAGGCCAGAATCCGCCGGTTGTACGCCGCGGCGAAGCTCACATGCCGGATCGTCGATATTGGGCGCCGTGGTATCGCGCACCAAGACATCTTTGATCATGAGCTTGGGCTTCACGCGTCCCTGCCAATGCTCGGCCACGGCCTCGAACACCAAATCGACGGCGCTGTCGCAATTGATGAGCCTATCGATCTGCGGCACGCGGAACATGATGGCCGGCACACTCGCGGCACCATCGGTCGCCACGAAGCGCATGTGCTCGCCGGTTTTGCCCACCACGGCGCGATCGCACATCGTCACGCCCTCGGCGGCCAGAAGCGGCACCTTGTTGCCCTGGCCAAACGGCTCAAGACGGGAGATCTGCTCGATGGTCTCAATATTCAGCTCGGAGAGGTTGACGGTGGCAGCAACCTCGTCGGTGTCCTCAAAGTCCTCGGCGGGAAGCTCCGATAGCACGGCGGAAAGGCGACGACGGAACTCGTCGAGCTTGGACGCCTCGATGGTCACGCCCACCGCACCCGCATGCCCGCCGCGACGAATCAGCAGATCGGAGCAGCGCTCTACGGCGTCGAACAGGTTGACCTTGCCCACCGAGCGACCCGAACCGCGAGCGATACCGTCTTCGATCGAGAACAGCAGCGCCGGCACGTGATAACGGTTGGTCAGGCGGCTCGCTACGATACCCTTGACGCCCTCGTGCCAGCCCTCGCCACCCACGACGATTGCGCGACCGCCATCATAGGTCTCCTCGACCTTTGCCATGGCATCGCGCGTGAGCTCGGCCTCGATCTCGCGGCGCTGACGGTTGATCTCCTCGAGCTCGGCCGCCAGAGCGCTTGCCTCGATAGGATCGCGGGCAAGCAGCAGGTCGAGTGCCAGCTTGGGATCGGCCATGCGGCCGGCGGCGTTCAAGCGGGGAATGAGCGAAAACGACAGGCCATCGGCCGTAATGGTAGAAAGGTCGGCCTTGGCAAGTGCGGCAAGCGCGATATAGCCGGGACGGGCCGTCACGCGCATCTGCTGGATGCCCTCGGCGACCAGTGCGCGGTTCTCGGGCGTCAGCGGCATCATGTCGGACACGGTGCCCAGCGCCGCAACCTCGATCAGCGAACGCCAATACGACGGCTTGCCCAGACGCTCGCCCAGAACCTGCACCAGCTTGAGTGCCACGCCGGCACCGGCAAGCTCACGTGAAGGACCCTCGTCCTCGAGCTTAGGGTCGGTCAGGGGCACGCCCTGCGGCACCTGATCGGAGGGCTCGTGATGGTCCGTGACCACCAAATCGATCCCCAGGCTCTCCAGATAGGAGACTTCTTCCTTGGCAGCAATACCGTTATCGACGGTCACGATCAGGTTGGGTTGGGCGAGCCCGTTAACGCGGTCGAGCGCCGCGCGCGAAAGACCGTAGCCCTCGTCAAAGCGATGTGGAATAAACGGCGTGACATCGGCACCAAACGTGCGCAGTGCCTCGGTCAACAGGCAGGTCGACGTAATACCGTCAACGTCAAAATCGCCAAAGACCGCGATGTGCTCGTGGTTGCGAATGGCACGCTCGACGCGGTCGGCAACGACCGACATGCCCGGGATAATGAGTGGGTCGGCCCAGTCGCGATCGAGCGAAGGCGTCAAAAACAGCTGGCCTTCTTCGATGGATGTAATGCCGTGCGCAACCATAATGCGCGCCACCAGCCCGGGTATGCCCAGGCCAGCCGAAAGCTCCTTTTCGAGCTCGGGGTTTTGCTGAGCGACCGCCCAGCGATGCGTCGTCTTAAGCGATGACATAGGCACCCACCCCCGATAGGGGCAGGTCGCCGCGATACCTCTCACGGTTCATAGCGATGAGTCCTCTGTGTATGCCCGCTTCGGCAGGCAGATCTGTTGAACGGATTTATTATACCGTGCAGCACGGACGCAAAACGCCGCAGCACGCCGCGGTTTCGGTAAACGATGCCGGTAATCGCCTCGAAATATTCGAGCGTTTCAGCCACACGGACGCATGCGAGCGTCTAGCATATCCATTCAAAACGGATTCACGAGCAAAGGGAGTCACAAGCGCATATGAAGCAATGGGTTGGACTGGGCAAGTTTCTCGCGGGGCACATGCAGGTCATCGTTCCGATTTGCGTGGCGCTCGGCGTGCTCTTTCCCCAGCAGATCGGCTTACTCAAGCCCATCGTTCCCACCTTGTTTGCCTTTATGACGTTTCAGGGTGCGCTCAGCAACACCTTCCACCAGGTGGCTGAGGTGTTCCGCCGTCCGCTGCACCTGATTTTGGCGCTGCTCGTCTCCGCGGTGCTCATTCCCATAGCAGCCTATGCCATGGGGTCGCTGTTCTTTGGTTCCAACCCCAACCTTGTCTGCGGCATCGTGCTCGAGTACAGCGTACCCGTGGCGGTCACTGCCTTTATGTGGATTAGCATGTTCGGCGGCAACGGCCCGCTCGCACTCACCATCATCCTGACGTCTTCGGTCATCTCGCCCGTCACGATTCCGCTCACGCTCAAGCTCCTGCTGGGTGCCACCGTCGCAATCGATGTTCCGAGCATGATGCAGAACATGGCCTTTATGATTGCCATCCCTGCCATCCTCGGCATTGTGATCAACGAACTTACGCGCGGCTGGGGACACGAGAAGCTCTCCCCCGCGCTCTCGCCCGCCTGCAAATTTATGATGATGGGCGTCATCGCGTCCAACTCCACCGCCATGAGCGAGTACGTGCTGCACATGAACGCGGTGCGCCTTGAAGTCGCCCTCTTTATTCTGGCGTTCGCCATCAGCGGCTTTGTCGTGGGCATTCTGGTCGCTCGCACGTTGCACCTGCCGTATAGCGAGACGACCACCATGTGCTTTACCTGCGGCATGCGTAATATCTCTTCGGGCGCCGTCATCGCCACACAGTATTTTCCCGGCGAGGTCGTATTTCCCGTCATGTGCGGCACGCTGTTTCAGCAGGTGTTGGCCTCAATTATCGGGCATCTCTTTGAGCGCCTGACCGGCGAGGAACGCGCCGCCCAGCGCAAGCGGGTCGAGGCCGGCCGCGACGCCATGACACGCTAGCTTGCCCGCGTTGTTCGCGCCCCGCCTTGTCGCCCAAGCATCTTAGGATGAACGTGCGAGCTATGTGGACTACGCCTCTAACGGCACGATCTTGGTGCCATGCAGCTCGGAGACGCCAAGCGCTGCCGCTACGGCATCTCGGTTGGCCGTGGTAATGCCGCCGCCGGGAAGGATGGTCACACGGCCGGCCGCATACTCGACAAGACGCGACAGGTGCTCCAGGTTGTCCTCAATCGGCGTGCCGGCCGCACCACCGTGCGTCAGGATGCGCGTAACGCCGCACTCGACAAGCGTGTCGATGGCATCGAGCTGAGCCTCGGGCGAAAGCTGGTCAAATGCCATATGGAAGGTAATGTCGACAGGCTCGCGCTTGCACTCCTCGGTCGCGCAGCCCGCAGCCATCACGAGGGCGCCAAGCATGAGCTCGTCGAGTGCCCATCCGCCAGCACAGGGTTTGCAGCAGCCAAAGACCAAGCCGTCAACGCCGGCGCTTACGGCAAGGCCCAAGTCCATCTCCATCATGCGCAGCTCGTCCTGGTTGTAGTGAAAATCGCCGCCACGCGGACGGATCATGCACATCACCCGTGCATCGTGCTCGTGGGCATAGTTGGTCGTAGCGCTGATAGCGCCGGCCGAGGGCGTGGTACCACCGACGGCAAGGTTGTCGCACAGCTCAATGCGTCCCGCACCGGCCGCAATGGCCGCCGGCACCCGCTCAAAGTTCTCGGCACAAAACTCGTACAGCATAGATAGGCCCCCAAGGATGGCAAACGTTTTCCGATGGCATTGTCGCATGCCCCCATGAAGTTGCGGTGGAATAGGGACTCTTTTGACCTCCGATGCCCTCATTTAGTCCCTATTTCACCGCAACTTAAAGGGGTGCCGACCGAAATGGTCAGCACCCCTTTTTGCTGTATAGAAG
>JAXJPE010000120.1:0-9160 GCA_036426035.1 Collinsella sp.
ATGGTCCGCGCCATCGATTCGCTCATCGCTGCCGACGAGGCTGATGTGCTCAGCCGCGCCAAGTCGCTCATCGTCGCCGTTAAGGCGCCGCTCGCCGAGGTCAAGTCCACACAGGAAAAGGTGCTCGAGCAAAACGCCGACTACCTGTCGCGTGGAGCATTGAAGCAGCTTGAGGACCGCAACAAGCGCGAACTCAACGCGCGCGAGCGTTCGGGTATCATGGAAGCGCTGGCGAGCGCGCGGACGCTCATGCGCGACGTGCTGCTGACACTTCAGGACGAGGCGGCCGACGTCGTGAACGAAGACGTGCGCGACACGATCGGGCGGCTTGCCGCCGCGACGAATGTTGCGGGTGCCACCCGGGCGCTCGAGGCGGTCGCGACCGCCGAGCGCAACATCGCCAGAAACGTTACTCCCCAGCTGGCCATCGAGGTCATGCTGTTCGATATCAGGAAGGCACTGAAATGCCGTTAGTCGTACCCGTTAAGTTTACCTACGCCTCGCGCGACCTGTGGTTTGATCCGCAGGATCTGGATATCCTCGAGGCCGATTATGCCATTTGCTCCACCGAGCGCGGAACCGAGATCGGCCTGGTCACGGCCGATCCCTTCGAGGTGCCGCAAGATGAGATCGGCCAGCCGCTCAAGCCCGTGCTGCGCGTGGCGAGCGACATCGACCTGCAGCTTGCCGACGACCTGGCCATCCAGGGCGACGAGGCCATGGTCGATTTCCGTCGTCTGGTCAAAGAGCTCGACCTCGAGATGAAGCCGGTCGGCGTCGAGTACCTGTTTGGCGGCGAGAAGGCTGTGTTCTACTTTGCGGCCGAGGAGCGCGTCGATTTCCGTCAGCTCGTCAAGGACCTGTCCTCGACGCTGCACATTCGCGTCGACATGCGCCAGATCGGCGTGCGCGACGAGACCCGCCTGGTGGGCGGCTATGCCCAGTGCGGCCAGGAGCTCTGCTGCACGCGCTTTGGCGGACAGTTTGAGCCGGTTTCGATCCGCATGGCAAAGGAGCAGGACCTGCCGCTCAACTCGTCCAAGATTAGTGGCGTCTGCGGCCGCCTGATGTGCTGCCTGCGCTACGAGTTCGAGGCGTACAAGGACTTTAAGAGCCGCGCGCCCAAAAAGAAGACGCTTATCGATACGCCGCTTGGCAAGGCGCGCATCCAGGAATATGACACGCCGCGTGAGCAGCTGGTGCTGCGCCTGGAGAACGGCAAAGTCTTTAAGGTCAACCTAGCCGATATGACGTGCTCGGAGGGCTGCAAAAAGAAGGCCGCCGAGCAGGGCTGCAACTGCCGCCCCGACTGCGTGACGCGCGACGTGCTCGAGCGCATCGAGTCGCCCGAGATGCGTCTGGCGCTCATGGAACTCGATCGCGAAAACGGCGTCGACGTGGGCGATGGCCTGTCGAGCGCCGATCGTCTGGCCGGCACATCGATGCCCAAGCGCCGTCGTCGCGATGCCGAATCCGATGCTCGCACCGCTCAGGGCCAGGGCGAGGGCCGTGGCCGTGGAAAGGGCCGCGGCAAGGCCGAGGCGCCCGAGACCGAGGGAGCAGCCGATGGCCGTCGCCGCCGCAAGCGCACGGCGTCCGTCGACAATGGCGAGGCCGCGGGTAAGAACGCTTCCCGCGAGCGCGAGGCTCAGCAGCCCCAGCAGCAAAATCGCGGCGGTGGCATGAACCCCACGCGCCGTCGTCGCCGTCACCTGTCGAGCGAGGAGCGCGAGGACGCCTTCCGCGCCGCAGCTGCTCGCGAGGCCGGTGCCGCTCCCAAGGGCGCCTCGGCCTCCGACGCGCCTGCCGACAAGGCTGGCAAGCCGCGTGGCGAGGAGGAGCGCGCGTCACGTCCGCGTCGTCGCCATTCCTCGGGCGCGCAGCAGAAACCCTCGATTCCTTCTGTGGCCGATCAGGTTTCGGATGGCGAAGTCAAGGTCACGCGCCGTCGCCCCGGCGATGGCGGAGGAGCTGCCGCCAAGGCTTCGCACGGCGGCGCTCGCGACGAGTGCGAACCGCGTGAGGATCGCGGCGGCGAGGGCTCGACCGACCAGGGTCAAAAGCGTCGCCGTCGCCGTCGCTCCCGCAAGCCGCGCCAGGACGGTGGCGAAGGCTCGACCCGCACCTCGTCCGTACCGCAACCGCCTGCCGGCGAATAACGTCCGTAAGCGGATGTAACCCGCCTGACCCCAGCACCTCTGGGTATCATGGCTCTACACCGACAACCCTCCCTTCGCCTTCGCGTAGGGAGGGTTGTGTCATGAAGAGACATCTGAACGTATTGACTCGCTTGCAGGGCGCAGGCGTCCTACCGTTTGCGGACGAATTGCTACCGCTTGCCGAGCGCGCGACGTATGAGGCGCTCGAGGCGTTGTCGCCCACGCGATGCGCTGGCTGCGAGCGTTCCGGTGCGCTGATCTGCCAGGATTGTCTGGCATCGCTCGCGCTCATCGATCCGTGTCATAGTTGCATCCGATGCGGCGCCCCGTTTGGGGATTTGCTGTGTACCGAGTGCTCGGTCGAGGGCACGTCTTCGGCAATGGCCGAGGCGCTCGATCGCTGCCTGGCGTGTGCCGTCTATGCACATCCGCTGCCGCGCATCATCAAGGCGTACAAGGATGCGGGCGAGCGCCGTCTGGCACCGTATCTGGCGGAGTTGCTCTACGACACTGCCTTGCATGCCCAGGTGGCAGCATCCGATCGCTACGGCGGTGTGTTGTCCGGTGCGGACGCGGTGGTGTTTGTGCCCGCGACTGCGGCGGCGTTTCGGCGGCGTGGATTCGACCATATGGAAGCAATCGCGCGCTCGTTTTGCGATCTTTCGGGTGTCCCGTTGCTGGACGCCCTGGTCAAATACGGTCATGGTGACCAGCGAGAGCTCGGCCGCGATGAGCGCCGGGAGCATGCCCGGGGCATGTACGAGACGGTCGAGGATGTGCGCGGCCGCCGTCTGCTGCTCATCGATGATGTCATTACCACGGGCGCGACCATGGCAGCAGCCTCGGCGGAGCTCAAGCGTGCCGGCGCCGCAGCAGTCGATGGCCTCGCTATCGCACGCGTTTGGTAGGGGGTGGTTTTGTGGCAGTGAAGATAGCGCGGCGCATCGAGCCGACAAGCGAGCAACTGGCGGCCTCCGTAGTCCTGACCGGTGCCTCGGCGCTGCGCATGATGCGCGCCGAGCGCCGACAAATGGGTTACATCAGCTGGAGAGACCTCGATCCCGATGAAGAGCGCCGTGTGCTGCATACATCGTCTCCCTCGGCCGAGGACATTTATCTTCCCGATTTGGTGCGGATCGGGGCCGTGAGTGGCGAGGTCCAAGAAGACTTGTGCCTGCTGGTGGGGTCGGCGAAGCAGCGTCGCCGCATGCCTGGTGCAAGCTGGTCCGTTTGTTCTACAGACCTGCCGGACGCCTCGATTTTGGAGGTGGAGCCGGGAGTGTACAGCTTGTCTCCCGAGGCCCTCTGTGCCGCCGTTGCGCGCGAAGTCGGCTGTATCCAGGCATTTGCCCTGGCCCAGGAGCTGTGCTCCAAGATTTCGCTGAGCGATCGCGGGCAGTATCTGCCCCCTTACAGCTCGCCTACCGTGAACAGGCTTGCAAAGGATAAGGACCAGCCGTCAGATGTGGGCTACTTTGAGGTCGAGCCAGTGCTGACGCCCGATCGCCTGGCAGATTACCTTGCGGCATGCAAGGGGAGCGCGGCCAAGCAGCTGCGGCGGCTGTGCCCCTTTCTGTCGGAAAACCTGCGCTCACCCATGGAATGCATCATGCTTGCCATGTTTTCGCTTCCGTTTTCTTATGGCGGATTTGCCTGCGGTCCCTTTAAGACCGACCACAAGATCGAGTTCAACGACCGTGCGCAGGCGATCTCGGGGATGCCGTATGCGGTTTGCGATGCCTATCAGGAAGCAGCTCGGTTTGACCTGGAATACAACGGTGAGCAGGGCCATTCGTCTCGCGGCGGGCGCATTCACGATGAAAAACGCAATACGGGTTTGGCGTCCATGGGAATCGAGGTCGCGACGGTCAACAACGAGATGCTCTGCGACATGGAGGCGATGGAAGCGCTCGCATGGCGCATCCACCAGCGTATGGGTAAGCGATATCAGAATCGTGTAGAGGCTCGTCGAAAGAGGCAAGATGCTATGCTGAATACGCTCCGAGCGTGCTTTGGGCTCAAGCCGGCGTAAAACTATGGCTTTATAGGGGGTCTGTTTATATGCCCTGTGCAAAAAACGGCAAATATGAGTACTGCTACTAGATTAGTGACAGCAAAAATAAAGAAACTTGGGCCGAAAAACTGGATTCAGCGAAGAGATAATAAACGAATGTGGAATATCTTGGCGCCAAGCGGGCTGTGCGGAACTCAAAAAGGGCTCGTGGGGCGGAAATACGCTGCTACTAAATTGGTAGCAGTACTCATATTTGCCGTTTTTTGCACAGGGCACCCTGAGACGGGTGCCCCGGAGCTCCCCGTGGGGGAGCTCCGGGCTTCATGGGGGCACGAATGGTCCGCCCCGACCTGCGAAATCTGTGCTCGCGATGCGAATAACGTCCCTAACCTTAAACTATAGCTTGAACTTAGCTATAATGCGCTACGTTCCTGCCAGGCTGTGGTTGCGGACGGACGAAATGCCCATCCTAGTCCAAGACAGACGCGGTCAAAGGGATCCACGTAAGCGACCGCGTGCGCGCGGCGCGATCATGGCGCGTCCTAGATGTAAGCCGCACCGTCCGTTCTACTTTCTTTGGGGCAATACCGCCTCGCGGGCGAGCGGGCCAGTCGTGAAGGTGGCTGCGGCCTCCCGAGCAAACGCCCCGGTGCGCAAGTGTGGGGTCAAATACCAGGTCAGCTGGTGGGAACAACCCGATATTCCGTGCGGGGCACGGATCGTATACGACACAGAAGGCAGGGTAGTGGACATGGTGAGGGGCAGCTTGATGCATGCGGCTCGGTTAGGTGCTGGGGCCGCGGCGGTCATTGCCGTTTTGGGCCTGAGCGGATGCGCGTTCAATCCACTGTCCACGTTCACGACGCCCACGATCGACCAGATCGAGCGCGAGACCGTTACCCCCACGGTATCGGACGATGCCCTGGTCACGCCGGGAACCCTGACGGTCGCCCTCGATACGTCCGATGCACCGCAGGCCATGCAGGATGCCGACGGAAACCTCACGGGCTATGCGGTCGATGCCGCTCGTGCCCTCGCATGCCGCATGGGTCTCAAGGTCGCCTTTGTCGATGCGTCCTCGGCCGATTCCGCGCTCAGCGATAAAAAGGCGGACATCTTCATTGGCGACATCAAGTCTGCGGGCGGCGACATCAGCTCGCTTGGCACCTGTCTGTACGATGCCGCCGCCGTATTCGGCAAGAGCAGTGACGGCGAGTCGCTGAGCGTTTCCACCGAAACGCTTAACACCGCTACCCTGGGCGTTCAGACCTCCTCGGCCTCGCAGGAGGCGCTCGCCAAGCAAAGCATCACCGCCAACCAAAAGACCTTTTCCAACATCAATGAGTGCTTTGAGGCGCTCGAGTCGGGCGAGGTCGATTACGTGATCTGTGATTCCACGGCTGGTGGCTACCTCGCGCGTCTGATGAGCCAGATCTCCTATGTCGGTACGCTCGAGGCGCCCTCCACGCTTGGCGTCGCAGGTCTTAGCTCTAATGATGAGCTGTGCCGTGCCGTGAGCGATGCCCTCGATGGCATCACGGTCGATGGCACGCTCGAGGCAGTCCACTGCGTCTGGTACGGACAGATGCCCTATGACCTTACCGCCAAGACCGTTTCGGGGGCCAATGTGCAGGCATCCGACTCCACGTCCAACGAGACCGAGTCCTCCGATGACGACGCCTCTGATAACAACAGCGACGGCCCGTCGTCTAGCCAGGAGGGCACCATCACCGACGATGACATCAACAAGCTCAATAGCTAGTTATTGGTAGGGGTGGCGCCTGCCACACGCTGAACAAGGCGCTTCTTCACGGTTTCAACACGCATGGCCGGGTCTCCCCAATAAGGGAGCCCGGCTTTTCTATTTTGGTAAAAACGGCAGGTAAGAGCTGATTTCCAGGAAAAAACTAGCTTTGCCGACGCCCTCCTATAGCGCACTTTGTCACGGAAAAGTGCGAGACTTCGGTATGCGGTATCAAGCAGTCGTTATTCGGGTCTTTGGGAATTCGCGTGATTAAATGCACGGCAATGGGTACATAGCCAGTACAGTAAGTCCCCGAGGCAGATTGGAGCCACGTATGGATATCAAGGTTTCTGGACGCAAGACGACGGTAACCGATGCTCTGCGTGCGCATGTGGATGAGAAAATCGGCGAGGCGCTCAAGGTTTTCGACATCGAGCCCATGACAGTCGACGTCGTGCTTCGTTATGAGAAGAACCCCTCGAACCCCAACCCGGCAATCGTCGAGGTCACGGCTCGTGCCCGCGGTTCGGTGATTCGCGTTGCCGAGCACGGCGCAGATATGTATGCTGCCATCGACCTCTCCGCCGATAAGGTCACCCGCCAGCTGCGCAAGTTCAAGACCAAGGTCGTGGACAACCGCCAGGGTGGTGCCAGTGCCGCGGATGTCGCGCCGGTCGAGCGCGTTGAGGATCTGGCCGACCTGCTGCTGCCCGAGGAGGACGATGACCTGCTCGTCCGCGAGAAGGTCATCGATGTCACCCCGATGACTGAGGAGCAGGCGCTGGTGCAGACCGATCTGCTCGGCCACGACTTCTACGTGTTCGAGAACGCGACGACTGGCCTCATCAATGTGGTGTATCACCGTAAGAATGGTGGATATGGCATCATCAAGCCCCGTATCGAAACACTTGACGAGTAAAATACGTTAACTTGCATGAGTTAACGGCTGGCGGCCATCCCATGCGGATGGCCGCCTTTTTTACGTAAGGAGTCGCTTTGATGGACAAGGCTGCATCTACCGGCCATTCTGACCGCTGCCGCATCGTCGTCGATACCTGCTGCGACTTTAGCCCCGAGGTCGCCGCGAACCTCGATGTCGATATCTTGGGCTTCCCCTTTATCATCGATGGCGAGGAGCACACGGACGATATCTGGTCGAGCATGAGCCCTAAGGAGTTCTACGACCGCATGCGCGCCGGCGCTCGCGTGTCTACTTCCGCCGTGTCACTCGGTCGCTATATCGAGTTCTTTACCGAGTGCGCCAAAGAGGGTACGCCCACGGTCTACCTGTGCTTTACCTCGGCGCTGTCGTCGAGCTACAACTCCGCGTGCCAGGCGGCAGATGCCGTGCGCGCCGAGTATCCCAACTTTGAGCTCTACGTGGTCGACAACGCTCTACCCTGCGCGACCGGCGCGCTCTTGGCGCTCGAGGCCGTGCGCCAGCGTTCGGCGGGACTGACCGCCAAGCAGCTGGTCGATTGGGCAAACGAGGCAAAGACCTACGTCCACGGCTACTTTACGCTCGAGAGCTTCGACGCACTGGCTGCCGGCGGCCGCATTCCGCCCGCGGCGGCGCAGCTCACGGCAAAGCTCGATGTCAAGCCCGAGCTCTCCTACGACCTTGCCGGCTCGCTGTCGCTGATCGGCGTCAACCGCGGCCGCAAGAAGGCGCTCAAGTCCATCCTCAAGTCGTTTCGCGAGAACTACGTGCCCGACCGCACCATGCCCATCGCCATCATGACGGCTGATTCCGACAAGGACGGCGACTGGCTCGAAGCCGCCATCCGCAAGGAGGAGGGCTGCGCCGACGTCACGATCATTCGAAGCTCCGTGGGCCCCACCATCGGCTCGCACGTGGGCCCCGGCATGGTGGCCTGCGCGTTTTGGGGTAAGAACCGCGCCGACAAGGCGTCGCTTTCCGACCGCATCGCCCGCCGCGTGCGCGGTCAGTAGGCAAGTAACGCGGCCGTAATCGATCCCAACTCACAGCCCAAACGCTGGCACCGAGTATTCAACCTGGTAATAACACCCAACCCAAAAGGAAAGGTTTCATGGCAAACAAGCTCTCTGTCGCATTTATCGGCACCGGAATCATGGGTGCCCCCATCGCCGGCCACATTTTGGACGCCGGCTATCCCGTCATGGTCAACAACCGCACTAAGTCCAAGGCTGCCGCGCTTATCGAGCGCGGTGCCGTCTGGGCCGATACGCCGGCAGATGCCGCGGCGAACGCCGATGTCGTCTTTACCATGGTGGGCTATCCCTCCGAGGTCGAGGAGCTCTACCTGGCGGGCGATGGCCTGCTCGCGTGCACCAAGCCGGGTGCGGTCTTGATCGACCTCACCACGAGCTCGCCCGAGCTCGCGCGCGACATTGCCGAGGCCGCCCAGGTTTCCGGCCGCATAGCGTTTGACTGCCCCGTCACCGGCGGCGAGTCGGGTGCTATCGCCGGCACGCTCACGGCTATCGTGGGCGCCACCGAGAACGACATCGCGCCGGTCCGCGACATCCTTTCCACCTTCGCGGCAACCATCTGCTGCTTCGATGGCGCCGGCAAGGGCCAGGCTGCCAAGCTTGCCAACCAGGTGTCGCTGGGCGCCTGCATGGTCGGCATGGCCGATGCGCTGGCGTTTGCCGAGCTGAGCGGCCTTGATCTGGAGAAGACCCGTCAGATGATCCTGGGCGGCACCGGCAAGTCCGGCGCCATGGAGAGCCTGGCACCCAAGGCGCTTGACGGCGACTACAAGCCCGGCTTTATGGTCGAGCACTTCATCAAGGACCTGCGCTTGGCGCTCGCCTATGCCGACGACCGCGAGCTTGCGCTGCCCGGCGCCGACGTGGCCTTTACGCTCTACGACATGCTCGATGCCATCGGTGGCGCCAAGCTGGGCACCCAGGCCATCACGGTGCTCTACAAGGAGGAGGCCGACGCCATCGCCGCCGGTCTTGACTGGTCGCAGTATCGTCCCGAGGAGCATGGTGCTCACGAGGAAGGCTGCGGTTGCGGCGAACATGGCGACGACCACGAGTGCGGTTGTGGCCACCACCATGGCGAGGACCACGAGTGCTGCGGCGGCCACGGCCATGACGACGGCCACGAGTGCTGCTGCGGCCACCATCACGGGGAGTAGCGCCCATGAGCTGGACGTTCGTGGTGCTTGCGCTGGTGCTCTTTCTCTTTGCGATCTACATCGGCTTTTTGTGCGGCCAGTGGGCGTGCGAAAAGCGCGTCATCACCAAGCG